>JBJKRF010000088.1:0-73661 GCA_046704785.1 Anaerolineales bacterium | reverse complement strand
CTTCCCATGTTTCAAATAACAGCTTCCGCTGCTGTGGCGTGGAAAAACCAAAATAGGTTCGTTTCGTGCTCATGCCCTTATGTTACCCGATTATTAGATTTGCGCAAGATGCGCTTGACTAAGACAGATAAACGCTATTTCCGCCCGGTAAGGTATAATCGTTAAGACCCTCCGCGGTTGCCGGGCGCGTAAGCGCCCATCGCAGCAAGCATTGAGATTTTTCCTACGAGGAGACCTGAAATGAGTGATTTTCTGTCTTTGCAAGACCGCATTGCCCTGGTCACCGGCGGTTCACGCGGAATCGGGCGCGCCATCGCGCTGGAGTTCGCCGGGCGCGGCGCTGCCGTGGTGGTCAACTACAACAAATCGTCCCAGGCGGCAGAAGCCGTCGTCAACGAGATCAAGGCAGCGGGTGGCAAGGCCGCCGCCTTCCAGGCCGACGTATCCAACTTCCAACAGGCCCAGAGCCTGGTCAAGTTCGCGGTCGACACGTTCGGCGATCTGCACATCCTGGTCAACAACGCGGGCATCACCCGCGATACGCTCATCATGATGATGTCGGAGGACGATTGGGATGCGGTCATCACCACCAACTTGAAGTCGACATTCAACTGTTCGAAGGCGGCGGTGAAACACATGATGCGCAAACGCTACGGACGCGTCATCAATATCGCTTCCGTGGCAGGGCAGATGGGCAACCCCGGGCAGACCAATTATTCCTCGTCGAAGGCCGGGCAGATTGGCTTCACCAAGTCGCTGGCGCGCGAGGTGGCCTCGCGCAACATCACCGTCAACGCCATCGCGCCGGGCTTTGTAGACACGGAAATCCTGGACGCCATGCCAGCGGAAGCACTCGAAGCGGCCCTCAAGATGGTCCCGTTGGGACGCAAGGCCGAACCCGAAGAAGTGGCTTACGCCGCCGCCTTCCTGGCATCCGATCAGGCTGCCTTCATCACCGGCCAGGTGCTCGGCGTGGACGGCGGCATGGCGATGATGTAAGGAGACCCTATGAGCGACAATCCCAACGTCGATAAGACCACGCTCGCTCCCGACGTGTTGCTGACCATCGCGCGCATGTCGGCCTTGAGCGTGGAGGGCGTCAGCCACATGTCGCCCGTGCCCGTCGGCGTCGACCGCTTGTTCCGGCGTGGCGCCGAGGATGGCGTGCAGATGAGCGTCGAAGATGGCGTCGTTTACATCGAGCTTTACCTGGTGTTGAAGGACGATGTCAACGTGCGTGAAGTGGCGCGCAACGTGCAACACCAGGTGGCGCGCGCCATTTCCGAAATGGTTGGTATGGAGGTTGGGCACGTCAACATCCATATCGAAGACATTGATTACAAGGCGGATGAGGCATAATTCTGTATGAAGCCCCGCACCAGAGCGCGCTCGCTCGCTCTGCAGGTACTTTACGAAGTCGATATGACCGGTCATCTTCCCGGCCAGGCCTTTCAAAACCGGATCGAAAGTGACCCCAACGAGGAACAAAACAGCCTGAGCCCCGAACTGACTGAATTTGCGCGCCACCTCGTTTTTGGCATCTTTCCCCTCGCCCAACAACTTGACCACGTGATTGCTCGTTACGCCCCCGAATGGCCCTTCGAACAAATTGCGGCCATCGATCGTAACATCCTGCGCATGGCCACCTGGGAATTCGCCGTCTCCCACGAGACGCCGGTCAAAGTTGCCATCAACGAAGCAGTGGAACTCGCCAAAATGTACGGTTCCGACAGCGCCCCGCGGTTCATTAACGGGGTGCTCGGTAGTCTGGCAGACCATCAAAACGAAATCTCGCAGGTATTCAAATAGCGTATGGAAATTTTTGGGATCGGCCTCCCTGAAATGGCCTTCATTCTTTTGATTGCGCTCATCCTGCTCGGCCCGAAAGACATGGTCGCAGCGGGCAAAACCATCGGTCGCCTATTGCGGCGCATCGTCATGTCCGACACTTGGCGGGCCATGCGACGCACCGGTGAAGAATTCCAGAAACTTCCCACCACGCTCATGCGCGAAGCCGGGCTCGAAGAGGACTTGAAAGACTTGAAAAATCTAGAGAAGGACCTCCGGAATCCAAAAATCCTTCCGCCCGACTTCAAAAAGGCCTTTCACAACCCGGTCGCGTCCGACGACTCCCCGCCATCGCCCCCCACTTCGACAGAACCAAGCACCCCTGAAACGCCTCCCCAGGCGCCGGCCTCACCCGAAGAAAAACCCGATTCCGACGAGGACTAGCGCATGAACCGACTTCGCAGCGCGCTCTCCTGGTTGGTTCATGCCCTTTTCTGGTTGATCAGCCTACCTTTCCGGCTGATCTTCCGATTTCTGGCCTGGTTGTTTAGCCCGGTCGGCGAACGGCTCAAACGGGGGAAAATCTATCAGTTTCTGACGGATGTTCCCGAAGATCATCCGGTTGCAGATGTACTGGTCAACGCTTTCGACAACCCCGAGGAAATTCTAAACGAACTGGATGTCATCCGCCATCATCTTGTGCGCGCCCTGCTGGTACTGGCCCTGGCGGTCGGGTTATCGTTCGTCTTCACCCAAAACCTGATCGCGTGGCTGGCGGTTCCGGTGGGAGGACTACAGCACTTGCAAGCCATCGAAGTCACCGAGCAGATTGGTGTCTTCATGCGCGTGGCGCTCATCGCCGGGATCGCCATCGCCTCGCCGTACATTGCTTTCGAGTTCTGGCTCTATATTGCTCCCGGCCTGATGCCAAGTGCGCGCCGTGTTGGGCTATTCGGCATTCCATTGGCAGCCATCTTCTTCCTAGGCGGCATGGCGTTTGCTTATTACATCATGCTGCCGGCTGCCCTGCCCTTCCTGCTCGACTTTTTAGGAATCGCCACCCGCCTGCGTCCCGCCTCGTATTTTTCTTTCGTCACAGGCGTCATGTTCTGGATCGGCGTTGCGTTCGAATTTCCGCTGGTCATTTTCGCCCTCTCGGCCATGGGGCTGGTCCAACCAAGCCTGCTGCTCAAACAATGGCGTATCGCCGTGGTCATCATCGCGATCCTGGCAGCCGCCATCACGCCCACAATCGATCCGGTAAACATGTCGCTGGTGATGGGCCCCATGATCGCGCTGTACTTCCTGAGCATCCTGTTCAGCTACGTCGCTCAATCCACGCGGCCAAAATCATAAGTCCGATTCATAACACTATTCCATTCCCGAAGACCCCATCCGGAGTATAATAAACGCATGAAATTTGAACCGCTGCCGTCCCCTCAATACTGGAAACCTTCTCGGTCTGGATAGGTTTACTTTGACGCACCTCCGGCGGCTCCCAGACCTGGCGAGCCGCTTTTTATTGTAAAAACAGCCGCACGCACCAATAACCCGTTACCTGCTACCGCCATGGACATCCAACAACTCACCGAAGAGATGCACCGTTTCGTCCGCGCTAAAGGCTGGTACGCCGCCGACAGCAAACGCCCGCAGACGCCGCGCAACCTGGCGATCTCGCTCTCGCTGGAAGCCGCCGAGATATTGGAGCACTTCCAGTGGCGCGACGAACCCAAAGACAAACAAGCATTCGAGTCTGAACTGGCCGACGTGGCGCTCTATCTGCTACAATTGGCCTCCGTCTCTGGCGTCGACCTGGAACAAGCCATCTTGAAGAAACTGAAAGTCAACGCCACACGCGAATGGGATACTGAAGAATGAACGTGACCATATTTGGTGGTTCATCTCCCACCCCGGGTTCACCCGCCTACCAGGAAGCCTATGAGCTCGGCAAACTGCTTGCCGGGCAAGGCCACGCCGTCCTGACGGGTGGTTACATGGGCGCGATGGAAGCCGTCAGCCGCGGCGCCTACGAAGCCGGCGGACACGTCATCGGCGTGACCTGCGAGCAAATCGAACAGTGGCGTGGGAACAAAGCCAACGCCTGGGTCAAAGAGGAACGCCGCTGCGAAACCTTGCAGGAGCGCCTGGATGCGTTGATTGCTGGCTGCGACGCCGCCCTGGCGCTGCCCGGCGGCCCGGGCACGTTAACCGAGATTGCGCTCACCTGGAATCTGATGATCGTCCATAGCCTCCCCGCCCGGCCCATGATCCTGATCGGAGCCGGCTGGCAGGCCGTCTTCGGCGAGATGTATTCCTCGCTGGGAGATTACACGCCGCCGCAACTGCGGCAAATGCTTCAATTCGCTCCCGATGTCCAATCCGCAGTTCAACTGCTTTCCAATCATTACTAATCCTTTGAATTTATCCGAGGCAAAAAATGGCAGAAGACAAACTCCCCACCCGAAGTGAAAACTTCGCCGAATGGTACAACCAGATCGTCCTGAAAGCCGAACTCGCCGACTACGCTCCCGTGCGCGGCTGCATGGTCGTGCGTCCTTACGGCTGGTCGCTGTGGGAAAACATCCAGCAAGCGCTCGACGGGCGCTTCAAAGAGACCGGTCACACCAACGCCGCCTTCCCGCTTTTCATTCCCATGTCGTTCCTGGAAAAAGAAAAAGAACACGTGGAAGGTTTCTCGCCCGAACTGGCCATCGTCACCATCGGCGGCGGCGAGACCCTGGCCGAGCCCCTGGTGGTGCGCCCCACCTCGGAAACGATCATCGGCGACATGTACAGTAAATGGATCAAATCCTACCGCGACCTGCCCGTGCTGATCAACCAATGGGGCAACGTCGTCCGCTGGGAAATGCGCACCAAACTCTTCCTGCGCACACTGGAATTCTACTGGCAGGAAGGCCACACCGCCCACGCCACCGAACAGGAAGCGCGCGAAGAGACCCTGCGCATGCTGGATGTCTACGCAGACTTTGCCATCAACGAGGGCGCCGTGCCCGTCATCAAGGGCATGAAATCCGAAACGGAAAAATTCGCCGGGGCGGTTATGTCCACCACCATCGAAGCCATGATGGGCGACACGCGCGCCTTGCAATCCGGCACATCGCACTTCCTCGGGCAGAACTTCGCCAAAGCCTTCGACATCCAGTTCCTCGATCAGACCAACACCCTGCAATACGCCTGGACGACTTCGTGGGGCCTTTCCACCCGTTTCGTGGGCGCCGTCATCATGACACACGGCGACGACAAAGGCTTGATCCTGCCCCCGCGTCTGGCCCCCATCCAGGCCGCGATCGTACCCATCTACAAAAACGAGGCCGAAAAGAGCACCGTTATGGACGTTGCCAACCGTGTATTCAAGGAACTCAAGGCCGCCGGCATCCGCTTGAAAATGGACGACCGCGAAGAAGTGACACCCGGTTTCAAATACAATGACTGGGAAATGCGCGGCGTGCCTTTGCGCGTCGAAATCGGCCCCAAAGATGTCGAAAAGAACAGCGTGGCGCTCGCCCGCCGCGACATGCCCGGCCGCGACGGCAAATCCTTCGTTCCGCAAGAAAACTTGGCCGCGACCGTCTCCGAACTGCTGACCAATATCCAGGCATCCATGCTGAAAAAGGCCACCGAATTCCGTGACGCCAACATCCACGACCCGGAGAATTACGAAGAACTGAAGGAAGTTGTTCAGAACGGTTGGGCCTTTTCGTGGTGGTGCGAGAGCGAAGCCTGCGAGGCCAAGGTCAAGGAAGATACCAAAGCCTCCACGCGCTGCCTGCCCTTCGACCAGCCTGAGGATGAAGGAAATTGCATCGTTTGCGGCAAGCCTGCCAAGCGCAAGGTGTATTTCGCACGCTCGTACTGATCCAAATCATATCCAGAAATTTTATGCCCGCTATCGATATTGCCCGCCTGAAATCCCAGGCCTCCATCCTGGTCGAAAAATTTGACCAGCCTGCCGCGTTTTTGAAAGAGTTACACGAAATTCTCGACCTTTACGCCGACCGCACTCTGCGAATGGGCGTGGTGGCCGCACCGGTAACGGTCCTGCCGGCCTACCGAGTCTCGCAGGCTGTGCTGAAGCAGATCGAGATGGAACTCGCCCCGCTGGCCTCGACCTTCGCTGAACAAGCCATGGCGCTGACGGATGCGCTCTGGAAGGACGGCTACCTGGAAACCCGTCTGCTGGCAGCCACGCTACTGGGCAAAATCAACCCGGATACGGACTTGATGCTCGAACGGATCTCAGCCTGGGTCAGCCGCACACGCGACAAACAATTACGCACCGCCCTGTTGACGACCAGCCTGAACCGTCTCAGGCGGGAATCGCCGGATCGCTTTTTGGCGCTGATTCGCGGGTGGTTCGACCCGTCTTCGCTCAAGATGTGGGGCAACGCCATCTACGCATTGATTCCCCTGTTGGAAGACCCTTCCTACGAAAACCTGCCGCCCGTCTACGAGATCGTGAAGCCCGCCCTGCAAAATGCGCCGGCCCTGTTGCAAAACGAAATCGCGGACCTGCTCACCGCGCTTTACGCGGCTTCTCCCATCGAGACCACCTATTTCATGCGCCAGTTGATCGGCGCATCGACCGACCCACAAACTGCGATGACCTTCCGGCGCATCCTGACAAAGCTCCCCGAAACACTGCGGGGAGCGGTCCAGGAAGAAATACGAAAAAAATCGGGACCACTCAACCGGTGAGCATCGGAATGGCTACAAAACGAACCGTGCGTATTTTGGAACAATCCACAAACCAAAATACGCACGGTTTTTTTTACGCTACACAAGGGTTTTAGCTTTTCTGCATCGCGTAATGCGCCTGCAGACTACGATATTGCAGTTCCTTATCGCGCAAGGCGCGGATTCCCGCCACCGCTGCGCTGGCCGCCGAGAGGGTTGTAATGAGCGGCACGCTCATCTGAATAGCCGCCGCGCGAATCTCTTCGCCGTCTGCATGGGCTCTGGAGCCCAGCGGTGTATTGATAATGAGTTGCACGCCGCCGGAGCGAATCAGGTCTACTGTGTGCGGCGAACCGACGTACACGGGGTTGACCACTTCGGTGGGCAAGCCTGCTTCCGTAAAGAAGATCATGGTGCCGGGCGTGGCATAAATCTGGAATCCCAGACGGTGCAGATCGCGCGCGATTTTGAGCGCGGCGCCCTTGTCGAAGTCGTTGACCGAGATCAACACCGCCCCTTCCAAGGGCAGGCGCGAACCGGCGGCCATCTGGCTTTTGGCGAAAGCGTGCCCGAAATGGGAGGCGTGGCCCATCACCTCGCCGGTCGAGCGCATCTCCGGCCCCAGGCGCGGGTCGGCGCCCGGCAGCTTGTTGAAGGGCAAAACGGCCTCTTTGACGAAGAATCCGTCGAGGCGCGGTTCTTCCACAACGCCAAGCGCAGCCAGCGATTGGCCGGCCATCACTTGCGCAGCCACGCGCGCCAGAGAAAGTCCGGTCGCCTTACTGGCGTATGGCACGGTGCGCGAGGCGCGCGGATTGACTTCCAACACGTAGACGATGTCGTCCTTTAGCGCAAACTGCACGTTCATCAGGCCGCGCACGCCAATCGCCAGTCCCAACTGCTCGACGTAATCGCGCATCACGCCCAGGTGATAGGCGCTAATCTTGTACGGCGGCAACACGCAAGCCGAATCGCCGGAGTGGATCCCGGCTTCCTCGATATGCTGCATCACCGCACCAACCACTACGCGCTCGCCGTCGGCCAGTGCATCCACATCCACTTCGTAGGAATCGTCCAGGAAGCGGTCGATCAAAATCGGCTGGCCTGGAGAAACATCCATGGCCTCGGTGACAACGGCAGAGAGTTCATCTTCGCTGCCCACAATAGCCATAGCCCGCCCACCGAGCACAAACGAGGGCCGTACCAGCACCGGATAGCCGATCTGCTCGGCCACCTCGCGCGCCTCGTCGAAGGAATGCGCAACGCCGTTCTCCGGCTGCGGAATGTCGAGGCGGTGCAACAATGCCGAGAACTGCTCGCGGTCCTCGGCCAGGTCGATGGCTGCCGGGTCGGTGCCGATGATCGGCACACCGGCGGCCTTCAGGCTGTCGGCCAGGTTGAGCGGAGTCTGCCCGCCAAACTGCACGATCACGCCCAGCGGCTCTTCTTCTTCCGCTACGTTGAGCACGTGTTCCAAGGTCAGCGGCTCGAAGTACAGGCGGTCGGCGGTGTCGTAATCGGTCGAGACCGTCTCAGGGTTGCAGTTGAGCATGATCGTTTCGTAACCCAGGTCCTTGAGCGCGAAAGCCGCCTGGCAACAGCAATAATCGAATTCGATCCCCTGCCCAATGCGGTTGGGGCCGCCGCCCAGAATCAGAATCTTCTTACGCTCCGTCGGACGCGCCTCGTCCTGGCTTTCATAGGAACTGTAGAGGTAAGGGGTCTGCGCTTCGAACTCGGCGCCGCAGGTATCGACGCGCAGGAAAGTGGCGCGGATGTCGGCATTCTGGCGTAAACGGCGCACATCGAGAGGCGAGAGCGATGAATTTTGACTGGACAGCAAACGGGCAAGGCGACTGTCCGCGAAGCCCATGCGTTTGGCCCGCTTCAACAAGGAAATGAGTTCAGTCGGAGCCGACTTCCCCGCCGCATTCCAACCACTATTTTGCGTTCCCCACGCCTGAAGTGTTTTCTCCAGCTTGGCAACCTGCGCCAATTGCGACACGAACCAGGGATCGAAACCGCAGCGTGTGGCCACGTCCGCTTCGGGCGCGTCTGCGGCCAGGGCGCGGTACGCTTTGAACAACCTGTCGGAGACGGGATGGCTCAATTCGTCGATCTCCGGCACAGGCACGGGCTCACGCTTGGGTCCGCTTCCATCCAACGCATCGACGCCAATCTCAAGCGACTGCACGGCTTTCAACAGTGCTTCGGGCAACGTGCGCCCCAACGCCAGCACCTCGCCAACCGATTTCATTTGCGGCCCCAGCGTCGAATTGACGCCGGGAAATTTCTCAAAGGCCCAGCGCGGAATCTTGACGACCACATAGTCGAGCGATGGCTCGAAAGCCGCCTTCGTCACGCCGGTGATGTCGTTGGTGATTTCATCGAGGGTGTATCCGGCTGCGACCAGCGCCGCGATCTTGGCAATCGGGAAACCCGTCGCCTTGGAGGCCAGCGCCGATGAACGGCTGACGCGCGGATTCATCTCGATAACGAAAATCCGCCCGTCCTGCGGGTTGATGGCGAACTGCACGTTCGCGCCACCCGTCTCCACGCCCACCGCCGACATGACGCGACGGGCCAAATCGCGCATAACCTGGTATTCGCGGTCGGTGAGAGTCTGCGCAGGCGCAATGGTGATGCTGTCGCCGGTGTGCACGCCCATCGGGTCGAGATTCTCGATGGAGCAGACCACTACGAAATTATCGGCGGAGTCGCGCATGACTTCCAGTTCGAATTCTTTCCAGCCAAGCACAGACTCCTCGACCCAGGATTGCCGAATGGGTGAAGCAGCAATCGCCTTACGCACCGCCTCGGGCAGTTGCGAGGGTTCGTCCACCCAGGAAGCGCCTGTCCCGCCCAACGCAAAGGAGGCGCGTACCAGCAAGGGATAACCGGCATGAGCAGCGATCTTCTCGGCTTCCTTTAAGTTATGGGCTGGCCCCCCTTCCGGCACCGGCAAACCGGCGCGCAGCATGGTCTCACGGAACATCAGACGATCTTCGGCAGCCTTGATAGCAGTCAGTGAGGCACCAATCAAACGCACGCCATGCTTTTCGAGGATGCCGCGCTCTGAAAGTTCGAAGCCGATATTCAGCCCGGTCTGTCCGCCGACGGTGGGCAACAGTACATCGGGCTTTTCCTGCACGATGATGGCTTCCAGGGCTTCCAACGTAAGCGGCTCGATATAAGTGGCATCGGCAATTTCAGGGTCGGTCATGATCGTCGCCGGGTTGCTGTTGACCAGCACAATACGATGTCCGAGCTTGCGCAGTGCTTTGACCGCTTGCGTACCGGAATAGTCGAATTCGGCTGCCTGGCCGATGATGATCGGCCCCGAACCGGGGATGAGAATGGTCATTTTATCCATGTTGTTCAACCTCCCTGTCCCACAGCCCGGCGCGTCTTCATCTTAGAAAAGAAAGGCGCGAAAATCTCGTGGGCGTCATGCGGGCCCGGTGCGGCCTCCGGGTGGAACTGAACGGCGTACACCGGTTTGGTCTTCATCTCCAAGCCTTCCAGCGAGCCATCGTTCAAGCTCAGATGGGTTACTTCCACTTCGTCAGGATCGAGCGAGTCGGGCAGCACCATATAGTTGTGATTTTGCGTCGTGACATAGACTTTCTTGCTGCGTAAATCCTGTACAGGATGATTCCCGCCATGATGACCGAATTTCAAGCGCGAGGTCTGTCCGCCTAAGGCCAGCCCGATCAATTGATGGCCGAGGCAGATGCCAAAGACTGGCAGATTACTATCGATCAGCGTTTTCGTAGCGTCGATGGCGTAGGACAGCGCCGCCGGGTCGCCGGGCCCGTTCGAGAGCATCACCCCGTCAGGATGCAGCGCCAAAACCTGTTCGGCCGAGGTATCCGCCGGGACGACAGTCACTTGAGCGCCGTTGGCAGCCAGGTGACGCAGAATGTTCCGCTTTGCGCCGAAATCGTATAGAACCACCCGTAGACCGTCGATTTCTTTCTCGGCCTGGGAATCAGAAGCCGGGAGAGGCGCCACCCACTTATCGCCGGCGTCGCCTGTCCAGTGATAGGATTCGGCGCAGGTCACTTCTTTGACCATATCGCGCCCGTCGAGCCCCTCCCAATCACGTGCCATCTCGATCAAAGTCTTGGCTGGCGTGCCGCGCGTGGAAAGTGCTGCCTTGAGGGTGCCACCATCGCGTAGTTTACGTGTCAGGGCGCGCGTGTCCACGCCGGCGATTCCCGGCACGCCATATTGGATCAACCACGAAGACAGGTCCAGGCTGGCGCGCCAGTTCGAGACCATCGGGCTGAGAGCGCGCACCACCACTGCCGAAACTTGCGGCACAGCAGCCTCATCGTCCTCTGTGTTGATACCCACATTCCCAATATGCGGAACGGTAAATAGAACCGCTTGTCCTTTATAAGATGGATCGGTAATGATTTCCTGGTATCCGGTCATGCTGGTATTGAACACCAGTTCGAATACGGCATCTGCTTCGGCGCCAAAAGCCTCGCCGACCCAGACTGAACCGTCCTCGAGGACCAGAGTCGCAGATTTTATTTCTGTCACAACAATCTCCTTTCATTCATAACTACCGCTACAAAAAGCGCAGCTCTTTCATTATTAATTAACAGCTAATGATGAAATTTTACCGCCAAGACCTTCGAGGAAGCAAAAATTTTTGGTCTCTCTTAATGCGCGGCAACAATCCGGCTTGCTCAATCTATAAAAACGCCTCCCGGCGGAATTCCCGTCGAGAGGCCATTGGCTAGACAAGCAAACTTGCGTATACATTGGGCGCAAGTGTATTCATAGTAGCAAATTCTGTCAAGACTCCGCAAGGGTTTCTAAAAATCAACGGGAGGAGAAAGCATTTTGCGCCAATAGGTCTATTTTCCTTATTTTCGTGAAAATTCTTAAGAACCTTGACAACAATCAGCCAGAGAAAGCTGTATAATCTCTCTTATACAAACATAGGACAGCGGGTCGCGACATTATATACTATTGTAAGGTTGCTGTTATGTCGACCAGACTCCGCAAGCTGATAAAATTGAGATGGAGCTATCAAGAGGCAATGAGTGATAATCAACGTTCCACGATCCTTTATGTTGAAGACAATCCTGACAACAGAATGCTGATTCATCGTGTGCTCAACTCAGAAGGATACGATGTAGTGGAAGCCTCGAGCGGATCGGATGCACTGGAGGCTTTGAAAACATTGAGGCCAGACTTGATTTTGATGGATATCAACATGCCAGAAATGGACGGCTACACGCTGACCGCGCACATTCGTAGTCTGCCTGACCTGGGCATGGTACCTATTATTGCCTTGACTGCCAATGTGATGAAAGGGGATCGCGAGCGCTCACTAGAAGCTGGCTGCGATGGATATATTCAAAAGCCGATCGACATCGATACGATTGGCTCTCAAATTGAACGATTTCTCAAGAGATGATGACTATGAGCAGCCAAGACAACAACTCCAGCACCCCACCCTCTGGCGAACAAGGACGCAAAAGTATTGCGAAAGACACCACCGTTCTTGTTGTTGAAGATAATGTTTCCAATTTTGTATTGATTGCTCGTCTACTCGGGTTTATGGGTATCCACTGCGAATGGAAGACCTCTGGATATGAGGTCGTCGAGTATGCCGATACCCTGCCACGCCTGGATTTGATTTTGATGGACATCCGTCTGCCCTATGAGGATGGATATGGGGCATTGAAGAAAATCCGGGCATCCGACCGCCTAAAAGACGTTGCCATTATCGCCGTCACCGCTGAAGCAAGCCTCGAACAAATGAACAAGGCGCGGGGCGCAGGATTCAACGGCTTTCTGGGTAAACCCCTCGACCCAGACAAGTTTCCTGACCAGATCCGCCGTATCTTGAATGGCGACGCCGTTTGGGAGATTCCTTACGAGGAGCGATGAAAAAGAGAGCGAGACAGATTTTACGTTACGGACATGCACGTCTTTCATCTACCTGTATCTGGCTCTTCGAGGTTTCTCTTGGCGAGGAAATAAGTGAGGGGTTTTGGGCAAACAAAGTTTGTCCAAAACCCCTCATTCTTCCCCTTAATCATAGGAATTCCAATCAAATCGTTCCGCTATACGATCCGAGAGCAAATCTATGAGTGAGACGAAACAGGCCACGATCCATCCCTCTCAAATTATCAAGTCACACGAAGCGAATTACGCGGTATTTCGGGCCAAAACGGAAAAAGAGGTTTACCAGAAAATCCAGGATGCCCTGCGTAACAGCCCTTATCTCACGGGCTATTACAGTGTGGATGATTTTGGTCTGACGAAGCTGGGCATCTATCATAGTGGAACTCAAAGGAACGTCAAGTCCGCCCCAGAACAAATCGAGCTTTCCCCGGCAGACATCGCACAATTCTTTTCAAAAGGTATTTTATCGGGAGCAGTCAACCAAGCCTCTTTACCCGAAGCCATCATCCAGGTGTTAACGGAAGCCAACTGTGACCGCTACATGGTTTTCCCAGTAGAGCAGGATGTGGTCACTTTGGGTATTATCCTGGTAGGGGCCACGCCAGACCAACCGTTGGAAAACGAGAGCACCAGTCCGTTGGTTCATCTGGCAGATACTATTCCCGTCGCGCTGGCAAACGTCAAGGCGGCGCACGCCATCCAGCAACGTCTGCGTGAATTGGAAGCCATCTCAGAGGCCGGTCAGACGATGTCGTCGGTCAATGATCTCAAGAGCCTTTACGACATCTTGCATCAAAAAATAGAAACCACCATCGGCAAAGTCAGTTTTGCCATTGCCCTTTATAACCCGCAAACCGAGTCGATCCAGATTCCCTTTGCAGAGGAAGGGAAAAGGACGGTTTCTTACGATCCCTTCCCGCTGGGCGAAGGCCTGATCTCAATTCTGATCCGCACGCGCCAACCCCTGATGATCGTCGAGGATACCGAGCGACGTATGCGCGCCCTGGGCGTCAAAGCCGTCAGCCAATCGGCGAAATCGTGGATGGGTTGTCCGCTCATCGTGGGCGGCGAAGCGATCGGTGCGCTGGTTGTACAAGAATTCAAACAAGAAGGGCGCTTCACGCAAGATGACTTGCGCCTGATCATCTCCCTCTCCGCACAGGCTGCCGGCGCCATCTATAACATTCGCCTGCTCGAAGAGGAACGACAGCGAGCCGTACGCCTTCAGACGGTTGCAGAAATTTCGCGTGAGGTATCCAGTTCGTTGATCGTGGACAATCTCCTGCAACAAGCCGTCGACCTCGTGCGAGAACGTTTCGACTTTTATCACGCTGCCGTCTTCCTGCTGGACCAACTCGACGAGTTCGCCGTGATACGCGAGGCAACCGGCGAGGCGGGCGCCCAAATGAAACGCGCCGGTCACAAATTGGCCGTCGGCTCGCATTCCATCGTGGGGTACGTGACCAAAAACAAAGAGCCGTTGGTAGTCAATGAAACCAGCAGTGACCCAAACTATTACGCCAATCCGCTCCTGCCAGAGACCAAAGCCGAGGCTTGCCTTCCTTTGTTGGTCGGCGAACGCGTCTTAGGCGTGTTGGACGTACAGAGCACACACCCTTACGCATTTTCAGAAGAGAACACAAAAATTCTCCAAATCCTGGCAGACCAACTCGCCGTAGCCGTCGTCAACTCAGAGTTGTTTGCCGAGGCCCAGGAGCGGCTTTCCCAACATCGTTTGTTGCATCACGTAACGACGGCTGCCGCTTCCAGCACGTCGATCGAAGAGGCTTTAAACAGCGCGGTGCAAGGATTGCAGGTTACGCTGGGCGGCGATCAAATCGCGATTCTGCTGGCCGACAAAGAGCAAAAAACCCTGGAGGTGCGCTCCTCGATTGGTTATCCCAACGAAGAGTCGGCAAAACTCAAGATTCCTTTTGGTGTGGGCATCACCGGATGGGTGGCCGAACATCGTCTGGCGCTACGCGTGAACGACACAACCAAGGATTCACGCTACATCGCCGTCAACGCCAAGGTCCGCTCCGAGCTGGCGATCCCGCTTATTTATCGGAACGAGGTGCTCGGGGTGTTGAACGTCGAAAGCCCGCGAACCAATGCCTATTCCGAAAACGATGAGGAAATGCTGGGAACACTGGCCGGCAGCCTGGCAGCTATCATCGCGCATTCGCGCCTGTTGGAACAATTCCGCGAGCAGGTGGAACGCGAACGCCTGCTGTACGAAATTACCAGCAAAATCCGCCGCACGACGAGCCCCGACAAAATTCTATCCATCGCGGCAGACGAGTTGAGCCGGTCGCTCGGCGTCCGAAGTGCACACATAGCAGTCAACATCGACGAGTCGAATCCCGGAAAGAGTCGTTGAAAGAGCCCAGGCCCATGAAGGAATTTTTCAAGAAAACGTTCTCTGCCAACCTCAATCGCAACATGGTGATGACCGTGCTGGGTACCATGATCGTGTTGAGTTTGGGTTCGGTGGTATTTCAATTGGCTGGCAGCCCGGTGAACCGCGGGATCATCCTGGTGTTGATCGGCCTTTTGGTGATTGCGCTCTTCTTTGCGTATCGCGGCACGCTGTTCATCGGTCAAATTGCGGTGCCTGTGACGCTTTTCGCCCTGATTGTGACCTTCGTCTATCAAGGCGGCATCCGCAATCCGATTTCGTTCGGGTTCAGCGCTGCCATCCTGGTAGCCGGACTTTTCCTGGGCGAAGGAGGTGGCACACTCTTCGGCGTGTTCAGCGCCATCGCCGTTCTTATCATCGGGTTGAGCGAGGCCAACGGGTCGCTCAACACCTATCTGGCACAATTCACCACGTTGACGGATGGAATCATCCTGGCGGTTCTGATCCTGGGATCGACGTTTATCCAGCGCGCCCTGGTACGACGTTTGAACGAAGCCGTTCGCACTGCCCAACAAAAAGTACATACGCAGGTGGCAACCAACGAGGAACTGCGCGCGCTGCAATCTGAGTTGGAAGCGCGCGTTGCGCAACGCACCACACAATTAAAAGCGACACACGAGGTGACTCGCGTGGCTAATTCCATTCTGGACCCGGACGAGTTGATCAGCAAAGTTGTCAATTTGATCACCGACTCGCTCGGCTATTATTATGCAGCGATCTTCCTGGTTGCTGATAACGGAAGATGGGCTGAGCTGAGGGACGCCACCGGAAAAGCCGGACAGGTCCAGAAATCACAGCGGTATCGCCTGCAAATTGGCGAGAACGACCCCGTTACGGCATCCATTACATCGAAAGAACCTCAAATCGCCCTGGACATTGGCGAAACGCCTGTTCACTTCAACAATCCCCTCTTGCCAAACACACGTTCCGAGATCGCCTTGCCGCTGTTAGTGGGCGACACCATTATCGGCGCGGTCGATGTCCATTCGGCGCGCGAAGGGGATTTCAACCCCGATGACATCTCGACCTTGCAGAGCATGGCTAACCAGGTTGCGATTGCAATTCAGAATGCACGTCTCTTCCAACAAATGAACGACTCTCTCGAAGAGTTGCGCCTGGCCAATCGCCAATACATCACTACTTCGTGGCAAGATAAGCTGAAATCGACCACACTCGAATATTCAGCTATACAAGCCACTCGAGAACCAGGCGAAGTCGAACCGCAACAAGTCCAGATCGATTTGAATCTGCGCGACCAAAAGATTGGAAAAATCTCGATTGAAACGAGTGACGAATGGTCTGAAGATGATCAGGCCTGGGTCGAAGCGTTAGCCACCCAGGTGGCTATCTCTCTCGAAAATGCCCGCCTGATCGAAGAGAGTCAGCAGTCCGCCCTGAGAGAACGACTCTCGTCCTCGATCATTCAAAAACTGTGGTCCGCCAGCTCGGTGGACAATATCTTGGAAACGGCTGTCAGAGAACTCGGTCATGCGCTGGATGTGTCTGAAGCCGGCATCGAACTCAAACTGGAAGATGAGTAATTTTCGATGAACGATCAAACACAAACCAACGATTTCTCGCAGCAGGCTCTCGCCCTGTTGTTTACACCTTCTGACGCAGTGGTGGGAATCCACGAACGTCGCCAGGCCCAACTTTCGGCAGGATTTGTGCTGACACTCATCCTCATCAGCCTGCTGCATTATCTTGTTATTGTGGGAAGTGCCGACACCCTCCCCTTGGCAAAAGTAGGCGGCCCGATTTTGATCGCTGTGCTTATCCTGGGATACGGTCTATCACGGACAAAATATTTCGACCTGGGTGCCTTCATCGGCATGCTTGGCCTGTTGGCCTCTGTGTATTTCTTCCTGGTGGTCACCAACACTGCCTCGCAGAATGGAACAGAGATTCTCGCAACTGCAACCCTGATCGTGACCTTGATGGCCTCCATGCTGCTCTCGACATGGCTGCTGATATTCTTCATGGCAGCAAACCTGGGCGGCATCTTCTACCTGCCCAGTATTCATCCCAGTTATTCGGTTCTCCATGCACAAAGCGACGCCAGTCTTATCTTCTTCGTCTCACTGGCTCTCCTTATCGCTGTCGTGTACCGCAACGTCACCGAAAAGCGACGCCTACACGACCTCGAACAAACCAATCGGGAACTGCAAGCGATTCACAGCAACCGGGAGGAGCATGCCAACGAAAAGATTGCGGAACTCAACAAGCATGCCACCCAACTGGAAGCGGCTGCATTGGTGGTACGTGCAGCCGTCGAAGTGCGCGACTTGAAAGAACTTCTAAACACCGTTGTCCAGCAAATCGGTCAGTTGTTCGAATACTATCACGCCGGGATCTTCCTGGTAGACGTTTCACGGGAAAATATCATTTTGCAAGCGGCCTCCTCCTCGGGTGGTAAGCAAATGATCGAGCGCGGTTACCGTCAAGAGATCGGACGGCATGGGATCGTAGGATATGCCGCTTTTCAGAAGAGTCCGCGCATCGCGCAGGATGTTGGCGTGGACGCAGTATTCTTCAACAATCCCGATCTTCCGGACACCCATTCGGAAGTTGCCCTCCCGCTGACGGTACAGGGGCGCTTGATCGGCGTGCTCGACATTCAGTCGAGGGCGCGCAACGCCTTCTCCACCAATGACGTTTATACGTTGCAAACCATGGCCGATCAGGTAGCCCTTGCCATCGAAAACGCGCGCCTGATCGAGGAAAGCCGCAGCGCCCTTGAGTCGCTCGAAGCCTTGAACGCTCAAAATACGGCAAACGCCTGGAAACGTCGGGTCGGGAAGAGTTCATGGGGCTATACCTATACTCCGTTGGGCACCACCCCCGCCGAACATCCAATCGAAACACAAAGTTCTGCCGGCTACGCCATCGCAATCCCTATTATTCTACGTGGAAAGCGGATCGGTACCATCACACTCAAACGTGCCCACGCAGAAGCCGATTGGACAACCACCGAAGAAGAGCTGGCAGAAAAAGTCGCCACGCAGGTTGCCCTGGCTGTGGAAAATGCGCGGCTTTTGGAAGAGTCACAACGACGGGCCTCGAAAGAGCAAATCGTCAATGAAATCAGTGGCCGTTTCAGCCATTCGCTCGATGTGAATACATTGCTCCAGAATGCAGTCCGTGAACTTCAACGGCTGCCCGAAGTCTCCGACGTAGCTGTGTTCGTTTCCCCAACCGAAGACTCAACTGCTCCGAAACCCAAGGAAAGACACCCTTAGACGACATGGATTCTACGCGTTCATTCCAATACTTCAACTTACCTGTTGAAAAGCCGGAATTATCTCCGAGCAAGAAAAGCCTGTACCGTACGCTCTATGCAACATTGGCTTTTATGCCGATCATGCTGGGATTCAACTTCGTCGGCTTCTTGTTGGTATACCTGCTGGCTCTAGGCGGCTTTTTGGATACTCCCGATGCGCGTCTCCTAATGGTCGGCGGCGTCTCCCTGCTGATAGGGGTACTTCACCTGCCCTTGTTCGGTTATTTTCGTCGAGAGAAATATGAGCAGGTTGCCGCAATTATCGTCACATTGAACGTAATCGGGGGCGCGGCACAGATTTTCTTCTGGTATGGGATCACTTGGTTCGTTATCACGCTCGCCGTGGTGCCCTGTATCACCCTGATCCTACACCGCGGCGTGGGAGTACGCTATCGAGTCTATGCCCTGTTGTTGGGGATTATAGCCGCCGTCGCGGTCAGCAATTTGGACAACCACCTGGGAACCTCCCGCCTGCAGCTCAACTCGCTTACGCCCATGGCAGGGTTGACGATCTATATTACGATCTTTGTCGCACTGATCGTCTTAATTGTGATTACTGCGAATGTATCATTCCAGACGATCGCATCCAGGTTGATCGCCACCTTCGCTTTTATTGCAATCATATCAGCAGTCTCAACATTATTCATCAGCACCCTCACCAGCTTCTTCCACGATCAACAGACGACCTTCAAAGAACTGCAAAGTGTAACCACCCTAAAACAAACACAAATCAACGACATCCTTACGAATCTCAATCGCGAAACAACAGCGATCATGAGCGACCCTGCGATAAGAGCGCACGCGGATTTCCTGTTCAACAACCAACCAGACGTGGCCTCCTATCAAGACAATTACAGCGCGCTTCATTCCTATTTTCTTCAGCTCCAGGCGCAGGATTCGACCTACAGCGAGATCATGCTGCTCGACAAGAACGGCAAAGTTGTGCTCTCGACAACAGATCAGGATGAAGACAAGAACTTTTCAACACAATCGTTTTTTCAGCGCGCACGCGCCAACCAGAGTTTCACGGTAGAACCAACTTTTCCAGGTGCGAGCGACACCTCCCTACTGGCGAGTCAGACCTTTTACCAGAATGGCACGTTTGAGGGGGTACTGGCAGTACGAACCGGTTTCGATGCAATCCGTCAAGTGATAGCTGCAAAAACAGGCCTCGGCATCTCCCCAGATACCTATCTGGTCGGCACAGATTATTTCCCACTTACAGAGATTGCAGCGGGAAATCGAGAAGTAAAAACTTTTGCGACGGAACAGGCTATCGTCTCACACGTCCAAAACGGCCAGGGAACCTACAGAAATTACGACAACACGACAGTGCTCGGAACTTACACATGGATTGCGCCCCTCCAGGTGACTCTGGTCTCTGAAATCAACCAGGGAGAAGTTCTACGCAATACAATCTCACTGCTATTTGTCAATTCGTTCGTCGGCCTTTTCACCCTCCTGATGTCTTTTATGCTCGTATTTGTAGCAGCCCGCTCGGTTAGTGAACCAATCACCGAGCTTAGCGCCAAAGCAACGGCGCTTACCAACGGGCTGTTGGGAACACGCTTTGAAATGGAACGCCAGGACGAAATCGGCGCTCTGGCCTCTAAATTCAACGCCATGGCAAGCGAGATCCAAGGGTCGGTTCGCAACCTGGAGCAGCGCATCACTGAACGAACAGCAGATTTGCAAAAGCAGACCACCCGTTTGCGGGTGATTGCCGAAGTGGCACACAACGCAACCAGTTCACATGAGACCGATGAATTGCTCAATCAATCAGCGAACCTGATTTTAGAACGCTTTGGCTTCGATCACGTGGGAGTTTTCATGCTTGACGAACAACAAGAATATGTCGTTCTGGTTGCTTCGCCCACCGAAGCGGGTCGACAGATGCTAAAGAAAAAGCAGCGCTTCAAACTTGGGCAAACGGGCGGCATCGTAGGGTATGCGGCCGCATCAGGCAAGGTGCGCGTCACACTAGACACGAATACTGACGCCATTTACCTCTACAATCCGCTTCTACCAGACACGCACTCTGAGATCGCCATTCCGCTCAAGGTCAACGAAATCACCTTTGGCGTTCTCGACATTCAAAGCCAGGAACCCGAAGCCTTTACCGGAGAAGACATCGCCTCGCTACAAATTCTGGCTGACCAACTCGCGCTTGCCATTCAATATGCGAGACAGACAGCAGCCCTGGAAAAGAATCGGCTTCAAACCGAACAACTTTACCAACAATTCACGATGAGCAGTTGGAAGATATTCCAAAATCAGGAAGATACGTCCACTGGCTACCATTTCGACGGTATGCACATTGTCTCATTGGAATCCTACTCACCAGAAAGTCGTGACGCGTTGGAGAATGGGAAAACCGTCATCGTCCAAAGAGAAAACGATGACGGAGAGGTTATCCCAATAGTCGCAGTGCCGCTCAAACTGCGCGGACAGGTCATCGGCGCCATCAACGTCCGTTTCTCGAGTAATGCGATCTCAAAAGAAACGGTGGGGCTGATCGAGGACATTGCAAATCGTCTGGCAGTTGCGCTCGAAAACGCCCGTCTGTACACAGAAACCCAGCGCCTTGCCGAGCGTGAGCGAACGATTGGCAATGTAGCCAATCGCATTACTTCATCGATCAACGTCGAAAGCATCTTGCGGACAACGGTCGAAGAGATAGGGAAAATGCTTCCAAATGCGGAGGTTGTCGTGCAACTGAAGCAGGAGAAGGAAGAGTAACATGCAGTTCGATCAATACAAGGCCCAAATGCGAAGTATTGGATCCATCAGTCTCGTCGGCGCGATTGGCGCGTTTCTGGTTGCCCTGGTCTGCGCCACCGCTTCCTCGTTAACCAACGCTCCTCATTTTCTACAACTTGCCGGGCTGGCTGCAGCACTGGGTATCAGCTATTTGATCGCGTTCGTGCTGAATCGTCGTGGGGGCACTTACCTGGCAACATGGATTGCTGCGTTTGTCCCATTAATTGTCTCCTTTTTCTCAATCTTCTTGGTTGCCAATCTCGCACAGATCCTGATAATCGTTCTACCCTGCATTGTTATTTTAATCGCATGGCAGGCACTTCCCACGGGCCAGGGTATCCTGGTCTCTTTAGCGGGGGTCGCCAGCAGTATTGGCATCTATCTGGTCAATCAATCGCTGTTAAACGACACAAGTCGCTTGCCCGCTCCTCTTTGGCTCCAGGATACGTTGATTGCCGTTGGCGGCATCACCATCATGATTCTGGCAATCAACCTGATGAGGCGCTTTGAATTTAGCTCCATCCGCACCCAGATGGCCGTCGCCTTTATCATCATTGCTTTGACCCCAATCATCATAATTTCTTCCTTGCAGTTTCTGAACACCGGATCAAACCTGCAAGATGCCAGCTACCGCGCGCTTGCAGTCGGAGGGCACCATATCCAAAACGAATTAGATCAGGATATCGACTCTCTCAAACAGCAAGTGGTTCTGGCGGCTGGCTCACCGGTAATTACAACATTTTTGGCTGGTGATAAAAGCTCACAGACACAATACCTGGCGTCCCAGACCCTGCGAGAGCTTGTTGGGCAAAACCAGTTCCTGATTTCATCCGAAGTCTTGGACCAAAACGGGAACGTTGCCATTGGAGAAAATCCCGTTATCAGTCAGGAAATACGCACCAGTGCAAGTCAGGTTTTGGATAGTGGCTCTCCCTTTGTCTCTGATGTGCTGTACGACGCCTCACGGAATAACTTCGTCTTTTACATCATTGCACCTTCCTACGGGCCGTCGGGGCAAAAGTTAGGAACTGTCTTTGCAGAACTCAACGCAGATTTATTCCAAAGCAGCGTCATCTCTGAGACAAGAACGCTGTTGGGGAATGGCTATACTACCTTCCTGATCAGCCAAGATGGCGTTGTGCTTGCCGATACAAGCGCTTCAACAGAACGTTATACGTTAATCGCGCCGGTAGCCAACAAAGCATTTGCATCGCTGGTATCGCAGGAAAAACTGACACCCGACACGGTCAATTCCCCGCTGCCCAGCCTGGAAGACCTGGGAATGAAATTGGCAAGCCTGCAATCATCGACGCCAACACTGGTCTCGTTGAACGGAGAGAGCAACTTGGCAGTGGCCAGTTCTCTGGAGACCCAACCGTGGACATTGATCGTGACTCAGCCGGAAGAAGTCGTCCTGGCGCCATTTCAGGGTGATATTTTCGTCTCAATCTTAATGGCAATCATCATCGCATTGACCGCGTTGGCAACCGCAACTTTAACATCTTCAATGATTACGTCGCCCCTCGATCAATTGGTGAAAGCAGCAAGGCAAATTGGGGCAGGCGATCTCGATATCATTACCGCGATTCAACGACGGGACGAGATTGGCGATCTCAGCAGTGCCATCGACCAGACGACCTCGGAGTTGCGGTCGGTACTGGCAAACCTGGAAAGGCGTGTTGAGGAGCGCACCTCTGAGTTGAGTCTGGCCAACGAGACCATCGCCAAACGCCTCAACCAATTGCGCTCGATCTCGGAGATTTCGCGGTCGATCACTTCACTTAAGGACATCAACCAACTACTTTCTGAAATTACTTTGCTGATCAGTCAAACCTTCAAGTATTACCATGTAGGCATTTTCCTGTTGGACCCAAGCGGCGAGAACGCCATCCTGCGCGCTGCAAACAGCGAAGGCGGACGTCGTATGCTTAAAAAGGGCCACCGCCTGAAAGTAGGTCAGGTTGGCATTGTGGGCTATGTTACCGGATCGGGCCGTCCGCGTGTGGCGATGAACGTAGGCGAGGACGCGGTCTTTTTCAACAATCCGGATTTGCCGGAAACGCGCTCGGAACTGGCACTCCCCTTGAAGATCAATGACAAAATAATCGGGGCGTTGGATGTCCAGAGCATCGAAACGGGTGCGTTCGCAGATGAGGACGTCGAAGTATTGGGGCTGCTTGCAGAGCAAGTCGCGGTCGCTGTGCAGAACGCCCGTTTATATACCGATGCACGCACATCGCTGGCAGAGTCTCAATTGCTCTATCGCAGTACGGTGGAATCCAGTTGGAAGGAATTTGCCCGACAGGACATATCCGGTTATCGCTATATAAATGGAATTATCGAAGAGTTGCACGCAAGCTCGCAAGCCGTTGCCAAACTGGACGGCAAAAGCCAAACGAAAATGCTCTCGCCGGATGTGGCAGAGAATAATGTGCTCCAAATTCCCATCACGATTCGTGGTGAGACGCTTGGAACGCTCAACATCCAACAACGAGAGCGAGATTATCCTTGGGGAGATGAAGAGATCCGCATGTTCCAGGCGATTGTGGATCGTCTGTCTTTCGCTCTTGAAAATGCCCGTCTGTACAGTGATGCAGAGCGCCAGGCGGCTAAGGAACGTGTGATCAGCGACATTTCGACCAAGATCGGTGCTTCGGTCAGCATGGAAAATATCATGCAGACAGCCGTCGAGGAATTAGGGCGCGCCCTGCCCGGTTCTGAAATCTTAATCCAGTTCCAGAGTCAGAAAGACCTCAAACAGGGCAAGAAGTAACGGAGAAACAATGATTGAAAAGATTTTTTCTCCCCGTAAAGTAGATCGCCAGGAGCGCCGGATGGTCATTACCATTCTGGCAATTACGATGGTAACGCTCTTCCTGGTGCCTTTGTTGGGGCTTGCCTCTCCAAACCAGGCGCCACTGCTATACAGCATAACGGCTATTTTACTCGTGGCGCTGATCCTTGCCGTGCGAAGCAATTTGACGGTTGGCAAAGTGGTGGTGCCGGTACTTCTCTATGGAATGATCACGTATTTGCTCTTCCAGGGTGGCCTGCGCGATATGGCTGCCTGGGGGGCAATCGGCGTTGTTGTGGTCGCCAGCCTACTGATAGGTGAATACGGCACCTTGATCTTCGGTAGCTTGAGTACAGTTACCGTACTGCTCATCGGCTATATAGAAGTTAACAAGGGCATTGCGGCCAGCCCGTATAGCAATTTAATCGACCTAAACGATGTCATATTGGCAGGTCTGCTTGTTCTAGCAACCGGGTTGGTACAGTGGCTCGTGCTTCGTCGTCTGAAAAGGGTGGCAGAGACCGCACGTCAGAACGAACAAGCCCAAATTGAGGTCAATCAGGAGTTGTTGTCGCTTAAAGAAGAGTTGGAGAAACGGGTTTCGGAACGCACCGCTGAAATTCAGGAGCGATCTGCAAAATTGGAAGAAATCTCCAATGCGTCCCAGCGCCGGGCAGAAAAACTACAGGCCGTGGCACTGGTGGGACGGGCAATCACATCCATCCAAAATATCGATACGCTGCTTCCCCGTGTTACCAGCGTCATCAGCGAACAATTTGGCTTTTATCATGTTGGAATCTTCTTGCTGGATGAACAGCATCGATATGCAGTGCTGGTGGCTGCCAACAGCATGGGGGGGCAGAAAATGCTCGAGCGCCGGCACAAGCTGAAGGTCGGCGAAGTAGGTATCGTCGGTTTCGTCGCAGAGCATAACGCACCTCGCATTGCCCTGGACACAGGCAACGACGCTGTCTATTTCAACAATCCTGACCTGCCAGAAACCCATTCGGAAATGGCAATTCCGCTGCGCATTGGAGACGACATCATTGGTGTGCTGGACGCACAAAGTCGACAACCTTCGGCATTCAGTGAAGAAGACCTGAGACTGCTGGGCATTGTAGGGGACCAGGTTAGTATTGCGATCCAAAACGCGCGCTTTTTCCAAGATGCCCAACGCTCTTTGAACGAGGCGGAGACGGCCTACCGTCAATATTTGCGCCAGGAATGGAGCGATGTGGCTCAGCACGGGCTGCTGTATGGCTATCAGTACTCGGTCACCGGCGTTCATTCTCTCGATACGCCTGTCAGCGCTCCCGAAATCCTGGAAGCGGTTACAACCGGGCAAACGCGGGTGGTCAATGGAGAGCGGCCAAAAGTGGTAATTCCCATCAAGATCCGTGGAGAAACCATCGGCGTGTTGAACGTCGAGAGCACGAGTGATACCGACCCGGGTCAGGATGGAGTCGAGATCGCCGAAGCAGTTGCCAGCCGTCTGGCCGTCGCCATCGAAAATGCGCGCTTGTTCGACGAAACAACCCGTCGCGCAGAACGAGAACGCAAGGTGTCGGAAATCACCTCGAGAATTCGCAGCACCAACGATCCAAACGAAATGATGCAAATTGCGTTGACCGAAATCAAGCAGGCATTGAAAGTCAAAACGGCACGCATTTTGCCCTATTTATCGAATGACAATGAGGAAGAAGAAAAGGGCTTTTCGGGATTGGGTGAGGTTGAAGAGTAGATGCGTGACCAACACAAACCTGCTTCATTTCACCAATTAATTCTCAGAGAACCAAGAAAAGTAAGAGTGGAATATGTCTTACATCATCGCAATTTCAAATGAAAAAGGCGGTGTGGCCAAGACGACCACAACCTTCTCGTTGGGAGCCGCGCTCGCTGAAAGCGGGAAGCGGACGCTGTTGGTTGATCTCGACCCGCAAGGAAACCTGACGCTGGCCAATGGAATCGAAAATGGCGATTTATTACATACCAGCAGCGAGGTGATGTTGGATGGTCTTCCGCTACGAGATGCCATTCTCAGCACAACAACCAAGTATATGGATATCGTCCCGTGCAGCCCGCGCATGGCGGATGTGGAGCAAAACCTGCCGATGCACACCCGCCATCAATACGTTCTGCACGATGCCTTCGTGCAGGCCAACCTGGTAGAACACGATTACATTTTGCTGGATTGCCCGCCATCCATGGGCGCGGTCATCACCAATGCGTTGGCCGCCGCCGACCTGCTGATTGTGCCAACACAGGCAGAATACTTCTCAGCATACGCTCTACGCGACATGATGACAGTCATCCGCAAAACCCGATTAGAAACCAACCCGAATCTTTCTTATCGCATTCTGATTACGCTGCTCGATCAGCGTAACCGCGCCCACAGAACGATTCGCGAGCAACTCCACCAGACCTTTGGTAAAGGCCTGTTCGAAACTGTAATTGAAATTGATACGCGTCTGCGGGAAAGCCCTATTATCGGTGTCCCAATTACGCAATATCGTCCCAATAGTCGTGGCGCACAACAATATCGAGTATTGGCACAGGAGCTAATAGAATATGTCCAGCAACAAAAAGATTCGCAACCGGCTCAATAAACTATTCGACGAGATCAAAGAAACAGATCAGGCCGACGCCCCCGCTGGCGCACGGAAATCGTCCGCACGCAAAGGCACACCCAAGCGAACAGCCGACTCTAAAAAGGGAAAGCGACCGGCGCTCACCGATCCATCCCTGATAATCACGCAAGGGAATAAAGAGTCGCCTTCCACTTTAAGCGTTCCTTTTCGGGCTGGTGAAAACTGGAATGTGATCGAACTCGCCGAGGGTGATCACCGTCACTGGAATGAAGATGACCAAAACCTCGTCACACAGGTAACCGACCAGTTAACCCTGGCCCTGCAAAACGCGTACCTGTTCGAGCAGACGCGCAAATCGGCAGAGCAACTCGAATCGGTTGCAGAAATCTCATCGCGCATCTCCACAATCCTCAATCTGGATATATTGCTCAAGACCGTTGTGCAACTAACGCGGGAAAAATTTGATCTGTACCATGCGCATATCTTCCTCCTGGATGCTGATGGACATACCTTGAGCGCCCGGGCTTGCGGATGGGATCAGGTCAAAGCGCCCCCCGACCACACTCACAGTATCGACGTTGACCAACCCGTTTCCATCGTCGCCCGTGCGGCGCGCTCCCATCAGACCGTTGTCGACAACGACGTCTCCGCCGACCCAAACTGGCTTCCCAACCCCACGCTGCCAGATGTCAAAGCGGAAATGGCTATCCCGGTTCTCTCCGGTGAAGAGGTTCTGGGCGTTCTAAACGTACATTCCAATCGGTTAAACAGCTTCTTGCCATCCGACCTGGCAATTATGACTACCCTGGCTGCCCAAATTGGCGCAGCTGTTCAGAACGCACTGCTCTTCCGCGAAACACAACGCTCGGCAGAAGAAATGTCGTTAGTTAACACCGTGGTGAGCGAAGCAGCCTCCACGTTAGACCTGCAGCAGACTCTTTCGTCGGTCCTTCGACGTCTGGCAACGGCCCTGAATTTGCCGGAAGCATTCGTTGCGCTCTTCGACCCTGTGGGTGCGTTACGCATCGTCGGGGAAGTGGGCTCCGCGAAGGGCGGCGTGACGATGATCGACCAGGAACTTCCCGAAGACGCTCCACTGCTCCGCGATGTGATCGAGTTCCATCGAACTGTTGTTGTCAGCGACTTTTCAGCCAGATCGCTGCCAAACGCATTAAAGCGGATCGTCAACATCCAGAAAACCCAAATGCTGACCATACTACCAATTCTGGCACAAGATGAGGTGATTGGACTGATCGGGCTCCACATCAACGAGCCAGGACGTACGCTTACATCTGACGAGCTTCGACTCACAGAAACGATTATTGCGCAGGTCTCGATTGCCATCCAAAACTCACGCCTATTTCAAGACTCGCAGCGCAGGAATACCGAACTCGGTATTCTGAACGAGTTGGGTAGTGAGTTGGCTCGCCTGTTGGACATTGATCAAATATGTGAGGCAGTCTATCATTACACAAGTAACTTAATGGAGACCCCGGTTTTCTATCTGGCTTTATACGACCAGGAACAGGAAACACTGGAATTCCCCGTCTACGTAAAGGACAAGAAACGTCATCAGGCGTTACCGCAACCCCTCGGCAATGGTCTTTCTGCTTACGTCATCCGCAACAATAAAGCACTCTTCCTGCCTAATCGTGTCACAGAGCGCATGAAGGAACTCAAGCTCTCGGTACAGACCCTGCCCGACGATAGAGGTTTGCTGCAATGCTGGTTGGGCGTTCCACTCTCGATTGGTGGGCGCGTGCTGGGGATCATCGCAGTACAAAGCGTCGAAACGGCGAACCTGTACACAGCCCGGCATCTCGATCTGTTACTGGCCGTTGCAAACCAGGCAGCGACTTCGATCCAAAACACAAAGCTCTTCGAGCAGACTCAAAAACGCGCTGCAGAGCTATCCACACTGAACGAGATCGCGCGCGCAACCACGCAACAGCTTAACCTGAGCCAGGTATTGGATGCCGCTTATCAACACATCAGCAAGGCTGTCGAAACAGATGCCATTCTCGTAGCCTTCTATGACCAAAAGACAAACACGATTTCCTACCCGCTGGTCATTGATGACAACGTCCGTTACGAGCAAGCGCCAGAAACGTTGGATAAAAAATCCTTCGTCGGCAAAGTCGTCTTATCGGGCGAAGCAACGTTGAAGCTGGTTTCAGAGCAAGAGTACACCAAATTTTCCAACGGAACCAAAACCATTGGGAATCTCAAAAAGGTTCCGAAATCGCTCATTTATGTGCCACTCAGCGTTGGCAAGACAATCGTCGGCGTCCTTTCCGTCCAGAGTTACCGGCTCCATGCCTACAACGAGCAAACCCTCGAACTACTCAAGACGATTGCCAACCAATTGGCAGTCTCCATTCAAAATGCCAACCTGTTCGCTGAAACGCAACGCTACGCCGACGAACAATCACTGATCAACCGCATCGTCACCAGCATGGCTGGTTCACTCGACCTGAACAAGAACCTTCAGACGGTTGCAGACGAAATTGCAAACACACTCAAGGCAGATCACGTAGGGATTACAGCCATCGACAAGGAGCAGAACCGCCTGATCTTGATCGCAGACGCTCCGGCACCCCCCGGCGGTTCACCCGATTTGGGCCTTTCGATTCCGATCAAAGGCAATTTATCGACTGAAAAGGTATTCGAGACCCACAAACCGCTCTACATCACAGACGTAAACACAGACCCGCTTACAGAAGCCATTCGTGACGTGCTTGCCATCCGTGGCACCAAACAGTTGCTCATCATGCCTATGATGGCGGGCAGTGAGATGATCGGCACGATTGGCATAGACATCGCCGATCAGCAGCGCAGACTCACCGACTACGAGATACACCTGGTCGAACGCATCATGGTTCAGGCGGCAACGGCCGTGCAGAACTCCTACCTGTACGCCCAAGTGCAAACTTCAGAAGAGCGTTTTCGCCAAATTGCAGAGACCGTCAACGAAGTCTTCTGGATTACCGATCCCAGCAAAAATGAATATTTGTACGTCAGCCCGGCCTACGAGAAAGTATGGGGACGTTCCGCCGAGAGCTTATACGAAGACCCAGCTTCGTATGTGGAGACCATCCACGAGGAGGATCGCCCGCGCGTCATTGCGGAGACGCCGAAACAGGTACAGGGCGAATACGACATCGAATACCGCGTCGTCCGGCCGGATGGGAGCGTCCGTTGGGTTCGTGACCGGGCCTTCCCGGTCCAAAACGAAGCCGGTGATGTCTTCCGCGTTACAGGCATTGCAGAAGACATCACGGAGCGCAAGTTGGCCGAGCAAGTGCTCATGGAAACCGAAGAGCGCTTGCGACTCATCGTCGCAACCGTTCCGGTTCCGATCCTCATCAGTTCTGAGAAAGAGGGTACGGTCCTATTCGCCAACGAACAGTTGGGGCAAACGTTCGGTTTACCGCTCGATGAACTCATCGGCAGCCAGACGCCGGACTTCTACGTGCATCAATCCGACCGAAAACCGCTGCTCGAAAAACTGAAAAAAGAAGGCATACTACGCGACTACGAACTCGAAGTCAAAAAAGTAGATGGCACGCCAATGTGGATGCTGTTCTCCATGCAGCCGCTCACGTTCGCAGGCCAATCGGCCTTGCTTTCCGCCTTCTATGATGTGACCGAACGTAAGCAGGCCGAAGAAGCATTGCGCACCAGCGAGACGCAGTTGTCAGAGGCGTTGGACATCGCCAAACTTGCCAACTGGGAATACAACATCGAAAAAGATCTGTTCACTTTCAACGACCACTTTTATTCTATTTTCCACACGACGGCAGAGGAACAAGGTGGATACGAGATGTCGCTTGCCGACTATAGCGAGCGTCTCGTCTATCCGGACGATTTACCCATCTTCGGCGCTGCCGTAGAAAAAGCGCTGGCATCAGAAGAACACCACTATAGCGCTCAATTGGAACATCGTATTCTCTTCACAGATGGTGGCATCGGCCACATCCTGGTCAATATCCACGTCGAACGGGATGAAAAAGGCAAAATTACCCGATACTACGGCGCAGACCAGGACATCACCGAGCGTAAACTCGTCGAAGAGGCGCTACAAAGAAACGAAGCCGCGCTGAGACGGCAGAACGAATATCTGGCAACAGCAACGGAAGTCGGTCGTTTGATTACTTCAACCCTCGATCTGCCAACGCTGTTCGATCGCACCGTGAACCTAATTCAGCAACGCTTCGGTTACTACCACGTGGCGATCTTCACCACGGAAGAGAGCGGATTCAACGCCATCCTACGCGAAGCCACCGGCGAAGCCGGGCGCGAAATGAAAGACCGCCAACACAGCCTGACGGTCGGCTCGAAGTCCGTCGTGGGTTATGTGACGGGGAACGCACGCACGCTAGTTGTGAACAACACAGCCATCGACCCAATTCACCGTCCGAACCCATCGCTGCCAGAAACACGCGCAGAGGCCGGCATCCCGCTGAAAATTGGCAGCCGTATCATCGGGGCGTTGGACATCCAGGCGACAGAAGTCAACGCCTTCCACGAGGAGGACATCGCCGTGCTGGAAACGCTGGCTGACCAGATCGCCGTCGCCATCGACAATGGCCGTTCGTACGACCTGGCGCAGAAAGCAGTCGCCGAAATGCGCGAGCTGGATCGTCTCAAGAGCCAGTTCCTGGCGAACATGTCGCATGAGTTGCGAACACCCCTGAACTCCATCATCGGTTTCTCCCGCGTCATCATCAAAGGGATTGACGGCCCAGTGACCGAGCAGCAGAACCAGGACCTTTCCGCAATTTACAACTCCGGCCAACACCTACTGGGGCTGATCAATGATATTCTCGATCTCTCCAAGATCGATGCAGGCAAGATGGAACTGGCGCTCGAAGAATTGAACATCGCCGACACCATTCAAAGCGTAATGTCCACCGCCGTTGGGTTGGTGAAAGACAAACCCGTCAGACTCAAGCAAGAGCTCGACCCGAATTTACCGGCGGTGCGCGCAGACCCCATGCGCATCCGCCAGGTATTGCTGAATTTGATCGCAAACGCCGCCAAGTTCACCGAAGAGGGCACAATCTCGGTCGTCGCAGAAAAACACACCGATTCCAGCGGCCAACAAGAAGTGCTCATCAGCGTCACAGACAGCGGCCCTGGCATTTCGGAGGAAGACCAGAAGAAACTGTTCCAGCCTTTCTCGCAGGTAGACTCATCGCCCACACGCAAAACTGGCGGAACCGGCCTCGGCCTTTCGATTTCTCACCGTCTGGTGGAAATGCACGGCGGTCAGATTGGCGTTCACAGTAGCGCTGGAAAGGGAAGCACGTTCTACTTCACGATACCGTTTTTCGACCAGCCCCCCGCCCATGAACTGGTAGAGCCCGGCCAGAAGGTAATCCTTTGCATTGACGACGACCCACAGGTGATCAGCCTGTACGAACGTTACCTGAAACCGCAGGGATTCAAAGTACTCCCCGTGACGAATCCCGCGAGTGCCAAGGACGCCGCCCAGCGGATCAAACCGTATGCCATTACGCTTGACATCATGATGCCCGACATCGATGGTTGGACGGTATTGGAAGGCATTAAGGCTGATCCAGACACCCGCGACATTCCAATTATTATTTGCAGCATCGTAGAAGACGAAGAAAAGGGGTTCAGCCTGGGAGCAGCAGATTATCTCGTCAAACCGATCCTTGAAGACGACCTGATCGATGCGCTGAATCGCCTCAATGCCGACGGTAGCATCAAAGACGTGCTCATCATTGACGACTCCCCGGATGACCTGCGCCTGATCGAAAAAATCATCTCGGAACGAAGCAGCTATCACCCCATCATCGCAGAAGGCGGCCGCGCCGGGTGGGACAAGCTCACATCGGAAAAACCGAACGCTGTCATCCTCGACCTGTTCATGCCTGATGTCGATGGATTCACCATTTTGGAACATTTGCGTGCCAGTCCTGAACTGCGCGATTTGCCCGTTGTCGTGGTCAGCGGTGCCGACCTGACACCCGAACAGAAAGAACAACTGGATAGTTTTGGTCAGCGGCTACTACAAAAAAGCAAATTGAACGAAGAAGAGCTTTTCGCCACATTGGAGAAAGCCCTCAAGAGGCTAGAGAGTAAACAATAACTCGCGGATTTTCTTCGATGAGATGTTTCTCTGGACGCCAAACAAAGATGATGTGCGTTCGAAGAAATCCATTTCACCGCTCGATTTCACGAGCTTTGCAGTCGGAGACTCATACAAACTATGTCCTTTGTCATCAGGTGCCTGGACTGTGGTCACGAGGCACCTTATCATCCGAACGACATAAAATGTCCACAATGCGGAAGCGAATGGCGAGAAGCAATTTACAACTACGAAGAAGTCAAAAGCCCCCTGCTAAGCGAATTGCCGCACCGCACCTTCGATCTGTGGCGATATCAAGAGCTATTGCCAATCAACAAACCCAACCCCGACCTTAAAATGGGCGAGGGCGGCACACCCCTTATCCGGGCCTTAAATTTGGGGATGATGTTGGGATGCCCCAACATCTACATCAAAGACGAACGCCAGGGGCCCAGCGCTTCCTTCAAAGACCGCCAGGCGGCTGTCACGATTGCAGCGCTCAAAGAAGCCGGGATTACTGAAATGGTGGCCGCCTCCACAGGGAACGTCGCCATCTCCTATTCCGCATACGCCGCCCGCGCGGGGATCAAGCTCTGGGCGTTCGTCACCAGCCTGGTTCCGGCAGTCAAGATGAGGGAGATCGCCTTATACGGCAGCCAGGTCATCAAAGTTACAGGATCATATGACCAGGCCAAAGCCATCGCTCTGGAATTTGCCAGTCAGCGCGGTTTGTATCACGATATGGGCGCACGGACGATTACATCGGTGGAGGGGATGAAGACCCTCGCCTACGAAATTTGCGAACAACTGACCGATATGTTGGGCCCCTCAGAGACAGCTTATTGGCGCAGCCCCGATTGGTATGTTCAGGCCGTCAGCGGTGGACTGGGCCCGATCGGAGTCTCCAAGGGATTCCGTGAAATGCGGCAGATGGGGCTGATCGACAAAACGCCTGGCATCATTGCCATCCAGGCCGATGGCTGCTCCCCAATGGTACATGCCTGGAAGCAAGACAGGGAAGACGCCGACCCGGTGCATACCCCCAAGACCCACATCGAGACTCTCGCCACCGGAACACCGGGGCGGTCTTACAAGTTCCTGCGAAAAATCATGAAAGAATATCGCGGGCTGTTCGAGAGCGTCACAGACGAAGAAGCCTTCCGCGCCATGCACGTCCTGGCCAAAATGGAGGGCGTCTCTGCCGAACCGGCTTCCGCAGCCGCCTTCGCAGGGCTATTCAAAATGATACGCACAGGGGTCATCAAACCAAACGACGTGGTAGTGGTCAACTGCACCGGGCATACCATGCCCGCCGAGCCACTGGTACTTGGCAGTGGTTGGGCCCGGAACGTGGTTCTGCCTACCGAGGAAGAAGCGCCGCAGGAAGAGGGTCTGCTGGCTGCGCTCAGCCGCGTTGCACCAAATCGCTTCCCACGTGTTGCCATTGTGGACGATACCGCTGACGCCCGACGGCTCATCCGGCGTATCCTGCAATCCCAAGGGAATTACACCATCTTCGAGGCGACGAACGGCAAAGAGGCCTTGGAACTCATCGCCAAGGAGCACCCAGACTTGTTAATTCTGGATTTGATGATGCCCGAAATGGACGGCTTTGCCGTTTTGGACGCGCTCAAAGCCAACCCAGAAACGGCTCAGATTCCGGTGATCGTTTCCACAGCCAAAGAATTAACACCCGAAGAAAAAACACGCTTACAAGGACAGATTCAGGCGCTTATGCAAAAAGGCGATTTTATGAGCGATGAATTTTTGGAAGAAGTCAAGGCCCTGATACGCTAAAAGAAACGGCCATAAACTCTCTGGGATTTGCGATGACAGAAAAGAAAAAGTGGGGCGGTCAACGCGCAAAACCCATTCCACCATTCCACTTTTCTTTACAGTGATGGAGATTCCCAAGAACTTAAAGAAAATGTGTCAAGACGCGGACGAACACGGAAAAGGCAATGGACAGGAAACCGTGTCTGCCATGCATTGGTACGATCAAGTAGTCCACCTGAATTATAGAATGAACAAAGACACGGTGGTTCTTCGGAACGAGATGATTAACGGATAAAAAATCTGCTTCATCCCATGAATTTCCAAGGAGCCAAAATGGTTCATGACACGAAGGCAAAGTTGTGAAAGCCTTTATCAATGAGCAAAAATAAAACACACAACGCGGGTGTCGCTGCCGCGCTGGCATCAGCACTCTTTTTAGGACTGTCGCCTGTATTCGGACGCTGGGCAATCCTGTTGGGCTTCACGCCGCTCGCGGTGGTAGCTTTTCGAACCGTAATGGCAGCGCTTCTCCTGTTCGTGATCATGATCCTCTTCTGGCGTAGATTCCTATATATTTTCCCGGTAGGATTGATCGGATGTTTTCTGGCGGGTGCAATCAACGGATTCGGTTCCTTACTGTACTACCTCGCGCTGGGAAGCCTGCCAGCCAGCCTCGGCCAACTGCTCTACTCGCTCTATCCCCTCTTCGTTGCCATCTTCTCGGCCCTGGACAACCAGAAAATCAGCCGCCTGACGATCATCCGCGTGAGCCTGGCAGCCGTCGCCGTCTTCCTGCTGACGAACGCAAACGTCCACGCTCCCTTGGGGGCAGTCCTGATGATGATCGGAGCAGCGGCGCTATATGCCTTACACATCCCCATCAATCAACGCGTGCTATACGAAATCCCCGCACCGACGGTTACCATGTATACCTTGCTGGCAATGAGCATCGTTACGCTCCCCTTTTACCTGGCCTTCGACCACCGTCTACCCGCCCAGGACATCTCCTGGTGGCCGGTCATTCTGTTAACGCTAGTCACGTTTGCCTCGAGGCTGGCCCTCTTCCTGGGAGTCAAAAATATTGGCGGGTTGCAGACGGCCATTCTGGGACTGGGTGAATTACTGGTCACCATCGTTATCAGCCATTATCTTTTGAATGAAAACCTCACCGGCCTGCAACAGGTTGGCGCGGCTGTTTTGGGCGCCAGCCTGTTGATGGTCTCCCTGGAAAAACAAGACCCCACCAAGCGGAATCCCAAGGGCGGTTGGCTCTCCTGGATTCACCCTCCGGAAGTTTCTCACATCCCCTGGAGCCTGCACGATTAGAAAGAGGGGAATTTCACGTTGGGGGCGTCTATTCCTCTTCGGACTCGAACACGTAACCGGTTCCGCGCACACTCGTGATCCGCTTATACAACGACGGAAATTCGCTCAACTTATGTCGCAAGCGGCTGACCAACGGGCGCAGAATTTCCTGCGCTTCACGCTGAGACACATCGTAGCCCTGCACGAGTAGCACGAGTTCGCGGTGCGAAAAAACCTTACCCTCATTCTCGATAAAGACTTTCAGCAAGTGCCCCTCCGCAGGCGTCATCGATTCGACAATATCTTCCCGGATGATCGTGCGCCGCATCAAATCGACCTCGGTGCCGTCTTTGCTACGATAGACATCCACCTCGCTCTTGCCTTTCTCTCTCTCAGCAATGCGGGCGGCGCGGCGCTCCAGGCCGCGTTGGACGCTCTCGACGATCTGGTTCGGCGAGGCCGGTTTGAGCAGATAATCGTGAACCCGCTGCCGCAGCGCCTCGACGGCTGTCTCCATCGAGCCGTAAGCCGTCAGCAAAACGATCTCGGTATCCGGCGAAACCTGGTTGACCACCTGCACGACATCCAGGCCGTTCATGCCGGGCATCTTCAAATCGAGCACGATCAGGTCGACGGAATTCTTACGGATATGCTCCACCGCCAGTTCACCGTTAGGTACCGCCGACACGTTGTAGCCTTCCAAGCGTAAAATATCGGTCAGCGATTGGCGAGCAACGGGTTCATCATCGACAACTAAAATATTATTTTTCATAAACTACTCCCTCTCCTGGCTGATAGGTAGCATAACGCGGAAACAAGCGCCGGGGCCCCGGTCCGTCAACAGATCGAGGCGACCTCCGTGCGTGTTTACAATATCATAACTAACCGAGAGTCCCAGGCCGGTGCCCTGCTTCGTCGTCATAAAAGGTTCAAAGATATGTTTTTGAATCTCCGGCGGAACGCCCGGCCCGGAATCCTGGAACAAAATCTCGATCATCTTCTTCTTTTGGGAGATATTGATCAACAACTCCCCACCGTCGGGCATGGCGTCGAAAGCATTTAAAACCAGGTTGATGAAAACCTGCTCGATCTGGCTGCTAATGGCTTTGATACTGGGCAAGCGGGCCGGCCAGGCGGTCGTCACCTGCACGTTATGCTCACGGAGTTGCTGCCCCAGCAAATTCAGCACGTGTTCGAGCAGGTCGAGCACCTGGACGGCTTTCATCTCGGCGTTGGGACGATAGAAATCCAACATACGTTGGACGGTGGTCATCAGGCGTTCGAGTTCCTGGTGCGTCAGATCGATGTAGTGCTGGCGCATCTCCTCCGGCAAGTCGCCGCGGGTGGCAAGGTGCAGGCAATTCCGGACGGACTGTAGCGGGTTATTGATCTCATGCGCGATGGAAGCCGTCAACCGACCGGCAGCGGCCAACTTCTCAGCCTGGACCAGGGCCTGCTGTGAAGCTTCCACACGTTGGACGTACATCCGCAACTCTTCATACAGGCGTGCATTTTCGAAGGCAACAGTAGCCTGCCGCGCCAGAATCAAAAAAGTCTCCAGGTCCACTTCGCGGAAGGGCGCTTCGTTCTCTTCCCTGGCCGCAAAAATAACCGAACGGACGTTGACCAACGAGGTGGCGACGCACATCAACGCGCTCCACCCGTATTGCGATAAGTCGGCCTCCAGGGCTGCATCCGCCCCGCTGCCTGCCGCTCCCCAAATAGGCGTTTCCAAGGCTGCGGCGCGCGCGACGATGTTCCCCGTCGCGTCGGCTTTTCCATCCGGTAGCATCTTCCCGCGCCCACCCAGGAGGCTTAGCAAGTGGTCCTTGGCCGAGTACTGATAAAAGCCCAGGTTGGAACAGGATAATTGTTTCGAGAACAGATCGAGGATCAGCTCGAGCAAATAATCGGGGCGGGTCTCCGTCAGGAGCGTCTCGGTGACGCTAAACAGCGGACGCAAGGCCTGGATTCGGGAGGCGTCGCGTTTTTGCTGGTTGTCGCGCAGGGCCTGCTGCACCGCCTGCACCAGTTCATCTTTCTCGAACGGTTTGAGGATGAGACCATCGACCCCACCCCGCAGGGCCTGGATCGCCGTTTCGACCGTGCCAAAGCCCGTCATGGCAAGGATCGCCATGTCTTGACGCAAATCGTGCGCAGCATGGATCAGGTCGAAGCCGCTGACCTCCGGCATACGAATATCCACCAATAACAGATCGAAATACGCGTTCTTCAATTCGTCCAGGGCCTGGTGCGGGTCGGTATATGTGACCACTTCGTAACCGACCCGTGAGAGAATGCGGTCGCACAGCAAAACAATGCCGGGTTCGTCGTCGACAACCAGGACGCGAGATTCGCTCATTCCTGTTCCTCCAACGGCAGCCAGACGATGAACGTCGCGCCAGCGTCGACCTCGCTTTCGACCTCGATCATGCCGCCGTGATCCGTCACGATACCGTAGGTTACCGAAAGCCCCAGGCCGGTGCCGCCCCGTCCGCCGCGGGTGGTGAAGAAAGGCTCGAAGATGCGGGATAAATTTTCGGGTGGAATGCCCACGCCCGTATCCCTGACAGACAGGGACAGCCAACGGCGTCTGTAACGCGACTGGACGTCCGTCTCCACCACCAGGCGTCCACCGTCGGGCATGGCGTAGAGCGCATTGTTGACCAAATTGATGACTACCTGCTTGATCTGGTTGCGGTCGACGAGCACCCAGGGCAGGCTCTTCTTCAGGCGAATTTCAGGCTGAACGCGGCTGGTGTGCAACAAATGCTTGGTCAGCACCATCACATCATCCACGATTTCGTTCAGGTCGGCGCGGATACGGCTGGTTTCGCCCTGGCGGGCAAAATCGAGCAGGCGTCGCACCACGCTGCGCGCGCGGCGGGCCTCCTTCAAAACCAGTTCCAGGTCGTCGCGCGCAGGGAGTTCCGGCGGCAGATCTTCCAGCGCAAGTTCGGTGAACCCGACCACGGTGGTCAAGGGGTTGTTCAGTTCGTGAGCAACACCGGCGGCCATCTCACCCACCGCCGCCAGTTTGGCCGCCTGGATCAGACGCGCCTCGGCTTCCTTTTGCGCGCTGATGCGAGCCTGTAATTCCTGCTGCGTTTCCTGCAACTCCAGCACGGTTTCTTCCAGGTTGCGGGTGCCGCTCTCCGTCTCAGCCTGCAAACGGGCCGACTCCAACAAGCCCGAAAGCTGGCTGGCCACTAAAGACAATAGATGGCGGTCGTACAAAGAAAAGGCATGCGGTCTTTCGCTTTCGAGATACAGGGCGCCCAGCACACGTTCGCTGCGTTTGAAAGGCAACACCAGACAACATTGGGCGCTTTTATCGATAAAAGGTATCTTTTTGGTAGGATGTTCGAGATACGATTCCCCGCCGCCACGCAGAACGGCTTTCAGCGGGCTGTCTGACAGGCTCTCCGTATAGACATCCGCGCCTTGCTCGCGATTGGTATACACCCGTACGTTTTTCTTCTTTCCGCCTTCGAGAACACAGATTGCCGCCCCGCACACCTTGAACCCTGTTTCAAGCAAAGCAAACGTCTGATGGACGATTTCATCCCAGCCTTCCGTCGTACCAACCATCTGCGAGAATATTGCCACCAGCGCCAGGCGCTCCACCAACGCGCTGGCCGCCCAATCGGGCGTCTTGTCAGATTGCGGATACGCCGTGGGCTTGGCGCCATTGACAGACAGGGCATGCCAGACATGTCGCTGGGCAGCGTCCATCTCATTTTGCGCAGCGACCAAAAAAAGGGACTGCGCATTTCGTTGCGGAAATACATAGACTCGCTTACATGACAACCCGATGTCTGCAATCGAACGCGAGCGGGCGCGCCGTCCGACCAAGGCGCCACTAAGCCAGGACGAAATGCCCCTGGTTTCGATAAACTCACTTAATTTTCGTTGCAGGATCTTGGAGAGCTTACAACGTTCCCCGTAGCGCCAGCCCGTCTCATCACGTTCCAGACAAACGGCCCAGCAAGCTCCTGTTGACTTACAGGCTTCTCTCATCTGTAAATGCAATGGGCTCGTCTGCGTTGGCATAACTCCAATTATATACGCGAATTTTTCAAAAACTACATGGACGACACGCCGCGCATTTCTCCACTCGCCTGTCGAAAAAATCTCACAAAACCGTCTTCTTTTTCCGCCTACAGCGGTAAAATAGGGACGCTCTTCTCCAAGACATGGACCAAAATCGAGTGGACACGAAACGCCAAAAAATCAACCAGACTCCCCCAAAAGAGACGCTGACCGTCGTCGGTGGCGGGCTGGCCGGTAGCGAAGCTGCCTGGCAAGCAGCCCAACGCGGAATCAAAGTCCGACTGTATGAGATGCGTCCAACGCTGGAGACCGGCGCACACGTGACGGCGCAGCTCGCCGAACTGGTCTGCTCGAACTCATTGGGGTCGAACCTACCCGACCGCGCTTCCGGCGTTCTCAAAGCGGAATTGCGCCGCCTGGGCTCGCTCCTGCTCGAAGTTGCCGAAGAGACGGCGCTCCCCGCCGGAGCGGCACTGGCCGTCGACCGCGAGCGCTTCGCGCAGCAAGTCACCGCACGCATCAGCGACCACCCCAACATCGAACTGGTGCGCGCGGAGATGACTGGCATCCCCGACGGCCCGACGGTGATCGCATCCGGTCCCCTGACCTCCCCGACGCTATCGGACGCCATCGCACAATTCAGCGGCCAGGAGCATCTATATTTCTTCGATGCCATCTCGCCCATCGTCTCCGCCGAAAGCATCGATAGGAACATCGCCTACCAGGCTTCGCGTTGGGGCAAAGGCGAACAAGACGAGGGCGATTACATCAACTGCCCCTTCGACAAGGACCAATACCTGGCTTTCGTAACGGCGCTTCAGGGTGCCGAGCGCATCCAACTCAAAGCCTTCGAGCAGGTCATGGAACAGGGCGTGCGCGCCGGCGCCGACAAATTTTTCGAAGGTTGCCTGCCGGTCGAGATCATCGCGCAGCGGGGAGAAAAAGCCCTCGCGTTCGGGCCCATGCGACCCGTTGGATTGTCCGACCCACGCACGGGGAAACGCCCCTATGCCGTCGTCCAACTTCGGCAGGACAACCTGGCCGGCGACCTGTACAACCTGGTCGGCTTCCAAACCAACCTGACCTTCCCGGAGCAACGCCGCGTCCTGCGCCTGATTCCTGGATTGCAGAACGCCAGGTTCGTACGCTACGGCCAGATGCACCGCAACACCTTCCTCGCTTCGCCCAGGCTGCTGCGCCCCTCGTTGCAGACCCTCCGGCGTGACACCTTATTCTTTGCCGGGCAAATTATCGGCGTGGAAGGATACATGGGCAACATCGCCAGCGGGTTGCTGGCCGGCTGGAACGCGGCGCGTGTGATGCAAGGCCAGACGTCGCTCGAACTGCCGCGCACGACCCTACTCGGCGCGCTGTGCCATTACGTGACCCACGCCGACTTGAAAGATTTCCAACCCATGAAGGCAAATTTTGGCATCCTGCCGCCGCTGGAAACGAACGCACGCCTGGGAAAACGCGAGCGGGCTGCCGCCTACGCCGAACGCGCGGCCCAGCATCTGGAGGCATTTCTACAAACCGTATGAACACACCGGAACCGGCGGCCACAACCACCTCCCAGGCGACTCCGCAACGCTACAGAATCCGTTTAATCGGCGGACTGCTGCTGATCGCCGCCGGGCTCGCTCTGGCCTGGTTCTTGTGGCTGCGCCCTGTTGTCGTTGCCCCAAACGGCTTCGACGGCGCGCGCGCTTACCAGGATGTGCTCGCCCAAAGCAGCTTCGGTCCGCGTGTGGTTGGTACGCAAGCGCACGCCAAAGTGATCCAATATATCGAAACGCAACTGGCCGTGTCCGGTTGGCAAGCCGAAACGCGCGAGTCGACGGTCATGAGTCATCCGGTTCAAAATATCGTCGCCACGCGCAACACCCTGACGCCCAAGATCATCCTGGGCGCGCACTACGACAGCCGCATGTTCGCCGACCAGGACCCCACGCCGGACAACCGCCGGACTCCCGTCCCCGGCGCAGATGACGGCGCTTCGGGCGTGGCCGTGCTGCTGGAACTGGCGCGCAGCCTGCCCGCGAACAGCATCCCGGTCCAACTGGTTTTCTTCGACGCCGAGGACAACGGCAATATTCCCGGTTGGGATTGGAGCCTGGGCGCGACCGCTTTCGTCCAGAACCTGAGCTTCACGCCCGAAGCGGTGGTTGTGGTAGACATGGTCGGCGACGCGGATTTGAACATCTACCGCGAAGGCAACTCCACCCCGCAACTGACCGACCAGATCTGGCAGCAGGCCAGCGCACTGGGCTACGGCAACTACTTCATCCCGGAGCAGCATTACTATATTATCGACGACCACACGCCCTTCCTAAAAAAAGGGCTGCCCGCCGTCGACATCATCGACATCGATTATCCCTACTGGCACACCGTCCAGGATACGCCAGACAAAGTCTCTGCCAAAAGCCTGAAAATCGTGGGCGACACGCTGCTGGCCTGGATCAAGGCTCGCAGTCAGTGACACCCCAACAAAACTGCAACGTGGAGAAAATTGTCAAAATCTCCGTACTGGAATAAACTAAGACCATGAGTGTTCAGGACTCACTTACCCGCATTCGCCCCACGTTGGAAAAGCGCGCCGCCAACGTCCTGGCGCGCGGGACAGGTGTACGGGAAAATTTCCAGAGCCAACTTTCCAAATTCTTCGACCTGATCGACCAGGCTGTCGTTTCCGGCGACGCCAGTTGGCTGGATACGCTTTTATACGAATGGACCACCTCCCGCACCGAAACAGACCTCGAAGGGGGCGAACGCAACGTCACGGCGTTACTGCACCAACTCATCACAATCTCGTACGAAGTGGCCCGCGAGAATCTCGACGACATCGATGCGCTCGACCTGATCGGCGCGTTGATGCCCGTCTATTTGCACTGTATCGAACGCGTCACCACGTTCGAGAGCGAAGGGCGCGTCACCTACATCTCGAACGAACTCGAAACCTTGCAAACCAAACTCGAACGGCTCGACCGCAGCAAGTCGAACTTCATCGCCGTCGCCGCGCACGAGTTGAAAACGCCGCTGACGCTCATCGAGGGCTATACCGCCATGATCGGAGACCTGATTCCCCGCGAGGCGGATCAGCTCCACATGCTGGTACAGGGTGTCCACAACGGCATCCAACGCCTGCGTGAAATCGTCGACGACATGATTGACGTCTCTCTGATCGACAACAACCTGCTCTCGCTCAACTTCCAACCGATGTGGATCAACCGCATCCTCAACCTGCTCAAAGCAGATTTCCAAAACACGATCACCGAACGCAAGCAAACGCTGGATATCCAGCAATTTCCTGGCAGCGAGGAACTGATCTTCGCCGACCCGGAACGGGTTTACCAGGCGCTCAAGAACATCATCAGCAACGCGATCAAATACACACCCGACGGCGGCAAGATCAGCGTGGACGGGCGGACGCTGTCCGGTTTTGTGGAAGTCATCATCAGCGATACCGGCATCGGCATCGCGCCGGAAAACCAGGATATCATCTTCGAGAAGTTCGGGCAGCTCGGCAACGTTTCCCTGCATTCGAGCGGCAAAACGAAATTCATGGGCGGCGGTCCGGGCCTGGGACTGGCAATCACAAAAGGGATCGTCGAATCGCACGGCGGCGCGATCTGGGTCGAGTCGGAAGGCTTCGACGAAACCAAGTGTCCCGGCTCCATTTTCCACATCCTGCTGCCGCTTCGCTCCCAGCCGACAGACCCCAAACTTGCCAAACTATTCAAAGCGGACGATACGCAGGAGGAGTCTTCCGACATTCACGAACAGGGGGAATGAGCGCTCACAGGGCACCACACTCCCACAAATCCGCTTCATCCCGCAGATAATTCCCAAGGAACCTCACAGAAACCAGGGACGAGTGTTGTATAATTAAAAACGGCAGGCACCTGTCGTTTATTTTTCGACTCGGCAGGGGACGCCGGGTAAAAGCACGCTCCATATCCTGCTGGTGACAAATACCAAAGAATTAATTTTATTGCGAGGAAAACCAAACCTGAATGTCAAAAAAGGCTCCTGAACCGACTCTACCGCCCAGGGAACGTGCATTTCTCGTCGGCGTCGAGGTGCGCCAGGAAAACTCCCTGTTTCCCCTGGAAGACTCGATGACGGAACTTGCCCTGCTTTCCGAAACCGCCGGCTTGACGGTGGTGGGTGAGTTGACGCAAAAACTCGACCACCCCAACCCGGAAACATACATCGGCTCCGGAAAAGTTGACGAACTCCGCGCCTTGAGCGAAGAAACGCTGGCCCAGGTTGTCATCTTCGACGATGAACTGAATCCGCGCCATCAACGCGAGCTTGAAAAAGCGCTGGGCGAACACGTCCGCGTTCTCGACCGTACGGCACTGATCCTGGACATCTTCGCGCAACACGCTCACACCAGCGAAGGCATGTTGCAGGTGGAACTGGCGCAGTACGAATATCTGTTGCCACGCCTGACGCGCCAGTGGACCCACCTCGAGCGACAGGCCGGCGGCGGCGGCGGACGCACCGGCGCTACCGGCGGCGTTGGTCTGCGCGGCCCCGGCGAAACCCAACTGGAAGTGGACCGCCGCCAGATTCGCAGCCGGATCGCGCACCTGAAACGCGAACTGGAAAAAGTACGGGCGCACCGTATGCGCTATCGCGCTCAACGCAAGCGCAGCCGCATCCCAACGGTTGCCCTGGTCGGATACACCAACGCCGGAAAGTCCACCTTGCTCAACCGCATAGCCCACGCCGAGGTCTATGCAGCCAACCAGCTTTTCGCCACGCTCGATCCAACGACGCGACGCGTGGAATTGCCCGGTGGGCATTTGGCGCTCTTCACCGACACAGTCGGCTTCATCCAAAAGCTGCCGACCACGCTGGTAGCTGCTTTCCATGCCACGCTGGAAGAGATCGCCGAGGCCGACCTGCTCCTGCACGTCGTCGACATTTCACATCCAAATGCGCTGGCGCAGTTTGAGTCCGTTCAAGAAACGTTGAATGAGATCGACGCCGGGCACATCCCCATTGTCACGGCGCTGAACAAGGTCGACCGCCTGAAAAACCCAGAAGCCGCCAAACAGGTGTTGCAAGATTATCCACAGGCCGTGGCAATTTCGGCGCTCAATGGGGAAGCCATCCCAGCGTTGATGCAAAAGGTTATGGAAGAACTCTACGAGAGATATACGCCCATCGAAGTCTGGCTCCCCTACCAGCAAGGACAGTTGATTTCCATGTTCCACGAGGCCGGGCAAGTTGAACGCATCGAGCACGGGCGCGGCGGCGTCAAAATCCAGGGACGCATCCCCGGCCGCTTGTTGGCGCAATTCAGTGAATGGCTGGGCGCCGGTCTACCATCCGAAAGCGAAGAGGAAGAAAAAATATGATCAACTGGTTTTCGAAGTTTCTCGACCAGACCTCGGAATTTCTGGCAACCCGCAAAGGGCTGCTGCCCCTGATCGGTATGGCTTTGATCTTTATCAATTTTCTGCTTGTCAGTTTTGCCCCTGCTGAATGGTATCTCGTCCGCACGAATCTATTTCTGCACGTCGGATTGATCGTCGCCTTGTTCGGCTTGATGTTGGCCTGGGCGCTTTAGTGCGCCCAGAAGGAGCAAAAAATGGGCACGCCTGTCCCTCATTGGAGTCTGTCGAACGTCTACCCTGGTCTGGACTCACCGGAATTCAGAGCAGCGATGGCCGACACGGAAAAGCAACTGGACGACCTTGAAGCCTTCTTCGATAAAGTGAAGAGTACGGGCGCGCGCAACGATCTCGCTCAACTGACTGCGCTGACATCTGAGATGATCGAGCGTCTCAACGACCTCTATGAGTTGGTCCTGACTATCGACGCTTATATCAGTTCGTTCGTAACCACCGATTCATTCAACCAGCAGGCAAAAAAGCTGGAGTCCGAATTTGACATAATGCAGATGCGTTTTCATACGCTCAACATCAAGAGCCAGGCTTGGATCGGGCAGATTGCCAATTTCCTGCCCGAAATCATCGAGCGCAACGAAACGGCCAGAGCGCATGCCTTCTTCCTGCAAGAAGCCGCCGAACAGAGCAAATTCCTAATGAGCGAAGCCGAAGAAGTTCTGGCAGCGGAATTGAATCTGAGCGGCGGAAGCGCCTGGTCGAAGCTGCAAGGCACGCTCACCTCGCAACTGAGCGTCGATTTCAAGCTGGACGGCAAGCCTCAAAAAATGCCCATGCCGGCGTTGATCAATTTGCACAGCCACCCCGACGAGACCATCCGTCGACGCGGATACGAGGCTGAAATGGTGGCCTGGAAAACCATCGAGGAGCCGCTGGCCGCAGCGCTCAACGGCATCAAAGGGACGGCCAACACATTCAGCCAGCATCGCGGGCGACAAGACGCTCTGCACGCGGCCATTGACATGTCCCGCATCGACCGTACCACCCTGGGGGCCATGCTCGACGCCATGCGCGACTCGTTACCTACCTTCCGGCGTTACTTCCATGCCAAAGCCAGGAAACTCGGCAAAGAGAAACTGGCCTGGTGGGATTTGTTCGCGCCGCTCGGAAAAACGGACACCGTATACACATGGGACCAAGCCCAGACTTTTATCCTGAAAAACTTCGGCCTGTTCTCGCCCAAACTGGAAGCGCTCGCTAAACGCGCCTTCGACAATCATTGGATCGACGCCGAAATGCGGCCCGGCAAGCGCGGCGGCGGTTTCTGCATGCCCGTTCCGTCTGTTAGAGAATCACGCATTCTGACGAACTTCGATGGCTCGTTCGATCAGGTTTCGACCATCGCGCACGAGCTGGGTCACGCCTTCCATAACGAGTGCGCTTTCGCCGCAGGCAAGACCATGATCCAGCAGGATACGCCCATGACGCTGGCAGAAACCGCTTCCATCATGTGCGAGACCATCGTCAACCAGGCCGTGCTCAAACAGGCTGCCAACAAAGACGAAGAGCTGGCCGTGCTGGAAAATGCCCTGATCAATGCCGGCCAGGTAACCGTCGACATTTATTCACGTTACTTGTTCGAGAAAGAAGTCTTCGAACGCCGCGAGCAATCCGAGCTTTCGCCGGATGATTTCTGCGAAATCATGGAACGCGCCCAAAAAGCAGCTTACGGAGACGGCCTCGATGAGCGCTACCTGATGAAATATATGTGGACCTGGAAACCGCATTATTACTCGGTGGGACTTTCCTTCTACAACTTCCCCTATGCCTTCGGGCTGCTTTTCGGCACCGGCCTGTACGCGATTTATCAACAGCGCGGCGCAGACTTCGTCCCCGATTACATCGACTTGCTTGCCTGTACGGGCGAAGCGCCCGCAGCCGATCTGGCCGGACGTTTCGGAATCGACATCCGCACGAAGGCCTTCTGGGCCGATAGTCTGGCAATCATCGGCAAGCAGATCGAACGTTACGAGCAGCTATAGGGAAATACCCATCAGCGTTCACCAAAAGACGGGGAGCAAAACCGGCTCTCCGTTCTTTTTTTTATGACAAATGTGCATAAATCTGCCAGGAACCAGAGGGTAGTTGTCAAGCCGGTCTGGCATGCGTATACTGAATATCAACAGGCTTTTTCTTTCAGAGAAAGGATTGATTATGCCTGCCCATCCCTCGATTTCCTGCATTCTCCCGCCGCATATTCTCGATCAGATTGCCCAAAATGGCACGCCAGAACAACGCGATACCGCCCAGCGAACGATGACACTGTCCACCCAGTTTCGAGTTGCCCGTAGCGCTGCGCCCGTAAGGACTGCCATGGCCGGAGCAGCAGCCGGGGTCAAACAACGAACCGTTTACGATGCCCAACATGGCTCGAATCTTCCAGGGGTCGTCGTGCGCAAAGAAGGCGATGCCCCCGTCAGCGACGTGGCGATCAACGAAGCGTACGACGGCAGCGGGGCAACGTACGACCTGTACTACAACGTCTACAACAGAAATTCCATCGATAATAACGGCATGAAACTGGATTCCAGCGTCCATTATCAGCAAGGCTACGACAACGCTTTCTGGGATGGCTCACAGATGGTTTACGGCGATGGCGACGAAGACCTGCCCCCTGCCCAGCGACTGTTCAACCGTTTCACCATCGCCATCGATGTGATCGGGCATGAACTCACGCATGGCGTGACTCAATATTCAGCGCAGTTGAATTACGCTAATCAACCCGGCGCGTTGAACGAATCGGTCTCCGACGTGTTCGGCTCACTGGTCAAGCAGTACAACCTGAAACAGAGCGCCGACCAGGCCGACTGGATCATCGGGCAGGGTCTGCTCACTTCGAACGTCAACGGCATCGGGTTGCGTTCGATGAAAGCGCCTGGCACGGCCTACGACGATCCGGTGCTCGGCAAGGACCCTCAGCCGGTCAACATGAAAGATTACGTCAACACCCTCAGCGACAACGGCGGGGTACATATCAATTCCGGTATTCCAAACCATGCTTTTTACGTCGTTGCCGTGAACATTGGAGGCTTTGCCTGGGAAAAAGCCGGCTTGATCTGGTATAAAACACTGACCGAAAAGCTTACCGCCAACTCTGATTTCCAAAACGCCGCCGACCTCATGTTCCAGGCAGCCGGAGAGTTGTACGGAGCCGGTAGCCTCGAGCAAAATGCTGTCAAGGCCGGCTGGGCGGAGGTTGGCGTCACGATCAATGAGACCAGTCCGACACCGCCTTCGACAGGAGACGGCTGCCTGACACAGTTCCTGCGCATGTTGGGGTTGGTCGCCTCCGACTCTCGAGGCTCGTGATGCACATCGAATTTGAACGCACAGGCGGCTTTGCCGGAATACGCCTGGCCACGGGCTTCGATATCGACGACCTCCCCGACGACCAGGCAGGTGCGCTGCGCCAGCTCATCGAGCAGGCCGATTTTTTCAGCCTATCGGAAAACCTGCTCGGCACGCCAATGCCGGACGTTTTTCAATATACGCTGACGATAGGAAGTGCGGAACATCGTCATACCGTTCGCACCGACGATGTCTCTGCGACACCGCCACTGCAGAGGCTGCTCAACGAACTATCGCTCCTGGTGCGTTCGCAAAGGAAGTGAAGATGGCTATACATCGGCGACGAACTTTTGACAGCCCAGGAAACTGTCAGAAGACTTCGAGCACGTAAATAGGGGCCAACGCACGTTGATCGTGCATGACTCAGCCTAGCTTAAGCTTAACGCGTTAGGATGAGCACAACCATTTCTTACACGTTTTTACAGGAAGGAGAAAGCATGTCAGCTGTGGAACCAATGTCTGCTGGCGCAGAACCCATCGAGCGCCTCAAATGTAATTGGTGTCAGGGGATGAATCTCAAAACGGCGCTATCCTGCCAATTTTGCGGCGCTCCACTGGATCTGAAAGATGTTGTCAGCGAGTCTGGATGGCGCGAGGCGCCCCGCCTCAAGGATATGACCGAATTCCACTTTGCGCACAGCACCTGCCAGGTGGAAGGAGAAATCGTCCCGGTTGCCGAGATCGCCCTGGCCCAGGGAGATGCCGTCTACTTCGAACATCATGTGCTGCTCTGGAAAGAGCCCACCGTGCCCATGACGGTTATGCAACTGCCCGGCGGGATGAAGCGCATGTTGGCCGGTATGCCCTTTATCATCAGCGTCGCCCAGGGACCCGGACGGGTCGCTTTTTCGCGCGATGCAACCGGTGAGCTGGTCGTGTTACCCATCCATCCGGGCATGGAGATCGACGTGCGCGAGCACGCCTTCCTGCTGGCCGCCCAAAACGTAGCGTACTCGTACGAACGCATCAAAGGCTTACGCAACATCCTCTTCGGCGGACAGGGTATGTTCATGGATCGCTTCGTCGCGCGCGACACATCGGGGCTGCTGCTACTGCACGGATACGGCAATGTCTTCGAGCGCGTGCTCAAACAGGGCGAGTCGATCGTGGTCGAGCCGGGCGCCTTCCTGTACAAAGATTCGTCGGTGCAGATGAACGTACAGATGCAGAAACTATCGACCGGCTTGTTCGGCGGGACGAACATGAGTCTGGCCGAGATGATCGGGCCGGGACGCGTCGGGATCCAGTCGATGTACGTCCACCACCACACGGAGTGAAGACGCCATGTTGAACTCAAATTCAGGAAACGTGGCTCCGAACCCCGCCTCAGCCGGACGCAGTTACACATGCAGTTGGTGCGGCGCCGTCTCCGATGGGACGACGTTGAGTTGTCCGGCGTGCGGCGCAACACTGGATGTGCGTCAGATCGTCACCCCCACGGGTTGGGTCCAGGCCCCTGGCCGGAAAGACATGGCCAAACTACAGTTCGGCAAATCGCACTGTCAGATCGAGGGCCTGTACGTTCCGGTAGCGGATTTCAGCCTGTCGGCAGAAGACGGGGTCTACTTTGCGCATCACGTCCTGTTATGGAAAGAAACCTCGGTCAACATCACGATGATGTCACTGAAGAACGCCTGGAAACGCGTCTTCGCGGGTATGCCCATTTTTATGACGCAGGCCCAGGGGCCGGGTCATATCGCCTTTTCACGCGATGCGCCTGGAGAGTTGCTGGCGCTGCCGTTACAACCCGGCCAGAGCGTGGATGTACGCGAACACTTTTTCCTGGTGGCCACCGGCCAGATCGCCTACGGGTGGAACAATACGAACGTCTGGTTCACCACTCGCAAGGGCGACGAGACCGAAACGCACTACCCGATGGGCATGTTCATGGATCGCTTCTCCGCGGGGAAAATGCCCGGTTTGCTGCTGATTCACGCCTCGGGAAACGTCTTTGTGCGTACGCTGGCAGCAGGGCAATCCATCCTGATCAAGCCCACCGCCCTGGTTTTCAAAGACCCCTCGGTAAATATGCAACTTCACTTCGAGCATCCGCACACCTCTTGGAGCCTGTGGAACACATATACGCAACGTTATCTGTGGCTACGCGTACACGGCCCGGGCCGGATCGCCATCCAATCGGCCTTCGAGCCGGTGGAGGATAATGGTCTGGCGATCACCAGCCATTCGCCCGCCACCCAACAACGCTGGTAAAAAAAGCTGGTGTGCCGCCCGAAATTCTGAGCAGCACACCAGCTTTTTTGTTTCTCAAAGAAGCGCTCTTTGTAATGGAATCACTCAAAGGAGATTGCGTCGAAATCCTGGGGAGTGCCCAACGTCTGCGGGACCATCCCAGCGACGATACGCTTTCCCAAGCCGCCCAGCACGCTGCCGGGGCCAACTTCCACGAGCGTGGTGACGCCCTGTTCACCCATGAAGCGCACCGATTCTGTCCAGCGGACACGAGATTGCATCTGCGCCTCGACATCGGCCTGGAACGCGGAGGCTTTGTCCATCACCGCCGCGTGGACGTTCCCAACCACCCGCAGCTTGCCATCGCACCAGGAAGTTTGTTCCACCGCCGTATTCCAGGCGGCCTGAATGGCAGCCATCAACGGAGAATGCGCAGCGATGCTGACCGCCAACGGAATGGCGCGTTTTGCGCCCGCGGCTTTGGCCGTCGCCATGGCGCGTTCCAGGGCAGGCTTGTGCCCCGAAATGACCACCTGACCGGGGCAATTGTCATTCGCCACCTGGACGATTTCGTTGGGGGCGCTGGCCTCGGCACAGATTTTGTCCACAGTCGGAATGTCCAAGGCAAGGATGGCCGCCATGCCGCCCGGATTCTGCTCACCGGCCTGTTTCATCAATTCGCCGCGTGTGCGCACCAGGCGCAAGCCATCGGCGAAGGAAAGCGCGCCCGCCGCGGCCAGCGCGCTGAGCTCTCCCAGCGAGTGCCCGGCCAGGAAAGCGGGAGTCACTTGCGGGAAGCGTGATTCGAAGGTGCGATGGGCCGCCAGGGAGTGAACGAAAAGTGCGGGCTGTGTATTCAAGGTATCGTTCAAGTCCGCCTCCGGGCCTTCCCACATCAACTTGGAAAGGGAAAAACCGAGCACGGAATCAGCTTCTTCGAAGGTCTCACGGGCAACGGGAAACGCGGCAGCCAATTCACGTCCCATCCCAACGGTCTGCGAACCCTGCCCGGGAAAAACGAATGCGGTTTGTTTTGGATTAAGTGTCATGGTTTACCTCTGCGCTTAAAACACAAACGCACCGTGAAGGTCACGGTGCGCCCGTATTTGCGTTGAAATTGCTACGACTTCTTTTCTTTCTTGATTTCGATCACTTCGCGGCCTTTATACTGACCACAGTTCGGGCACACGGTGTGGGGCAGGCGCATTGCACCACAATTCGGGCAAGCGACAAGGTTCGCGGGTTCGAATGCGTCGTGCGCACGACGGCGGTCGCGGCGACCCTTGGAATGCTTGCGTTTTGGATGGGGTGGCATATCGATCGATCTCCTTTACAATTGCATCCAGAATTACTGGGATTCTTCGGCTTAAGCGGGCTGATTATAGCGGCATTGTAGGGGAAATGTCAAGCAGCGCGCTGATTTTTTGATCCACTCAGTTGCTGCGCCGGTTGGCAAACCAGAACAGACCCAACAGCAGCGGCAGGATCAAGAATGCACCGCCACAGAAGGGGACGCCGCCTGCGGGTTGCGCGGAGACAGTCGTCGCAATGGGAGCTTCCGTCTGCACAGAAGCCAGTGTGGCCGGGGCTTGAGTGGCGGGCGGCGCAGACGTGGCCGTTCCTGTGGGCGTGGCGTACATCGTCACAGGAGTCCAGGCGGGAGGCGCCGTCAGGGCCAGAAAAACATATCCGTGATCTGTCTTTGCCAGCACATCGGGGAACCGATAGCTGATCTGGTCGGCAAAGTTTTGCACCATGGTATCGTTCGGATCGATCTGAAGCGAGTCATTCAACTCCTGCAAAGCATGAACCAATTCGGTCGTATCCTGGGAACCGGCGCTATAGACATTGTAATAATAGTGATACCACAAAAGCTCGGCAAAGCCATAATGCCAGAGTGCATCCTTGGGTTTCAGGGTCACTGCTTTTGTATAGGCCTGCTGGCTCAAGTTGTAAATGGTCTCGCCACCGGGGTCGCTGCGATATTCCCTTTCTAAGCCGAGAATCAGTTTATAGGCTTTACCCAGCCCGCCCCAAGCTTCGCTGTCATTTGGACTTTTCTTGACCGCGGCCTGCTCCGCCAGAACCTGATCCCAAAAAGACGGAATAACCAATGAAATCTCGATGTTATTCTCCGCGGTCGGCTCGAAGTCTTCGAAATGCCAACGGACTTCGTTTGCGGAGAAGGCCGAGCCGGGTGTCGTTTGAGAAAAGCCCGTACCTTCATCTAGCATGACGTTTTCGTTATTGGCTTCGTACGGCAATTTGACGATAACATCCGCCGAGCCAATGGTTCCGTTCCAACCGGCACCTGTTTCCAGCACATAACGCAGGGCCAGATAAGGCACAATACCATATCCTTTGGTGGTGTACTTGACCACGATGGAAACGTCTTTCCCCACAGGAAACTTCACAGGGAAGGAGGCCCAGGGAACCGCCGGACCACTCGAATCATAGGTGTTGGGCGTGGTAATGCGTTTCGTGCCAATTTGTTCCCCGTTGACAAAGGCTCGTAGATCATTAATTTCAGGATACTTGCCAAACCCGTCAGACTGGCCGTCGAAGAAGGTCAAGGGGAAGCGCACGTCCATGCTCTCCTCAACCGCGCCCAGATTGCGCATGGTGAAATCGGCTTCGGTGCTGGCTTCTCCCAGAGAACCTGCCGAGGCCTTGTCTTTCACATTCAGGGTGACCGTTTCGGCCATCATGCGCACCTGAGTTGCCTGGCTACCCGGCGCGATATTGCTGCCCGGCGGCAAGGCCGGTGGAGCTACGTCGGCAGAGGCAATCGAAGAGGGAAATAATACGCCCAAAAATACAACCATCAGGAACAATGCTTTTGTGGTCGGTGAAAGAATAGGAAATTTCATGCAGGCCTCGCTAACCGCTTCGACATGAATACCAGTTCCCTCCCAGTATAGCGAAGAGAACATGAAAATCAATCATCCAAAGGATGAGAGTCAAGGTACATTAACGCCAGGGCAACGGTGGCAGCCCAACCCACAATTTGGAATTCCCCGGCCAGCAAAGCCGCCCGCAATTCCTCGCGACGGAGGACGACGATTTCCTGTTCTTCCAGGTCATCGGCATCCGGCTCGGCGACCTGGGACACCTGCTGCGCCAGGTAGAGATACCCCGTCCCCACGCCGCGATTGGCGTCAGTAGCGTAGTGGCCCAGCAGGATGAATTTCCCCGCGATGCAGCCCATCTCCTCGCGCAGTTCGCGTTTGGCCGCTTCGAGCGGCGCTTCCCCCGCTTCGATCATGCCGCCGACCGGGGCCAGGGTCAGGCCCTCGGCAGCGTATTTGGTCTGACGGAAACACAGAAATTGGCCGTCGGCCCGCAGCGGCAGGACGTTGACATAGTCCGGGACGATGACCCAGGGCCAGTCGTCGAGGATACGGCCGTCGGGGAGTTCGATCGTGTGATCTTCGACGGTCAGAAAACGGCCACGGCGCAGCACCGTCGTTTTGGCAAGCGTCTTCCAGGGTTTCACTCGTCCGCCTGGCGCAAATAAGCTTCCATAAAACCGTCCAGGTCGCCATCCAGCACCGACTGGGCGTTGCCAACCTCGTGACTGGTGCGGTGGTCTTTGACCATCTGGTAAGGATGCAAGACGTACGAGCGGATCTGGCTGCCCCACTCGGCTTTGGTGTACTCGCCGCGCAGGACGGCGATTTCCTGCTCGTGCTTGGCCTGCTGAATCTCGAACAGGCGTGCCCGCAACACCCGCATGGCATTTTCACGGTTCTGCGTCTGCGAGCGCTCGTTCTGGCAGGTGACGACCATGCCGGTTGGAAGGTGCGTAATCCGCACGGCAGTGGAGTTTTTCTGCACGTTCTGGCCGCCCGCGCCCGACGAGCGGTACACGTCGATCTTGATGTCGCCCGGATCGATCTGCACTTCAGGGCTATCCATGGCGACCTGCGGCAGAATCTCGACCAGCGCGAAGGAAGTATGCCGGCGATGCGCCGCGTCGAAAGGCGACAAGCGCACCAGGCGATGGACGCCTTTTTCGGAACGCAGGTACCCATAGGCATACCGCCCGTCGACGGCAATCGTCACCGATTTGATGCCCGCTTCCTCGCCTTCGGTCAGATCGAGGACTTCGGCCTGGAAGCCGCGCACCTCGGCCCAACGCAGGTACATGCGTTGCAGCATTTCGGCCCAATCCTGCGAATCGGTGCCGCCCGCCCCGGCGTGGATCGCCAGGATGGCGCTGTCGGCATCGTACGGGCCGGAAAGCATCGCCGCGAACGAGCGCTTTTCCAGTTCGCGTTCGATCGTGCCGACCTCGGCTTCAAGCTCTGCGCGCAGGCTTTCGTCGTCGAGGCGGGCCAGTTCGAGCCCATCGTGAATGCGATGCTCGAATCCGCGCCATGACTCCACTTCCTCCCGCAGGTCGGCGGCTGTCTTACTGACGCGCTGCGCCGCGGAGGGATCGTTCCAAAAATCAGGCGCTTCTATTTGACTGTTGAGTTGGGTAAGTTGGGCTTCTTTGGAAGCCAAGTCAAAGGCGCACCAATAATTGCGAAGTCAGTTCTCCGGCCTGTTGTAAGCGATCAATCAAGTCCTGCATTTTTCCTCCGTGTGCTATAGATTAAATGCGACAAAACAGGCGTTGTGTGCCCGTCCTGCAATTTACCCCAGAATTCCGTCGACAAACGCATCCGGGTCGAATGGCGTCAGGTCTTCGGGCTTCTCGCCCAAGCCAACGAAAAGAATGGGCAACCCCAGCTCACGCTGCACGGCGAACGCCATCCCGCCGCGCGCCGACGAATCCAGCTTCGACAGAATTACACCGCTCACCTGCACGGCTTCTTTGAACGCGCGCGCCTGTTGCAAAGCATTCTGCCCGGTGGTGGCGTCCAGCACCAGCCAGACGGCGTGCGGCGCGCCCGGCAGCGCCTTGCCAACCACGCGCTGGATTTTCTTCAACTCTTCCATCAAGTTGAAACGCGTATGCAGGCGTCCGGCAGTATCGATCAGGATGATGTCCACGCTGCGGGAGACTCCGGCCTGGATGGCGTTGAACGCCACTGCGCCCGGGTCCGCCTCGGGCGCGCCAGCGATCACCTCTACCCCCAGCCGTTCGCCCCACACCTGAAGCTGATCCACCGCTGCGGCGCGGAACGTGTCCGCCGCCCCGAAGAGCAGACGTTGCCCTGCAGCGGCCCAACGCTTGCCCAGCTTGGCCGCGGTCGTGGTCTTGCCCGATCCGTTGACACCTACCAGCAGGATGACCGTCGGTTTGGCGGAAAAATCGACGACGGGTGGCGCGCTCAAACGGGAGCGAAGTTCAGCCTTGAGGAGAACCTGCAACTCGGACGCGTGCGTCAGGCCCTGCTCACGGGTCGCCTTTTTGAGCGCCTCGACCACCGAAACCGTCGTCTCGATCCCCAGGTCCGCTTGGACGAGCAATTCTTCCAGGTCGTCCCAGGTGCCCGGCGTGATCTCGGTAGCGCCCAGCAGGCCAGCCAGGCGTCCGAAAGCCGCCTTACTGGTCTTCGAGAGACCCGTGCGCCAGCGTGACAAGAATTCCGACATTGCGGCGGGATTATAACATACGGGTCGAGGGATGATTTGAGAGAGCAGCAACCTTAATACTAAAAATTGAAGACCTTGAAGAGCTTTCTTGGATGGTGATATACTCAGCCCACATCCCGAGGAAAAAACATGGCAGAAACAACCAGTGTGTGGAAGGAAATCGATGCCCAGTGGGACGGCTATGAAGGCTACATCGGACGGAACAAAGCCGGCAGCCAGGTGTTGATGGGTAAAGGCAAAGACGGTCAGCCGGGAGTCAGTCCCATGGAAATATTGCTGATCGGTCTGGCCGGTTGCACGATGATGGACATCGTCGATATTCTCAGGAAAAAACGCCAGATGCCCGTAGATTTCAAAGTCAAAGTACGCGGCAGGCAGCGCACAGAAATCTACCCCATGTTCTATACCGAGTTCGAACTCGAATATCTGCTCTGGGGCGAAGACATCAGGCCAAAAGACCTGGAACAGGCCATCCAGCTATCAGAAGAGAAGTACTGTTCCGTAGGCGGCACCCTCACAAAAGCCGGCCCGATTCGCTCAAGCTACCGCATCCTGAAGCCAGGACAAGGCGTCGAGGAAATGTAACGTTTTCACTCGATACGCATCTAATCTAAGTACTCTTAAATTTTTTGACCAGTAGAAAGGACAAGTTAGCATGAACGAAGAACCCATTCATGTGGCCGATAACGCCTTCGAAAAAACTGTGCTTCAATCCAACCTGCCGGTAATCGTGGATTTCTGGGCGCCCTGGTGCGGCCCTTGTAAGATGGTTGCGCCGGTGTTGGACAAAATCGCCAGGGAATTTGCCGGCAAAGTGGTGGTGGCCAAGGTCAACACCGACGATAACCCGGAGTGGGCAATGAAGTACGGCGTCCAGGGAATTCCAACGATGCTGTTCGTCTCCGGCGGGAAGGTAGTTCATCGCCAGGTCGGAGCGCTCCCCGAGCGGATGCTACGCGAAGCCGTGACACAGTTTCTCGAAGTCGCCGAGCAAAATTGATGGTAGAAAAAACGATTCTCTGGAAATCGATGGAATGAAGCAAATTTGTGGGGATGTGAGCGGCACGTTGCGCCGCACACATCCCCACACCCACTCCCTTATCACCAGAAATCTCAAAGAGCCAAAATTCCGCAGGTGTTTGCGGGATTTTTACTGTGTAGGAATTCGATTCTCTCTTGGAATGGTTTGTTATAACTTAAATACATGAGGAAGACAAAAACTTATGAGACGTTTCCCCATCCCATTCATCGTAGCAATTCTTCTTCTAATGAATGCCTGTGCGCCTGCTGTCGCGCCCACGCCCAACGTCAACACAAAAGCTACCGTTAATGCAATTGCACAAACGATAGTGGCTGGAACGCTGACAGCACAACCGACCTCTACACCGGCGCCCACAAATACGCCACAACCCACCGGAACGCCAACCATTCCCCCAACAGAAACCATGACGCCGATGCCTGCTCTTACGGATACATCCACGCCGGTTCCGTTTAATGGGACGCTCGCGCCAGCAGGATTGAACGGCACACTCCCCACCAAAACGTTCATAATCCAGAATTACACCTCCGAAACGCTACGCGTCTCCATTTACGGCGTCAGCAGTCCGGGGGACAAACCGGTCTATTACGCCTACAATGTCACCGGAAGCTACAGCTTTCAAATTGTGTGGGGAACTTTCAACTACACCGTTATGGTCGGAAACAAAAAGACTTTCACGGGAAGTTTCAAAATCAACAACTACGATAAGACGGTCATGCAAGTTTATGACAGCAAGCCCCCACACTTTGTCGGGCCATAAAATTCTCGGCAATTATGCGAGCGGCATCCAGCCCACAATGACGAGAAACCCAAAAATCGTCATACACCAGGAAATAAGAAGAGCAACCCGAATCGGTCGCTCTTCTTTTGTCATTGCTCTGACTGCCGCTCAACCTTTGCCCCAAGCGCACGCAGCTTTCCGTCCACATTTTCATACCCACGATCGATCTGACCGACGTTCCGGATCACCGACCTGCCCTCAGCTGCCAGGGCCGCAATCAGCAAAGCCATCCCGGCGCGGATGTCGGGGCTCTCCATCTTTTCGTTGAGGAGGTTCGTGGGGCCCTGGACGATGCAACGGTGCGGGTCGCACAAGACAATCTGAGCGCCCATGCCAACCAGTTTGTCGGTAAAATACATCCGGCTTGGATACATCCAATCATGGAACAAAACGCTTCCCTGCGCCTGCGTGGCGACGACGATAGCGATACTCATCAAATCGGTTGGAAAGGACGGCCAGGGCATCACCGTGATGGAGGGAATCGCACCGCCCAGGTCCGGCTCTACCCTCAGGCGCTGTTGCTCCGGGACGAGCAGATCGTCCCCCTCGACAGACCAGTCCACGCCGAGGCGGTTGAACACGATCTTAATCATATCCAGATAACGCACGCCCGCCCGGCGAATTCGAATCGTCCCGTGCGTCACCACCGCAGCACCTACGAAGCTGATGACTTCCAGATAATCCGGCCCAACCGAGAATTCGCCGCCGTGAAGACGGTCAACACCATGAATGACAAGTGTATTCGAGCCAATTCCCTCGATGTCAGCACCGAGGACGTTCAACATTTCGCACAATTCCTGAACGTGCGGCTCGGAGGCCGCGTTACGCAGGATCGTGGTTCCCTGCGCAGTGACCGCCGCCATGATCGCATTTTCCGTGCCGGTTACGCTGGCCTCGTCAAGCAGGATATTTGCCCCTTTCAGGCCATGCGACTGGAATTCGAACGAGCGGTCATAAGTGACCTGCGCGCCCAATTTCCGCAGGGCGATGATGTGGGTATCCACCCGTCGACGGCCGATTACGTCTCCGCCCGGCGGTGGAAGTTTGAGCTGACCACTCCGCGCAACCATCGGTCCGGCCAGCAAAATAGAAGCGCGAATCCGCCGGCATAAGTCCGGGTCCAGGCTAGCGGGGCGAACCTCCCTGGCAAGAATCTGGAGCGAATGATTCCCCAGTTTCTCTATCCCCACTCCCAAACTTTGCAACAGGCGCTGCATGTCATCCAAGTCACGGATATGAGGAACGTTATGCAAAACAACCGGTTCATCTGTCAGCAGGGATGCCGCCAACAACGGGAGTGCAGCGTTCTTATTTCCTCCGGGTGTAACCTCTCCGCGCAGCGGAATCCCGCCGTTGATAACCAGTTTTTCCATTTTTCAAGGCTCCCTGTTTGCAATGTGATTGTAAGCTACTAGGTAATTCCAACCGAACAAAAATGAGTTAATATTATAAGCAGTGAAAGTATTTTTATTCTGCAGTATTGAATAATTTATGGACATTTTGATTGCAATTGTAATTGGTTTTGTGTGTGGATGGATCGTTAACTATCTATCAGACACGTTACCCTCACAACACAGCATCACGCGCCCAGTCTGCCCAAACTGCCACACCGGGTTTTCGTGGAAGGATTATTTCACTCTAGCGCCGTGCCCCCATTGCAAGGTTCCGCGCTCGTGGCGTACTTACCTGGTTCTCATTGCAGCAATTTTCATCTCAATATTCTTTTACATTTTTCCACCGTCAAAAATTGGGTATTGGCTGGGGCTGCCGGTTCTAGTCTTATTCGGATTGATCGTTACCATAGACATCGAACATCGCCTGATTCTGCACATTGTCAGCATGGCTGGCGCAGTTATCGGGCTCATCATTGGCATTGTGCTGCATGGTGTAGTACCAACGCTTCTCGGTGGCATCGCCGGTTTCGGGATCATGATCCTTTTTTACTACATTGGGACGCTTTTCGCCAAGTATCGGGCGCGAAAGCTGGGCACAGACGATGATGAAGAGGCATTGGGATTTGGCGATGTTACCCTGTCAGGGATTCTTGGCTTACTATTGGGTTGGCCGTTGATCGTTTTAGGGCTGTTGGTTGGCATCCTGGCCGGCGGCGCCATCAGTCTTTTGATGGTATTGGTTTTGGTAATTACAAAACGCTACCAGCCAATGAATGTCTACACAGCCTACGGCCCTTATTTGATTTTCGGCGCAATTATCATCTTATTTTTTCCACACTTGATTGGCGCGGCTATTGCGCGATAGTACCATGGTACTAATGTGTGATTGTGAGAAAACCAAGAAACTCTAGACTTAAACTAGAGTTGGCATAAACTATGATGAAAATGATGATAAGAGACATAAAAAAGTCAAACAAGGGCCAGAGTTTTGTTGAATTAGCCCTGGTGATTTCTTTTATTTTGCTCTTGCTGGCCGGGGTTGTCGAGTTCGGCAATTTGCTCAACCAGTACATCAACATTATCGATGGCGCGCGCGAAGGGGCCCGTTTTGGTAGTAATAATGATCCTTTTATTCGAGTAAATGACAGCAATTGTTCATCGGCACCAACTACATTCTGCGATAATCTAACATTTTATCAATCAATTGATACAATCGTTGAAGGAGACCCAACGGCAACTCCACCAACGAAGGGCGCCATCGCACCGATCGTGCTCGACCCGACACGGGACGATGTCGTGGTCTCCGTGTTCAGTGTCACTACCAACCCAACGAATATCAAACGTTTTCCAAATAACGGAAAAGGATACTGGAGCGCATACGGAAATCATGCGTCTGAGGTCACGGCCTCCGATATTTCATCGCAACTGAACAGCAATATTTCCAGTTCGGGGATCGTCGTTGTCGAGGTTTTTTACGATTACTGGCAGATTCTGGACCTTCCCTTTTTCACCGCCGTCGTTCCCAACCCGGTCACCCTGCATGCGACAGTCATGATGCCGCTCACAGCAGCCGAGGCCACTCCTACACCTGGGCCATAAAATGCTAACAGGTAAGTCATCATGAAAACATGGAAAGAAAAAATAACGCGATATACGAATAAACACGGAAAGGGTCAGGTGCTAGTCATCTTAGCACTGGTGTTCATCGGCTTGATCGCCGTGATTGGACTTGCCATCGACTTGGGCTATATGTACGTCAGCTATGCCAATTTGCGTCGTTCGGTGGACGCTGCCGCTTTGAGTTCCACCGCTCAATTTAAGAAAGACGCCACCAACCAGCAGATCGTCGACGCTGCCCAACAGTTTTTGGACCTCAACGCTGTCAAGAACCTGACGGACTTTACGGTGGAGGGGTGTGACTTCAAATATGACATCAACGCGACTCCAAAGATGACATCCACCGCCGGCACCGACCCGACGCTATGCACAGATCCGCCCCGCAAACTGATTCGCGTCACCGCCAGCGAAAACGTGCCGACTTTCTTTATCTCAGTGATGGGCATCCATAGCCTGCCAATCACGGTTTCCTCGACATCAGAGGCCGCCTCGCTCGAAGTGGTGCTGGTCATCGACCGCTCAGAGTCGATGGCATGGTACAAGCCAAATCTGACGGACAAGTATCCGTCCGGATCTCTGAACGGTGACCCCCAAGAATGCAACCCAAACGACTGTCATCCCTTCCAGGAAGTCAAGGATGCAGCCAAGAGCTTCGTACAATATTACATCTATCCACCCTACGACCGGGTTGCTATCGTAACCTTCGACCAGAAGCCGCAGGAGGTGTTGTCGTTGACTGGCGATCAAGCGACGATCCTGAATGCCATCGACAGCCTGACAGTCTACCCGGCTTTGGGTGCCTGTGATAACGCTGCTAACTTCAGTCAGCCAGGCCCGAATTATGACTGGGCCCACCCACCCGCCAGTGGCTGGGATGCCGGCGGCCCCTGCCGGCTCTACACCGTCGATCCCTGGCCAGGAGGCTCGAAGACCAATTACTGGTGGTATGACTGTCCCAACGAATATAGCAGCCCACCCAATTTTTCAGACTGCGAGAGCACCAATATTGGCGGCGGTCTTCAATATGCCAGTTACATCTTTACACACGAGGATGTACGCCAGCAGGCGCTATGGGTCACCATCTTGTTGACTGACGGTGTTCCCAACGCCGGCTACGACCAGAACGGGAACCCCATATGTCCCGGCAACGAAAAGAGCAATGTACCCTATTGCCGCGACAACAATGCTCTGGTGCGGCACTGTGCTAGCGATTGGTCGACCACCAACCCCGATTGCGACACACAGGCTACACAAGATTTAAGCAACCAGGTCACACAGGCCGAAATTGGAAAAAATTCGACAATATACGTAGACAAAAATACAGGGGAAGATGCCCTTAACTATGATGCCGATGACTACGCTCGCGACCAGGCTGACATTCTCAACACGGGTGCCCACTCTCTGATTTTTGCCATCGGTCTGGGCCCTGAAGTAACGAATGCCAATTCAAATGTAACCGCTCCAGGAACGCCGCCGGCCGGCTCTACACTGCTTAACTATATTGCTGCCCGGGGCCAGACTGATAATTATTTTCAAGGGTCTGCTTCTGACTTGCAGAACATCTTCCTGGCAATCGCGAATCGGATTGCTACCCGGCTCACCCAGTAAGGTACAGGCTTCTTATGTCGAAACCACCTATCTCCACATCTCATCGTTTCTCTCAACGTCATCAGAAATCTCAGGCGACGCTGGAATTTGCGCTGGCCTTTCCAATCTTGTTGATGATCGTTTTTGGGATTATCGATTTCTCATTATTGTTCGCTGCTTGGCTTTCCATTCAAAACATGACACGCCAGGCCGTGCGCTACGCGTCCACTGGTCAATATAACATCACTTATTGCAGTGACTACAACGCGACAAACCCATCGGCGGCATGTGGGAACGGCAAGGACAACACGATGATCGACGCGGCCCGTATGAAATCGATCCAGGACGAAGCGAACAAATTTCGCTACTTCATCTTCTTCGACAAGAACCATTCCGATGACAACCGGACAGCTTGGTGGGTAGGTCAGGGCTACATCAATCTGACCATTTGCTCAAGTCGTGATAAAAACGGCGATGGAGTGTCGGATTACGTGCTCAATCCATCCAAGCAGGGGGGAAATGCACAGTCTGACTACGCGCAGTGCACGCTCAACGGCACACCGACGCAAGATGACGGCGGACCGGGGGATTACGTCAGCGTCTCGGTGGATTTCAACCATCCCTTCCTAACGCCTTTCATCTCCTACGCCTGGCCATATTTCCATCTGGCTTCCACCCGCGAGGCCATCGTGGAACGCTTCCGTGTCTCGCGCGTAGCAAACGTGCCACCGCCCATTGCCCTGCCCACAAACACACCCCTGCCGCCGACAATCACGCCCACACCTAAGCCCATCTACATCGAGATTACCAACCCTGCAGTTGATGGAGCAGTCATCACTGGCCCAGATGAGACACGATTCGAGGCTACCACCTATGACCCAAATGTAGGCATAACAAATGGAGACGGAATCAGTGACGTACATTTTTGGTTTACGGGCCCATCGTCAATTCCAAGTCAAGTCGAACATGTCGCTCCTTATTGCGCATTCGGTGACAATGGAACGGTATGCAACACAATCACCGCCAAAATGAGCTATTCGCTCGCACCAGGAACGTATACAATCTATGCATACGCAGATGCAACTAGTGGTCAGAAATCGGAGACTGTATCTAAGACCTTCGTAGTTGTCGCTACGCCGACTCCTACGGTCACACTAACGCCCACACAGACGGCCACCCCCACAGAGACGGCCACCCCCACGATCACACCGACGCCCAATTGCGCCCGCATGTCCTTCACGACCGCCAATATGGGACAGGGTAACTATTATGGGTTGCCTTTTGCCTATATCAAGATCAGCAACCGCACCGGCAGCAGCACCTATCTGACGTCCCTCTCGTTCGATTGGGAATATTACGATGAATTAGATCACAAACAAGCGGTCGACCAACTCGAATTCAACAACCAGATATTTGGCACCACCAACTACTCCTCCTCGCCGGTCAACTGGAACGGCGCCGGGCCATGGATCAACGGCAGGAACACGGCCGTGCTGGACTTTTACTTCAAGGCTCAAGACAATTCCTGGCCAGGGGATGTGCCATCCAGTTGGTTCGGCCTGACGGTCTCCTTCAGCAACGGCTGCTCATTGACCATCGTGCCCCGCACACCGACCGTCACGCCCACGCCAACCATCACCCGCACGCCAACCGGCACGACCACACCCATGCCCACACCGACTCCCACTTGGACGCCAAACTGTAACCTGTCGGGCGCCATCACCACCACCAATATCATCGGCTCCACGCAAAACATCAATGGCTATGATTGCCCGTATGGTTGTATCAACTCACCGTATTTGAAAGGGGCCCAAGATAATAAAGGACAAGACCTGCCACCCGGCACCTACCAATGGATCGTACAAACCGTTGGCAACAATCCTGTAACTGTAAACAACGGCACTTTCTTCCTGGGAGTGGGTCAAACCCTCGGGCCACCGGATGGAGTGGTCGTCTCGCTTGGGCAGGGCATGTATAATGTGCCACCCGGCTACTTCCCGGGCGAGTTCAAGGTGATCGTCTGGCAATCGGGGCAGTCCTCCTGCGGCCAGAAATCGGATAACATCAAGATTCTCTTCGCGGCGCCGAGCCCGACGCCATCCAACACACCGACCAAGACACGGGTGCCAACGAATACACCAAAGGCGACCATCACACCTACGCCAACGCATCCTCTTCCGACCAGTACACCGACTCCTACACGGACGCCAACCATCACACCAACCCGAACACCGATTTGCTCCGACTGTTAGCAAAAGGAGTGTCCCGGTTATCCTAAGAAGCTCCACAGCAAGGAAAAACGGAGGGCTTTCGTTACTCGAAAGCCCTCCGTTCTAATTTCAATGATCTGTCTCGTTTTTGCGATATAATCCTCCCAATGCATTGCGGAAGACTCAAAACAAGACAGGAGGCAAACGCCAATTTAGCCTTTGGGAAAGCTAGCGCATGGCCCCGTCGATGACGGGGTGACGAGGACGAGGGTCCTTCATCGCGAGATGAAGCTAACCGACCGCCAACAGGGTCGGGAAAATCGAGAGATCAGCGGAAGCCCTCCGGGTGTGCCATTCACCCGTCTCCTTTCCCTCCAATTCGAGCGCTTCGATGACAACGCCGTGATGGCAACATGACGGACAAAACCGAAGCGCATGGCAAACGACGGCAGATTACGGGCCTTTCTATAAAAGGCGCGTAATCTTGCTCTATTTTTCCACAAAATTTGGAGGGAACCTACCATGTGCGGTATCGTTGGTTATATCGGCCCGCGCGATGCGACGCCGATTATCCTGAATGGTTTAAAGCGGCTGGAGTATCGCGGCTACGACTCAGCCGGGCTGGCCGTTTTACAAGATCACAGAATCGAAGTGCGCCGTGACGCGGGCAAGCTCGCGCGCCTGTCTGAACTGGTGGCGGAATCCCCTGTACGGGGCGCGCCCGGTATTGGACATACGCGCTGGGCCACCCACGGTGCGCCGTCCGCCAAAAATGCGCACCCCCACCTGAGTAATTCGGGGCGCGTCGTTGTCGTCCATAACGGGATCGTGGAGAACTTTCTGGAGCTGAAGGATGCGTTGTGCGCCGAGGGCGTGTGCTTCCATTCGGACACCGATACGGAAACCATCGTCCAACTGGTCGAGCGCAACCAGGCCGCCGGACTAGACCTGACAGAGGCGGCGCGCAAAACCTTCCAGGAAATCCAGGGGGCGCACGGCGTCGTACTGATGTCTGCCGAGGAGCCGGATAAAATCGTCTGCGCCCGGATCGGGAACGCGGGGGGTGTGGTCATCGGCCTGGGAAACGGAGAGAACTTCATCGCGTCCGACATTCCGGCCATCCTGGAACACACCCGCCGGGTCATCTTCCTCGAGTCACATCAAATGGCGGTCGTGACGTGCCAAGGCGTGCGCGTGGAAACCATCGATGGGCAGGAGATGCAGCCGAAGGTACATACGGTTGCCTGGGACCCGGTTGCGGCGGAAAAGGGCGAGCACCGGCATTTCATGCAGAAGGAAATCCACGAACAGGCCAGGGCTCTGACCGACACACTGGCCGGACGGGTCGATTTTAAGAACGGCAAAATCCGCCTGCCAGAGTTGGACCTGACCACTGAAGCGGCGCAACGCATCCGAAAAATCTACATCACTGCTTGCGGCACCGCGGCCTACGCAGGCATGGTCGGCAAAACCCTGATCGAAAAGATCGCGCGCCTGCCGGTGGAAGTGGTCATCGGCTCGGAGTTCCGCTACAGCGACCCGATCATCGACGAGGGGACGCTGGTGCTGTCGATCAGTCAGTCCGGCGAAACGGCGGATACCCTGGCCGCCATGGAAGAGGGACGCCGCAAAGGCGCCACCGTGTGGAGCATTGTCAATGCGATTGGTTCGCAGGCCATGCGCGTCGCAGACGGTTATATCTCGATGCAGACCGGCCCGGAGATCGGCGTAGCTTCCACCAAGGCCTTCAGCGCGCCGCTCGTCGACCAGTACATGTTGGCGATCCTACTGGCTGACCTGCGCGGCGTGCTCGATGAAGGGACGCGCAAGGCTCTGGTCAGCGACTTGCGGCTGGTGCCCGACCTGGTAGGCCGGACGCTGGCGCGCGAACCCGAAGTGGAGTCCGTGGCGCAATCTCTGAAAGACGTGCGCGACTGCCTGTACCTGGGGCGCGGAATCAATATGCCAATCGCCTACGAAGGCGCGTTGAAACTCAAGGAGATTTCGTACATCCATGCGGAGGGCTACCCGGCGGGCGAAATGAAGCACGGCCCCATTGCCCTGATCGACGAGCACATGCCGGTGGTCTGTATCACGCCCAAGGACCCCTGGCACGAAAAGATGATCAGCCAGATTCAACAGGCCAAGGCGCGCGGCGGTTGGGTGATCGCCGTCGCCACAGATGGCGATACCCTGGTGGAGGAGATGGCCGACCAGGTGCTTTGGATTCCCGAAACGCCCTGGATGCTCAGCCCGGTGGTCACCGTCGTCCCGCTGCAACTGCTGGCTTATCACATCGCCGCCATCCGCGGCCTGGACGTGGACCAGCCGCGCAACCTGGCGAAAAGCGTCACGGTGGAATAGACGGATTACGGCTCTTCGGGAGTTGGTAGGACAAAGCGGATTGACGGGATTCCACAACCCTATTCCTTGAATATACAGGCTCCCCGGCGCGCCGGGGAGCCTGTGCGGGTTTATTGCCAGGGCGCGGTAATCAACACATCTTCAGGGTCGGCAGTGTGCCCAAGGAATGACAGCCCCCACGAAGCAGCGATGGTCTTTAGAATGGAGTAATGCGTGTACGGTGTGTCGTCCTGGAAGCCGCTCTTGGCCTGGGGCGAGATCAACACCGTCGCCACGCGCCCGCCCGCTTCCGCCGGCAGGCCACAGCAGGAATGATTCCCCTGCCCCTCGTCCCAGGTCAGGAAGATCAAATAGGGCTTTTGTGTGGCAGCCAGCGCGTTCTGCACCTTTGCCACCCACTCCCCGATCCAGGCATCGGCGGTCTTCACGTCGCAGTCGTGCGCGTCATTACAGATGTTGGGCGTGATGAATATGAAATTGGGCAGGGCGTTCGCGGCAATGTCCGCGTCCAACTGCGTCAACGGCACGATGCTTCGCTCGCAGCGCGCCTGGTTCTCACGGATCGGGGTGAAATAGATAAACGGGTCGTGCTTCTGGGCGTACTTGAGCGTATCGCCAACATAGCAAGGCTTGGGCATATCTTCCTGGTAAGCCTTCCAGGTGCGTCCGCTCTGTTCGATCAGGTCGGGCAAGCTTGGCGCATCCACAAAACATTTTGTGCAATCACTGGTAATGCCGAATGTATCGCCGCCGATCAGGGCCAGATAATTCGGCAGGCTTGGATGCGTCACCGCGTACTCCGCCGTCAGGAGTGTATACGTCTGGGCATAGTGATTGAAATTGGGCATCTGCGGATTGCCGACCACCGTGCCAAATTCTTTATTCTCGAAGACGAAGATAACAATGGTAGCAAAATCCGGGACCGGTGAGTGCGTCGCCGTTACGGTGGGCGTTTCACTCGGACGGGGCGTCAACGTATCGGGGAAAGGAGCCGTCGCACTCATCGTTGCCGTCACGGGATGGAACGGCGACGGCGTTACCGAACTGACCACACTCGTCCCCGCCGGAGAAGTTGGCTGGTTGGCAACGCCGCAAGCCACGAGCAGGAGCAGCAAAAAGGCGCAAATACGTTTCATGGATTCCTCCGTAAAGCCCTCAATTTGGGTTCATTGGGAATTTGCGGGATGAAGCAGATTTCCAATGAACCTCAATTTGTTGTATCATGTACGCAAAGACGATTGGAGTCGACTGTCACTCTCTTTTTCTCGTCCGCGACAGGGGCTCCCGAGAAACAACAACGAAGGAGACAAACATGGACATAAAAATTATACCTGTTGAAAAGCCGGAAACGACCAATTTCGTCCTCGGCCAGTCTCATTTCATCAAAAGCGTCGAGGATATTCACGAGGCGCTGGTAACCAGCGTGCCGGGCATTAAATTTGGCCTGGCTTTTTGCGAGGCCTCCGGTAAATGCCTGGTGCGTTCGAGCGGCACCGACGATGCCATGATCGAACTGGCACAGAAAAATGCCCTGTCCATCGGCGCCGGGCATTCATTCCTGGTTTTCCTGGGGGACGGGTTTTTCCCCATCAACATCTTGAACGCGCTCAAGGCCGTGCCGGAGGTCGCCCGCATCTATTGCGCGACGGCCAATCCCACCCAGGTACTGGTTGCCGAGACCGAACAAGGGCGCGGCATCCTGGGCGTCGTCGATGGTTTCTCGCCCCAAGGCGTAGAAGACGAAGCCGAAAAAGACTGGCGTAAGGGACTACTGCGTCAGTTTGGTTACAAGTTTTGAGCGATGCGAAGCTACGATTACAGCCACCGACAGGGCGTCGAACGAATCAGTTGGACGCGATTCGAGCAATTGTCGCGCCAACTGGCAGAACAGGTCGCACCCGAAAAAGTGGATGGGATCGTCGGTGTGGCCCGCGCCGGTTTGTTCCCGGCCACCTTCCTGGCTTGCGCTTTGCGCCGGGAACTCTGCCCGGTTCGGATTACCCGACGGGTCAACGACCGGATCACCTTCGAAAAACCCGTCTGGCGGGTGGACGTTCCTGAAACGGTACGCGGCCAACGGGTGCTTGTGGTCGACGAGATCACGGACACGGGCCAGAGTCTGTCGCTCGTCATGGAACGAGTCAAGGAACGCGGCGCAAGCTACGTCGTCGGTGCAACGCTTGTCAGCCATTCGTGGGCGCGTCCGTTGCCAAAGCATGTTGCCCTGCTCACCGATGCCCTGGTCGTGTTCCCATGGGACCGCCAGGTTTACGAGGACGGCAGGTGGAAAGCGCATCCCGAACTCGTCGAGGCGCTGGCGGCACAGGGCTCAACAGATGAAACGTAAGAGTCATGGAATCCAACAAATGCGGGTGCTAAAATGACAAAAGCGATTCGCCAAAAGGTGGCTTATGCTTCAGTTCAATTTGCCGCGAAAGAATTCGCCCTCGCCCAAAGAAATCATTCCAAGAGCCTTCCCTGGGATTACCTCGCTTGAAATCGACGAGCTGACAACCCGCAGCCAGGTCAAGACTTATCCGGTGGGGACGGCGCTGTGCCATGAGGGAAAAGTCGAGGACAAGTTCTACCTGCTGCTGGACGGGCAGGTGGACGTCACAAAAATGATCAACAACGCCGAACAACGCCATCTGAAAACGTTGAACGCAGGGGATTTCTTTGGCGAGATGGCCTTGATTCACCATGCGCCGCGTGCGGCAACGGTCGCTGCCGCCTCGCCCGTCACAGTGATGGAAATCGATAAGGAGAATTTTGAGCGCGTCCTGAAACATTCCAGCAGCGTTTCGATGGCAATGGTACGTGAAATTTCACGCCGCCTGCGCGAGAACGACGAGATGGCTATCGAGGACCTGAGAATGCGCGCCGCGGAATTGGCGCAGGCGTACCAAAAGCTGGCCGAGCAGGAACTGGCCCGCCGGGAATTCCTGACCAATATTTCTCACGAATTGCGGACGCCGCTGATGGCGGCGGGCGGCTTTTTGCAACTGCTGCAAAAGGGCGTCATCACGCCGGAGAAGATGCAGACAACCCTCGAAACGGTGACGCGCAACGTCCAGCAGATTACGGCCTTGGTGAACGACATCCTGTTCTTGCAAGAAATGGATCTGATCCTGCCCAAATTCCAGCCCGTGGATTTGCTTCCAATCACGAGCGAAGTGGTCGAAGCCTGTCAGGAAAAAGCCGCAGCCAGCCTGGTGATGATTTATTTGCAAGCTCAACCCGATTTACCCAAGGTCTCCGGCGACCCGAAATCGCTGGAGCGGGCTTTGATGGCGCTGGTGGACAATGCCATCAAGTTCAGCCCGAACGGCGGCAAGGTGGAAATTACGCTCAGCGAGGAGGATAATTACGTTGCCATCGCAGTCCGCGATCACGGCATCGGCATCGAACAGGAGCGCATCCCCAAGATCTTCGATCGTTTTTATCATCTCGAGAGCAGCGGGGAAAACCTGTTCAGCGGCATCGGGTTGGGATTATCGATCACCAACCAGGTCATCAAACAGCACAACGGACACCTGACGGTCAATAGCCAACCCGGCGAGGGCAGCACCTTTACCATCCGCTTGAAAGCCATGAAGATCGTCTTGTAAGCGAAACGACAAAACACGTAAAGAGTCGAAACTGCGGCGCAGAGAACTGCGTCGCAGTTTTTAATCCAAAAAATTGGAGAGAGGCAAAGCCGGAATCAGCCGAAGCGAACCTGTAACTGCCCCTGCGCGTCGTAGAACGAACGCGCCGAGAACGGCGGATCGCCAAGCCGCATCGTATGGACACGCCCCAGCAAAATAGGCAGGTCTTCGACGCTGGGCAACGCCGGCACGCGTTCGAAAGGAACCCACTCGGCGCTTCCCTCGTCAGACGGCCTCAACGCGCCCGAAGTCACGGAGCCGCTGAACACGTAAAGGCCAATGCCTGTTCCCGGGTCCGCATCCACCATGACCGTTCCACACAGCCACAGATCGGCGTGCAAACCGGTCTCTTCCAACAACTCGCGCCTGGCGCAACTCAACACATCTTCGCCGCGCTCGACATGCCCGCCAACGCCGTTGTATTTATTCGCCCACAGTCGCTTATGCGCAGCGCCTTTGAGCAGCAGATACTCGTCACCACGGCGCAAAAAGACCGCCGTCCGCGGGATCACCTGGTAACGTTCGCGCGTGACGCCTTGCTCTGAAGCCGGCATGTTCGATTAATCGGCCAGGTCGTCGGCCAGCTCGGCAGCCTCGGTCTCGCCCAGGTAATCCGACAGTTGCGGTGCAACTTTAGCCGGCTTGATAAATTTCTCGACGTACTGGCGCGTGCCTTGCAAACCAAGCAGATGGAACAAATCATCGAACTGCGCTTCCCAAGCCGCACTGAATTTGGCCTTATCGGCCTCCGGCAGGGCGTACGCCTTGGCCTTGAAGGGCCCGACCGCATTCTTGCGCATCTTGTAATAAAACTGCTCGTCCGTCTGGCCGGGCTTACGCTCCGAACCGAAATTGGCGTCCAGCCAGGCATAGATTTCATCGCGGAAACCATCCGGGATGTTGTCGTACCACATCGTCATAAAGTTCGTCGCCAGGTGAACTTCGATGGCCTCGTTCTGCGGGAACTTGTCGAACATGTCTTCCGGCAGTGTGGAAGCGCCGTGCTGAACCGTGCCACCCAGCTTGTAATCCTTGCGCGCCACGCGGCTCAAGTTGCGCAATGTATCGAAATCCAACGTGACCTTGGCGATGCTGCCATCCGGCAGGACGGTGCCGCCGTGTGAGGTGCCTGTCTGGATGCTAATCTTGCTGAGACCGGGCTTCCCGGGAGCGCGTTCCGCTAAATGGGCGTTGTAGCCATCCATGAAGGCGCGCAGTTCCTCCTCGGTCGAGTTGTGGCCGCCCACTTCGCCGATCTCGCCGCCAATGGAAACAGTCACGCCTTGCGGCTCCACCTCGCGGATGAAGGCACCAAACAGCGAGGACAACTCCACGTTGAGAGTCTGCTGCTCGGGCACGGTCGGCTTGTCCACATCTACCAGCGTAGAGGTATCAATATCGATATTGTAGAAGCCTGCCCCAATGGCCTCACGCGTCAGGTCCTTAACTGCATTGACCTCGGCTTCGCGGTCACTCGCAAAGCGCTTGGCGGAAACCTGGAAATGGTCGCCCTGGATAAAAACCGGAGCATGCCACCCCTCGGCAATGGCCGCGGCCAGGATGTTCGTGCTGTACTCGGTTGGGCGCTGGCCGGTATAGCCGATTTCGGAACGCGCGATTTCGAAAATAAAAGCGCCGGCGTCGATCTTCTTGGCTGCGCGGAACATCGCACGCGCCGCGTGGTACGAGAGCACGCGCAAATTAAAGGCAGGGGTCGACCATGTCATGGGGGCGTCACCGCGCCCGCGGGCCATGTACAATTCATGAACAGAAGACGGTACAATCCCCAATTCCAGCGCCGCAGATCGAACCAGAAAACGCGCCCATCCCTGGCGGGGGCCATTTTCCAAGGCGGATACTTCCACCAGTTTTCCGACGGTTGCGCGGAATTTTGCTTCATCAACCACTTTGACCACGTGACCATCCACGCTGAGGCTGTTCTCAACAAGCGCCAGCAGGTCATTTACATCGTTTGCCATAATACGATTTTCTCCTGAGAAACTAAAGATTGCGGTTCTTCGGAAATCAACAGGATGAAGCAGCTCGAGTTGGAATATGGCGCAGCGCCACACCCCAACCCACCCACTCGCCCCGGAAATTCCCAAAGAACCAGGGATGCGAAACAAGCAACTTTTCGATTGCTGTATCGTAGATGTTGACATGCCCCAAAAGGCAGCTTGATTATAACCACAAACTCAGACTATAATGAGCACAACCGGCCAGTTCCCCACGAAATCGCAGCCATAGCGCCACCCGTGGAGATGTCTTTTGGGCAACCCCGAAAAGTAGTTTTTCCTTCTCGCCCGTCGAGAGGCGCGAGAATCAATCCATTCGTACACATAGGACCTTCCAGGAGGAAACAATGAGTGACTTCTTCCAGCGCGTCAGCGGAGACCAGGACATCTTCAAAAAGCTGGCTTCCTACATACCCGGCTTTAGCGGTTACGTGGAACGACAAAATCGCCGCGCTGCCGACAAGCTTCTGCGCGATACCGTCGCGCGCCGCTTCGAGGAATTGTACAAGCGACTCTCTGCCCTGCAAACCGATCTGATCAGCCAGGGCGGCATCGAATACATCGACGACCTTGAAAAAGCAGCCCTGCAAATGCGCACCTTTACCGACAAAGTCCGCAATGCCACCTACGGCTATTCCGGGTTCTTCGATTCGGTCAAAGTCAACCAGGACGAACTCGCACAGCTTTACACCTTCGACAACGCTTTCTTCGAGACTGCCGACCAGATCAGCCATGCGCTTGATACCTTGGATGCCTCGCTAGGTGACAAAGAAGCGCTCCCCGCCGCGATCCGCAACCTGATTTCACTGGCTCGCCAAGCCGTAGACACCTTCAACAAGCGCAGCGAAGCCATCATGGCCTCTAAGTAACGAGGTCCAAAGACCCGGGCTCTTTGGGATTTCTATTTACAGTGGCAAGGGAGTAAATGAGAGGGTGTAGGGGGCGGCTTGCGCCCGCCACAACCCATAAAAAAACCAAAAATACCGCCCTTTATTACGGTTTAAAAATAAAAAAAA
>JBJKRF010000087.1:0-4388 GCA_046704785.1 Anaerolineales bacterium | reverse complement strand
ACCGGCGGGTACACAGGTCGTTCAAACAATGGAGCATCGAGCTCGAAATTTGGGCTACGATACTTCACCCATGCAACCGTTTGCTCCTTTACCTGCTGCTGCCTGATATTTCTATTTTCAAGTTAGGCTGCCAATTCGGCTCTTTGGGAATCAGCGTGACGGAAAATCCTGGAGAACCGCCAATTCTCAAGGAAGGCAGATATGCTATAATGACCCCATGGCAGAGTCAGAACAGACCCCACCAACCCCAACGCCGTTTACGACGCCAACGGCCAACCCCGAAACTGCACACCAACAACAACGGATTGTCATTATTGCCGTAGTCGTTGGTGTCTTGGTGCTGGCCGGGATCATTGCTGCGGTCTACCTATTATTACAGCCATCAACGCCCACCGACAAGATCCGCGACATCTTCATTATCTTCATGGCCTTTGAGTCATTGATTCTGGGGACGGCCTTGGTGGTGCTGATCATCCAACTGGCCAGCTTGATCAACCTGCTCAACAACGAGGTCAAGCCGATTCTGGATGCAACGAACGAAACGATCAACACCTTGCGCGGCACCACTGAATTTCTCGGCGAAAACCTGGTCGAACCGGTGATGAAACTCAACAGCTACCTTGCCGGCTTGCAACAACTTCTCAAGATGATCGGCATGAAACAAAAATAGATAATCGCCCATTGTAGGAAACCGTCATACGGCCCAAGCCGCGTGCTCGGTTTTCACAAACAAACTGAGAAAAGATCATAACGAAACTATAAAGAAAGGAGCAGTCCTATGTCTGAACGTGACGAATTTGGTGCATTCCTCGTTGGCTTTATCGTCGGCGGCCTGAGCGGCGCAGTCGCAGCATTACTCCTCGCTCCACAATCCGGTGAGGAAACTCGTGCAATCATCAAAGAACGCTCGATTGAACTGCGCGACAAAGCCGCAACGGAAGCAGAAGAAGCCTGGAAACAGGCCGAGGCTGCTGCCGAGGAAGCACGTCGCAGAGCCGAAGAGTTGAGCAAACAGGCTCAACGACAGGGCGAGGAAATTACGCTCAAAGCGCGTGAGGCCAGCAAAGAATTCGTCGAGAACGCGAAAAAATCGGTCAGCCGCACCGGAAAGAAACCCGGGGCTGCAAAGTCCGACGCCGCTTCGACAGAAAGCTAGATCATCTCAAAGGGCGCAAGGGTTTGGCCTCAACAGGTCAAACCCTTGTTTTATTTCCGATGCGGGTATTGCGCGCCTTCCTGCGCTTTTTCTTTCATCACTTCTACCACGATTTTTCCTGGACGTATGACGCCGTAGCTGCGCTTGTCTCCATGGGGCGTTGGAACCAATGGATTCTGTGCGCCCTGCCCTACATACGGGGACAGCAAGTGCTCGAGCTTGGATTCGGCAACGGTCATCTGCAACTGGCCCTGGCAAAAAGCGGATACAAGGCTTTCGGGCTGGACGAAAGCCGCCAGATGGCGAAACAGACTTTTCTGCGCCTGACGAGGAATGCGCTGCCGCCGAAGCTATCTCGCGGCTATGCGCAAAGCCTGCCCTTTGAGGCAGCCTGCTTCGACACGCTGGTTGCGACCTTTCCAACGGAATATATCCTGGAGGCCCAAACGTTGGAGGAAGTTCACAGGGTGTTGCGGCCCGGCGGACGACTGGTCGTGATCCCAACCGCCTGGATCGGCGGCCAAGCCCCATCAGACCGGGCAGCGGCCTGGTTCTTTCGAGTCACACATCAGGCGGAAAGGATAACGGACGACTTGCAGGACAGAATCAAAGTCCCGTTTGCTGCAGCCGGCTTCGGAGTTGAGACCGTTGTGGTGACAGTCCGATCGAGCAGCGTGCTCATCATCCTGGCAAGAAAAGCCGAGACGAAATAAGCGTGTCCAAATTCTTTTATACCCAAATTGCGCTTTTTCTCGAAGGACGCCGGGAAGGGGTATCGAGCAGAAATGTGTAATTTTCACCCGCGGGCATAATAGAGTAAAATCAAGGGGGTATGGAAGTCCAAATCGCGGTCGCTAAAACAAACAAGTACGCCGTTTCGGAGAGTGGCGATACGATCGAGGTCACCGAACGACCCAACGGCGGGTTGTCGGTTGTGCTGGCAGACGGGCAAACCTCGGGGCGAGGCGCGAAAGCCGTTTCGATGCTGGTCGCGCGCAAAGTCATCAGCCTGCTGGCCGAAGGCGTGCGCGATGGCGCAGCCGCCCGGGCTGCCTCTGACTCGCTTTATACCGACAAACGTGGCAAAGTTTCGTGCACACTCAACATCGTTTCAGTCGATCTGCACACAGAAACCATCGTGCTCACACGCAATAATCCGGCTCCAATCTATATCGTGCGCGAGGACACATTGGAATGCCTGACGGACGATAGTGAGGCGATTGGGGTTGCACGCAACACGCGACCATCCATTACCGAATTCCCCGTTCAAATGGGACTGTGTATCGTGGTGTACACGGACGGGCTGGCCCACGCCGGGGCCTTTCGAGGGCAACCCATGGATGTGGAGATCAGTTTGCGCGCCATGCTGGAAGACAACGATCCAACCCCGCAGGAAATCGCAGATTCCCTGCTCGCCCAGGCGGTACAACTCGACGACGGGCGCCCATCTGACGACATCAGCGTGGTGGTCTTGCGCGTGACTCCGCACCCAGATGACAACGTGCGGCGCATGTCGGTACGCTTGCCCATTGATATCAAATCTACAAATGGTTGACAAACGCAAGCGCAGATTAGCTGAATACATTCCACGCACCTGGCGAGCCAGTGTGCGCGACACGCGATTATTACTTAAAGAATTCCAATGGCCGGTGTCGATTTTCGCAATTGCCATTATCGGAATCGGACTATTCTATTACGTCGCTGCACAAGCAGTAGGCGAGCCCCTCAAAAGCATCCCCGAAGCGCTTTATCTGATGCTCACGCTGGCCTTTTTGCAACCCAACGGAGCCTTCCCAAGCCATCCGTTATTGCAAATCTGGTTCTTTCTGTTGCCCCTGGTAGGCGTGGGAACACTGGCGCAAGGGCTGGCAGATTTTGGGATCTTGCTATTCAATCGCCACGCACGCAACAAGGAGTGGGAAATGGCTGTTGCATCAACGCTGAACAATCACACCATCCTCATCGGACTGGGACACCTGGGATTTCGCATCATAGAAATGCTGCACGAGATGGAATTCGACGTAGTCGTGATCGAGCAAAATCCTAATGCAAGCCTGATAACAGGCGTCCGAAAGCTGGGAATTCCCGTCATCGAGGACGATGCGACCGGCCCCTCTGCCATGGATGCCGCAGGTGTGCGCCGCGCCAAAACTGTGATCGTCTGCACCAAGAACGATTCGTCCAATTTGCAGATTGCGCTCAAGGCCCGCAGCATCAATCCTGATATTCAAGTGGTGATACGCATCTTCGACGAGGACTTCGCCCACGCTCTGCGCGCCCAATTCAATTTCATGGCCTTGAGTTCTACAGAGATGGCCGCACCGGTGTTTGCCGCCTCGGCAGCGGGCGCCGATATCACCAGCCCGATTTCGGTGGAGGGACAGCCACTCAGCCTGGCGCGCATCACGATTGTCGACGGTTCTGTTTTAGATGGAAAGACCGTCGGGTTCATCGAGGATAATTACCACCTCAACATCGTCCTGGTGCGGCGCGACGGCACTTCGGACATGCACCCGACCGATAGCAAGAGCGTCTCAGGTGGTGACGTGCTGGCAGTATTGGGTGGCCCGGACGAACTGAATCACCTAGTCCATGATAATGAGTGAAGACGGTCAAAAGCCGGGAAGTGCCGACGAGCGAAAAAGCGCTTTACTAATCGGGGTCGTAGGTGTATGCGCCTCGGGGAAGTCTACGCTCATTGAAGGGTTGGAAACGCACGGGTATCATGCCCGCCACATCGCGCAAGAACATTCTTACGTCCAAGATATGTGGAAACGTATCACCAACCCCGATGTGCTCATTTTTCTAGACGCCTCGTACGAAACCACGATTGCGCGCCGCCGGTTGGGCTGGACCGAACCAGAATGGATGGAGGAGCAACAGCGATTGGCTCACGCCCGCGAGCACGCCGACCTGTTGATCGACACCGACCCCATCGATGCAAACGCCGTACTCTCACAGGCTCTGGCGTTTCTGGTGCAGTTGGGCAACGATTCATCAAGCGCTTCGCACCAATAAGCACCTGCCGGAAACGCCATCGCCCTCCGTTTGCCGCAGATACGCCCGTTATCTACTCTTCGCCAGGGGAAATCACGAAGAACCACGGTGTGCACGCAAAGGTTGTCAGAAGGCGAGAGGTAAAGTAGAGCGGGCAGAGACCAGTTTGTGCCAAGTACCGCTCAACCAGGCAGAGCGAGCTTTGGCGACCAAGACAGCACCCTCGAGTTCCCAT
>JBJKRF010000086.1:0-5946 GCA_046704785.1 Anaerolineales bacterium | reverse complement strand
AACACGGCTGGCCCTTTGGATGTGCTATAGCAGCGGATGCCCTCGAACACGCCCATCCCGTAATGCAGCGCGGGCGTCAGGAAATGGACGGTGGCCTTCTCGAACTCGACCATTTTGCCATCCATCCAGATGAATTTCGATTCCATTGCCATAAGATTGCTCCTCTTTGCTGAGTTTTTCTAACCGTCCGACGATTCCGACACCGAAAGGCAAAACCACCGGACGCACAATTGATTTACAGACGGGCGATAATCTCATCGGCCATCTGGTGAGTACTCAACGCGCCGCCCAAATCCCCCGTACGGCAGCCTGCGCTAATTGTATCATCCACTGCCTTTTCGATGACAGCGGCTTCGCGCTCCAGGCCCAGCGAGTGACGCAGCAGCAAAGCCGATGACAGGATGGTGCCGGTCGGGTTGGCGATGCCCTTTCCGGCGATATCTGGGGCCGAACCGTGGATCGGTTCGTACAACCCGGGGCCGTCTTCTCCCAAACTGGCGGAAGGCAACATCCCCATCGATCCCGCCAAAACGGAAGCCTCGTCGGTCAAGATATCGCCGAACATGTTCTCGGTGACGAGCACATCCATCGAGGCGGGATTCGTCACCAGCCGCATCGAGGCCGTATCCACCAGGACGTGTTCCAGCGCAATCTCCGGGTGCTGCGCCCCGATCTCGGCAGCGATCTGCCGCCACAAGCGCGACGACTCGAGCACATTGGCCTTGTCCACCGAGGTGACTTTCTTCTTGCGGCCCTGCGCCAGCCGGAAGGCCAGCTCCACCACGCGGCGTATCTCGAAGTCATAATATTCGAGCGTATCCACGGCGCGCTCGTGACCGTCCTGCGTGTCGCGGCCCTTGGGCTGACCAAAATACAGTCCACCGGTCAGTTCCCGGATGACCAGGATGTCCACCCCTTTCAGCTTTTCCGATTTGAGCGGCGACGAATCCAGCAGCAACGGATGCACTTTCACGGGCCGCAGGTTGGCAAAGACGCCCAGCCCTTTGCGCAGCGCCAACAGGCCCTGCTCGGGGCGCACCTTGGCTTTGGGGTCGTCCCATTGGGGGCCGCCCACGGCGCCCAGGAGCACCGCGTTCGCCGCCTTGCAGTCGGCCAGCGTTTCGTCCGTCAGCGCTGTGCCGTATTTGTCGATGGAGCAACCGCCCATCAGCCGTTCTGTATAAGAAAAAGAATGCTGGTACTTCCCGGCGATGGTATCCAGCACGCGGACGGCTTGCGCCACCACTTCAGGGCCGATACCGTCGCCGGGGAGTAGAACAATGTTCGCTTTCATGAATGCTCCTCAATGTGCATAATTCGATGAATCCGTTTTTTCATTACGCAATCGTCAGGCCATATTCGATGGCGTCGACCAGCGCACGCCAACTGGCCTCGATGATGTTAGCGCTCGCCCCGACAGTCGTCCAGCGCTTGGTGCCGTTCTGCGTATCGATCAACACACGCGTCACCGCCGACGTGCCGTTGTCGCTGTCGAGGATGCGCACCTTGTAATCGGCCAGTTGGAAGTGCGACAGCACCGGATAGTGCGACATCAACGCCTTGCGCAGGGCCAGGTCAAGAGCATTGACGGGGCCGTTGCCTTCCGCCGCCGTGTGCAGAATTTCGCCCGACGGCAGCCGCACCTTGACGGTCGCTTCGGCAAAAATTCCACGCCCGCGACGGTGTTCCACCGTGACGGTGAAGTCGATCATCTCAAACGGCATTTTATAGTTCATTTCCTGGCGTTTCATCATCAAGGCCACGGAGGCCTCGGCGGCCTCGAAAGAGAAGCCGCGCGATTCGAGCGCCTTGATCTCGTTCAACACGTCCACCACGTCGTCGCCGCTGTCCATTTCGAGACCGTATTCTTCGGCCTTGCTGAGCAGGTTGCCACGCCCCGACAGGTCCGAGACGACCACGCGCATCTCGTTGCCCACTTTCTCCGGCTCGATGTGCTGGTAAGACTGCGGCGAGCGGCGCATAGCCGCGACATGCACGCCGCCCTTATGTGCAAACGCGGACTTACCCACATACGGCAAGTGCTCGTTAGGTTTCTGGTTGGCGACTTCATCGATGAAGTGCGAAAGCTCATACAGCTTGGCCAGGTTACCTTCCGGCAGACATTGCAATCCCAGCTTGAGTTCCAGGTCGGCCACAATCGAACACAGATTGGCATTGCCGCAGCGTTCACCGTAGCCGTTGATGGTACCCTGCACCTGTACAGCCCCGGCGCGCACCGCCATCAGCGAGTTGATAACGCCACATTCGCCATCGTTGTGCGTGTGAATACCAAAAGGATGCTGTACCGCCGCCTTGACTTCCCCGACGATTTGCTCCACTTCCCAGGGCATGGTGCCGCCGTTGGTATCACACAACACGACGATCTCCGCCCCGCCACGGACGGCGGCGTTGAGCGTTTCGAGCGCGTACACGCTGTCGGCTTTGTAGCCGTCGAAGAAATGCTCGGCGTCGTAGATCACGCGCCGCTCATGCGCGTGCAGGTAACTTACCGACTGCTCGATGATGCGCAGGTTGTCTTCCAGCGTGGTCAACAACACATCAGTCACGTGCAACGTCCAGCTCTTCCCAAAAATGGTGCAGACAGACGTGCACGAATCGATCAACGCCTTGATGTTGGCATCATCTTCCGGGCCGCCCTTGACGCGGCAGGTGGAGCCAAAGGCAGCGATTTTCGCCGTCTGCCACTCCAGGTCACGGGCCCGCTCAAAGAACTCCACATCTTTCGGGTTCGAGCCGGGCCAACCGCCCTCGATGAAAGCGACTCCCAACTCGTCGAGTCGTTTGGCGATGCGCACTTTATCGCTGGCCGAAAGGTTGAAGCCTTCGCTCTGCGTGCCATCGCGCAAGGTTGTATCATAGATTTGGATCGACATAAGACCTCCGGGAACAAGATGGTCATCACGAAGGGTTCAGCCCCTCGCGATAACATATAGAACGGCGGGAACTCTGAGTACCGGTTCCCGCCGTCTCTAGAGTTCCCGTTTTATTTAGCTTGTAATCGCGATGCCGTTGCGTTCTTCGTACGCGACGATTTGCTCTCGAAAGCCCTGGATGTATCCTAATTCATCTACGCCGTTAAGCAAACAGGACTTGGCAAAGCCATCAATGGGGAAAGTTACCTTGCGCCCATCGGGCAGGGCCAACGTCTGCGCAGCAAGGTCCACCGTCAACGTGGCCGTTGGGATTTCTTCCAACATATCGAACAAATCATGATGCGTCTTCGCGTCCACGACGATGGGCAACAGGCCGTTCTTGAGCGAATTATTACGGAAGATATCGGCGAACGAGGTGCTGATAACGGCCCGGAACCCGAAACCGGTCAGCGCCCAGGGCGCATGCTCACGCGACGAACCGCACCCGAAGTTGTCACCGGCCAACAGAATTTGGCAACCCTGCGATTCGGGCTGATTCAGCACAAAATCCGGCTTGGGGGAGCCGTCCGCATTGTAACGCCAGTCGGCAAAAAGGTGATCGCCCATACCCTTCTTGTCGGTTGCCTTCAGAAAGCGCGCCGGAATGATCTGGTCGGTGTCGATGTCATTGACCGGCAGCACCACGACGCGCGAAGTCAGTGTTGTGAATTGAGCCATTAACGATTTCTCCTAAAACCACATTTTTACGCCGGGCGGCGTCCGGCAAAAACCGCCAACTCGTACACGCGGAAGTAGCAATCCACTTCGTCGTAACCGATCTCACGCAGCCAGGCGCATTGGGTATCGACGGCGAGCAATTTATTGGCGCCTTTATCGGGACGCTTCATGTAAACGTCCGCCATCTCCGCCCGGGTGCGCGTTCCGCCGCTGGCCTGTTCGATGGCGTAGTACTCGTCGATGAGGTGATTGTCGAACAGGTCGGTCGCCAGTTGTGCCGCTGCCGCCACGTGCTCGATGTTGACGAACCAGCCGCCCGGCTTGAGCAGTGAGAAAATCTCTTCGTAGATCGCCCGTTTGCGTTCGTCCGGCTGGTGATGAATGGAATAGCCCGATACAATCGCGTCGAACGGACCTTTTCCCCGTACAGCCTCCACCCAGGAGGCTTCGCCATAATCGAGGTTCAGAAAGATCAGTTGACCGGCATATTCCTTGAGCGCCTCGCGGGCTTGCGCCAACATCGGCTCCGAGAAATCTACCAACACGCCCCGGCTGGACGGGTAGGTGCCCAACACCGCGGCAGCCAGAATCCCGTCACCGCAGCCCAGGTCGAGAAAGTTGTCAACGGGCTGTGCGTGGAACTTCAAAATGGACATCATCACGCCGATCTGTTCCTGCGCCAGTGGGATGGCGGCGCGATAGGACAGAAAACGATTGACGATTGCAGGAAGTTTCCAGACTTCAGCGGTTACTTTTTCCATAACATTCACGATAAGAGCGTCCGTACGTCGGTGATCTTGCCGGTCAAGGCGGTCGCCGCCGCGGTCAACGGACTGGCCAGGAAGGTGCGTCCGCCGGCGCCCTGGCGACCCTCGAAATTGCGGTTACTGGTGCTGACGGCGTACTGGCCGGGCTGGAGCTGGTCGCCGTTCATGGCGATGCACATCGAGCAGCCCGCCTCGCGCCATTCCGCGCCGGCTTCCTTGAAGACTTTGTCGAGTCCCTCGGCCTCAGCCTGCTTCTTGACATCCTGCGAGCCGGGGACGACCATCACACGCAGGCTATCGGCCACTTTGCGCCCTTTCAAGACGGAGGCAGCCAGACGCAGGTCGGAAATCCGCGAGTTGGTGCACGAGCCGATAAAAACCACGTCCACGCTTTTGCCGAGCAAAGGCTGGCCGGGCTGCAGGCCCATGTAACGCAGAGCCTTATCGAGCGCAGCTTTCTGCGAGGCGTCGCTCAGTTTGTCCGGGTCGGGGACATGTGCGGTGATGGACATTCCCATTCCAGGATTGGTACCGTAAGTGATCATGGGAGTCAGCTTCGATGCATCCAGCGTGACCGATTTGTCGTAGGTCGCGCCTTCGTCGGTGGGCAATTGCTTCCAGCGTGCGACAGCGGCATCCCATTGTTCGCCTTTGGGCGCAAACTCGCGTCCGGCCACGTACTCGATGGTGATGTCATCGGGGGCGATCATGCCGGCCCGCGCGCCGCCTTCAATGGACATGTTGCAGATGGTCATGCGCTGTTCCATGGGCAGGGAATGGATGGCATCTCCCGTATATTCGAAGACATGGCCCGTTCCACCGCCGATGCCGATCTTGGCGATCAAGGCCAGGATAATGTCTTTGGAGGAAACGCCCTCGGCGAGTTGGCCCTGCACCCGCACCTCGTACGTCTTGGGCTGCTTCTGCAGCAAGCACTGCGTGGCGAGCACGTGCTCAACCTCACTGGTGCCGATCCCGAAGGCCAACGCGCCAAAAGCGCCGTGCGTGGAGGTATGGCTATCACCACAGACAATGGTCATGCCGGGTTGCGTCAGACCGAGTTCCGGGCCGATGACGTGCACGATGCCGCGGTGAGGGCTGGTCATGCCGTACAACGTGACGCCAAATTCAGCGGCGTTGGTTTCCATCTGCTTGATCTGGGCCGCGGCCATGGCGTCGGCAATCGGGAGAGATGGGTCATGCGTCGGGATGGAATGGTCGACAGTGCCGACGGTCCTGTCGGGGCGTCGGACTTTCAGCCCGCGCTGCCGCAGGCCGGTAAAGGCCTGGGGCGAGGTCACCTCGTGGACGAGGTGCAGGTCGATGTAGAGGAGTGAGGGGAAGTCCGCGGAGTCCTCGCACGTTCTCACGACGTGCGCGTCCCAGATCTAGTCGGCGATGGTACTTGGCGTTGTCATTTGGGCGACTATCGGCCGCAGCCGGCAATCCGAACCTCGGCACCTGCTTTCGGCATCGCCGGCCGGCCGTTCGTGGCCCGCCCGGCAGGCCGGCCGGCGGTGGCGCCTTCCGGTTCCAGTCCGTGAGTTCACGCTCCATCTGCTCTGACA
>JBJKRF010000085.1:0-8405 GCA_046704785.1 Anaerolineales bacterium | reverse complement strand
TGCTGCACATTGACACTCGTGGATGGTGTTTGTCATAGGTTTGCCTCGCTGCGTTTTTGAGTGCTATTTTACAGCCTCGCAAACCTTAACAAATCATTCTGCGGTGTAATACTTTTACAAGCCCTTATCTGATCGTCACCGCGCGCTGCCAAGGCTGACAAAAAACAATTTACGCGTAATACCATTTAAAAATCCGGTCGTAGACCGCCAGCAACGCTTTTTTCACAGGCGAGAGATGGATAAAGCGCCGGAAAAGCGATTTCGTAGGGGGCGCGACCGGCTTCTGGTAAAGGCCTTTGACGTAGTCTGTCGAGTTGGACAGGTTCATCACCAGCGGATCGGAGACCATCAGGCGCAGCAGTCCGCGCTCGTTCATGCGCTGGTCCAACTGCTTGACCTGCCCCATGGGCTTATCCATGTCGAAGGGCAGGAACTCTCCCAATACCGCTTTATAGGCCGTGAACTGCCAGTGCGAAGCTCCCGCCATGGCAGTCACACCGTGATACTTAATTTTCCAATCCTGCGTCTCTGTATATACCTTGCGGTTTTCGGCCTCGTCCTGGCCCAGTGACCGATTGAACTCCCAGAACGCCTCCCAGGGGACGAACGAGCCTTCTTCGAGCGCGGCGTTCTTCCAAGCCCACTCACGGGTGAAGGTGTGGAAATCGGGATTGGTGCGGAAAGGGCGCGCGGTCACCATGCCCACCTTCGGAAAGGTTTCGAGCAGTTCCACCGAACGGGAGAGCCAGCCGGGATAGAAAAGCACGTCACTATCGGTGTAGGCGATGATCTCGCCCGGTGCGCCCGCCAACATGATATTCCACGCGCCGCCCTTCCCCAGGTTTCTTCCGGATAGCATCAAATACTGGATACGACCGGCTTCTTTCTCATCGACCAGGAAATCGCGGACTTCCGGGCAGGAGCCGTTGTCGAAGACGAGCAGGTCGAACGGTAGGCCGGGCTCCCTGCGCATCGACTCGAGGCTGACTTTGAGCACGTCCAACGCCTCGGCGTAGAATCCGCTCAAGAAGGGGATGTAATTGAGCAGGGCAACGGTGATCCGTTCCGATCTGGAAACCTGGTTGACGAATTTGGCGGGATTTTGGCCTTTGCGCATAATGATCGATGGTGGTTGATGACTAATTGGTTATTTTGAACCGTTTGCGGAGTCGCCAAAGCCCATTGGTGAGCTTCGTCGACCCAAGCGCCAGCAGCGGCCAAGATTCGATCCGTCGCCACAGGCGCGCGGAGTCCATCGTCTGGGGCTGAATTTTACCCCCTTCGAGGCGGTAGTTTGCGTCCAGCAGGGTAAAACGCGTCATGGCGCGCCCACCGGCCAGGCGAACGTTTTCGTCCGTTTCAGGATGGCGATAGTGGGGCTTTCCTTCAGGCAAATGGCTGTAATCGTGGTTCTGATGCAGAATCTGCACCGACGGCGTGGCATCGATTACCGGCCAGCCCTCCCTGCGCGCCTTGTAGATCATCCAATTGTCCCAGCCGGCGCGACCAATGATAAAGGCAGGCAAGTCACGATAACAGGCGTCTGGGAAAAGGAAATAATCGCTCCCGGCCGGGCGATGGAGTTGGCCCTGACTGCAGACGAGCGCACGCAGAGACGACACCCAATCTCCCGAAAAGTCCAGGGGCTCGCGTATGTCCAGATCCCAGCGCTGACCCAGCATGACGAACTTCGGACGTTGGGCGGCCACTTGCTGCGCGGCGTCGACGAAATCGGGCAGCAGCAGAATATCGGCGTTGACGATGCACAGGAGGCCGCCGCGACTGTTCTGGCGCGCCAGCCCGAACATGGCGTCCAACCGGGGTGCACCGCTAGGGCTGCGCGGAACATCCGTCAGCAGCCTGACTCCCAGCGCGTGGGCGGCCTCCGCCAGACCGGGTTCGTCGCCCAGGAGCAGCACATCCACTCCCGGCAGTTTGGTCCAGGAGGTAATGGCGTTGCGCTGGATGATGTCGATATGCGGGTTGGTGAACGCTTTGGGCGCGGAAAAAACTGTAATAGGGAGCATATCTTCTATCTGCGACGTTCGTCCACGTCGGTCATGGTCTTGTGACGCACTTGCGCATTGATATTAGCCAGTTCCGGCTGCGTTTGGACGAGTCGTAAGACATCGTACCACGTAAACTCCGGTTCGGCGCTCAAACGGGCAAAAACCTGGCGCATGAAATCCAGGTCTTCGGGGGTGTCCACCGTCCAGCGCAGGTTGCCATAAGCGGGAATGTGATTCAACTGCGCAACCCGAAAACCACGCGGTGAGATTCCCGCCGCCAGCAAACGGTCGAGGCCCGGCAATGTCAGGCCTTCGTACAGGAAAGGCATAACATGCTCCCGCTGGAAGGGTTGTGTGGCTTCTTTCCAGGCGTGTTCGAGCGCCGCGAAGGTGCAGGCTTCCACGTCCAGGCCAATGGGAAAACTGCGGCCAAAAGGCGGCGGCAGGCGGTTGGCAACCAGGTCGTAGCCGCCCATCAAGAGCGTTTCGACGGTTTGGTCGATCAGCCCCGGATCAATGGCCGGGCAGTCGGCAGTGATACGCACAACCACGTCGGCATCGTACGCCTTGGCGGCTTGGTCGTAACGGTCGAGCACATCGTGCAGCGACCCGCGGGTGCAGGGGACGCCCATCGAAGCGGCAAACGCGGCAATCGGGTCGTCTGATGCGTCCGTCGTCGTTGCAACGACGACGGCGTCCAGCCGCCGGGCGCGACGAGTACGCTCGATAACATGCTGAATCATAGTCTTCCCGGCAATGTCGAGTAAGACTTTGCCGGGAAGACGGGAGGAGCCCATGCGGGCCTGGATTATGGCAACTTTCTGTGTCATCTCTTTTTATGAGGTCGCGTCAGTGTATCGATCAAGAAACCGTCGCCGTACAGGTAGGTCACATCGCCTGTCTTTTGATAGATGCGAGCCGTGGGCCAGAGCACATCATGCACCTGACGGGCTTCGCACAGGTCCATATCGGGGATGTTCATGCCGCCACCGACGGATACGACGGCGCTTTCGGGGTTGGCGAAATAATCGATTCTCTCAATTATAAGGGACATGTTAAGCCCTGGATGAACGAAATTCATGCGCGCGTTATTGCTGCCCAGCGCATAGCCCAGCGCAATTTGCATGTCGCGAATCGGGTCGCCGGTGCGGGCACGGTCGCTGACAACCAGATAGGGTGTGATATTGCAATCGCGTTTGTTGGGCCTCTCCACGTCTACTGCGTAATATGAGATGCGTTGATCTGGCGGAATGGTCGGGGTCGATTCGGGCGTGGAGGTCGTTGTGGGCGTAAGGGTCGGGGTCTGTGTGGGGGTACGGGTTGCCGTGAGGGTCGGCGTTGGTGTTCCCGTCGGTTTTGGCGGCGGCGTGATCGTCGTGGGCGTGACCAACACGTTCAAGCTGTTTTCGACAGGAACTGGCTGTGAAACGGAGGTAGCTTGCTTTGTGTTGAGCACGTTGACCACCAGCGCTACGTAAATCAGGATAATTCCCAGCGCAGTTTGGGTGGATGAATTTTGCATACCTCTTGTTTACAACAGACCCACGCTCCTATATGTTTCAAAGTCATATCGTATTGATGCAAAGATTTTTTAATGTTCGGGGTTCTTTGGAATTTCGCGCAGCGAGAGAGTCGACGTGTCGAAGCCTTATTTCTTGGTCTTATCGGCAACGGCGTGCTCCAGTTTCGCCTTGTGATCCGCCAGCTCTTTTTCGAGGCTATCGATGCGCCTGCGATGCCCGGAAGCCTGCAAGGAACCCTTGAGCAGGGACGGCATCAACACCAACAGGCCGATCACCACACCGATTGCCAGCGTGACCAACAATACCAGCGACAGCGAGCCGGTCACGTGCCAGGCAAAGAACGAAATGACGACCGTCATGACGTTCTGCAGCGCAAAAATCACGGCCAGGACTGCAATGACAAGTGCCAGGATCAAGTAGACCAATGCCATCATTCCACCTCCATTGTCGATTCAAAGCTAGACGCTCTGGGTATCAGCGAGATGAAGCAGATTTGTGTGGATGTGACACCCAAGGCTACGCATGAACAGAAAAAGCCACAACGTACGTTTATCGCAGCGACTCGTCGAGAATCGTTTGATAGGCCTGTAAAAGCTTCTGGGAATTCTTCTTCCAATCGGCGCGCGCTTCGGCCACACCACGGGCGTTACGGCCCAATTTCGGCAACAACGTGCGCTGCTGCATGGCAGCCAGAATGCGAACCGCCAGCGCATCGGCATCGCCGTCCGGGAAGAGCCAGCCGTTCTGGCCATCGGCTACCCATTCCTGGTTGGCCGGAATGTCGGAAACCAGGCAGGGCAGGCCGCAGGCCAGCGCTTCCATCAACGAGACGGATGAGCCGTCTACGTGGGAGGGCGAAATGAACAGGTCTGCCATGCGATAGAAACGCGGAAGTTCCTTATGGCTGATATGGCCGGGAAAAGTAACCTGTTCCGCCACCCCGCCATGCTCCAGGATGCGACGGATTGTTGTACCCTGAGAGCCGCCTCCCAGCAGCAGCAGACTCACCGCCGGCCTGGACTGCGCCACCTTGACAAAGGCCCTGGCGAGGACGTCCACGCTGTAATTCGGCTCCCACGAGCGATTGCAAAAAAGCGTGAAGCCCTCCGAGTCCATGCGCCGGCTCGCGGCAGGCGAAAAATGCTGCAAGTCAACGCCCCACGGAAAGACGACGGTCCGCGCCGGATTCATGCCGTAAGCGACGGCTTTATCGCGTGTGACGGCGGCATCGCTGGTAAAGTAGGCGCTGCGCCGTAAAGTATACCGCGTCGCGAAGCGCCACCAGCGCCCGCGTTCCACGTCTTTCATCAGGTCGAAGCCCCAGGACATGGTCAGCAACGGACGGAAACCCGCCAGCGCGACGATAAAGGCGCAGGTCTGGATCGGCCCGGCGTGGATCAGGTCCGGCTGGATGCGGCGGATGATGCGGCGCATCCCCAACACGTAGTTGGGCAGGTTGCGCCAGCGAAAAACGCCTCGCCCGCCTTCCCAAAGCACCTGTTCGATGTTGGATGGCACCGGCCGGTCTTCGGTCTGGCGCGCTCCGCGCTGCAAGCGCACGTAATAGACTTGGTGCTTGCTCTCGGAGAGGGCCGAGAGGAAGCGATGGTCGTGAGGGCCGTAATCGAAGGAAAAATAAATGACCTTCATGAAAAATTATTCCACGGTAGAGACGACTGTCCAGTCGCCCCGACCACAATTACTCTCCTAAATCCGTCCAACGCAGTTCCTTCCCGGCAGGCATATCCTGCAAAGCCTTGGTGCCGATCACATCAGGAATCTGGTCGGGCTTGATCGCACCGGGCGTGGCGGGACGCAGCACAGCGATCATCTCGCGGCTGAAGGTCTCGCCCGCCTTGACATCGCGCGCGGCGCGCAGACAGCGACGCTGCACAACGGCGGTCTCGATCTCGTTCTCGGCAATAAACTTGTCGGGGCTGCCCAGCGCCCGTTCCAACAGGCGCGTCTCCTCGACCATACGCGCCCATTTGTCGGGGTCCATCGCAAATTTATGGTCGGGCCCTTCCCGCTCGTTGCTATCGGTAAAGTGTCGTTCGATCACGCGCGCGCCCAGCGCCACCGCACCCACCACCGGGGCGACGGCGTGGGTGTGATCTGAAAGCCCCAGGATCACATCCGGGAACATGGTGGCATAGGTCTTCAAAACGTTCAAATGCAGGTGATCGTAATTCTTGGGGCTGGCGGTGTAGTTGGTGTTACATTGCATCAACACCAGTTGCTTATTGATCTTCAAAATAGCGTGCACGGCCTTCTGCACCTCACCGATGGTGGAAGCGCCCGTGGCGACGAAAAAAGGCTTGCCCTTGCTTGCCATGCGTTCCAGGGCCTCGATCCAGTCGATCTCGCCGGAGCCGGCCTTGTAAACCGGCACATACGGGTCGAGAAAGTCGATCGCGCCAAAATCGTACGGTGAGGAGAAATAGTCGATGCCCACCTCGTTGCACTCCTCCATCAGCGTCAGCGTCCACTCGAAGGGGATGGAAGCTGCCCGATAAACCTCCACCACCGACTTTTTCCAATTGGCCTGGTGCGAAACCTGGCTGTTCATGTGCGAAAAACCGTAATCCGAGACGATCTTGGGCGCATCGAAATTTTGGAACTTGGCCGCGTCGGCTCCAGATTCTTTCGCCAGCCGGATGAGCAGCTTGGCCCGCTCCAGGTCGCCGTCATGGTTGGCCGCGATGTCGGCGATGAAATACGTCGGGTGGCCCGGCCCGATCAAGCGCTTGCCGATTTTGATCTCCATGATTCCTCCGTTTTAGGCGAGCGACTGGTCGCCCTGTTGATAACTGCGCATTTTCTGTGGATAACCCTGTTGGTGCTGTGTATAAAACTGGGCGATCCCGGTGGAAACGCCGGGGATTTCTGCGCCCAGGTCGGTGGATAATTTGTTGACAGACAGCCTTAAATTGTGGGAACGTTTGGCTTTCAGGCCGGATTCTTCGACAGAGCGGGGCAGCACCAGTGAGGGGTCGAATCCGAACGGATGGGCGATGCGCTGCCCGAACTCGTACTTCGTGAGCGCTTCCGACCCGACGACGTGGTACAGCCCCGAAAGGCCTTTGTCCAACATCCGAACCAGAGTCTCTGCCAAATCCCCGACGAACATCGGGCAAAACCAGACATCGGTGAACCCGTTACATTGTTCCCCGGCAGATAACTTATTGTAGAAAAACTCGGAGAGCGAGCGCGTGCCGGAAAGGCTCCAGCCGAAGAAATTGACACGCGCCACAACCGCCTGCGGGGCCGCCGCGCGCACGGCCTGCTCCCCCTCATACTTCGTACGCGCATAGACGCCCCACGGGTTGGGGAGGTCGTCCTCGCTGTAAACACCGTCTTTCGTTCCGTCGAACACGGCGTCGGTGGAAATATGAATCAGCCGGATGCTATGGCGTGCACAGGCCAGGGCCAATTCGCCGGGAAGCTCGGCGTTCAAGCACCTGGCAAGCTCAGGGTCGGCCTCGCAACGGTCGAGATTGGCCAGCGCCGCCGTGTGAACGATGGCATCAGGGCGCACCGACTCGATTAAACGGGAGGCGACCCCCGGCTGAGTCAGTTCCGCGTGGACCAACTCGAAAGGCGTCCCGCGCAGTTTGCCGCGGTCTGTTCCAACGATGGTGTGAGTCCCCGCCTGCATCAGACACAGATTGAGCCCCAATAATCCGCTTGCGCCGGTAACCAGGATTTTCATCTAGCCTTCCAGGGTGCCGTCGGCAAAGGCTTCTTCGAACGGCGCAATGTACTCTTTGATGCCTTCCACGTCGAGCCATTCGGTGTTGTTGTCGCTGCCATAACGGAAGCCATCGGAGAGCAGTTTGCCGCGCGATTGCCAGTTATAACCGAACCACAGCGCCTCCGCCGGCTGGACGACGAACATGTGCTCCAGTTCGACGGTGTTGCGGGATTCGTCCTCGGAGATGAGCACCTCGTGCAGCTTCTCGCCAGGACGAATGCCGATAATGTCGATCTCCGCCTGTGGCGCGACGGCCCGCGCCAAGTCGATGACCTTGGTGCTGGGAATCTTTGGCACGAAGACCTCGCCGCCTTCCATCTGCTCGATGCAGTGGATGACGAAATGGACGCCCTGTTCGAGCGAGAGCCAAAAACGCGTCATGCGTTCGTCGGTGATGGTGATCTTGCCGTTGCTGCGCTGTTTCAGGAAGAGCGGCACCACCGACCCGCGCGAACCGACGACGTTGCCGTAGCGCACGCAAGAATAACGGGTGGAGCGTCCGCCCGCGTAGGCGTTGGACTGGATCACCAATTTTTCGGCGGCCAGTTTAGTCGCGCCGTACAGGTTGACGGGGTTGACGGCCTTGTCGGTGCTGAGCGCCAGCACCCGGCTGACGCCGGCGTCGAGGGCCGCCTCGACCACGTTGGAGGTGCCCATGATGTTGGTTTTGATGGCCTCCATGGGGTTGTACTCACAGGCCGGCACTTGTTTGAGCGCCGCAGCATGAACGACGACATCCACACCATGCATGGCCCGCACCAACCGTTCGCGGTCGCGCACATCACCGATAAAGTAGCGCAGAGACGGGTGGTCGTAACCGGCCACGCGCATTTCATGCTGTTTGAGCTCGTCGCGGCTGAAGATGATGATCTTTTTCGGCTGCTTTTCTTCCAGCAGGATTTTGGTCATTTTCTTACCGAACGAACCGGTGCCGCCGGTAATGAGGATGGCCTTATCGTTCCAGTTCATAGGTACTCCTTTTTGTGGCTCTCTGGAAACCAGTAGAATCAAGCAGGTTTGGGTGTGTGGGGGGGGGGGGGGGGCCCCCCCCCCCCAACAGCCCCGGCGGGTAGTTTTTGGCACCCCAGCAATTTTTTTTTATGTTTACAAAGTGTTAAT
>JBJKRF010000084.1:0-5101 GCA_046704785.1 Anaerolineales bacterium | reverse complement strand
GTTTGTCAGGCGCTTTTCCCCAACACCTACGAAGATAGGTCATTATGTTTTGTAACGAAAGTTTTTGCCGCATATAAGCCAAAACTTTACCACTTTTTCCCGGCTTTTTCCAAATTTGGAATTGCTGATTTTGAGCGCAATCTCCCTTACATGGACTATCCAACTTACTTGGCAAAAGGTTGGCCCATTGCTTCCGGCGTCATCGAAGGCGCTTGTCGCCATTTTGTCAAAGACCGTTGCGAACTCTCCGGTATGCGATGGTCTCAAAACGGCGCAGAAGGCTTACTCCGTATGCGCGCCATCGCCGAAAATGATGATTGGAGTGATTACCATTCCTTTCTCAGAAAACAGCGCCACCAACGTCTCTACGGCAAATCTTTGGACTATTCCCGTTGTATTGAGTTGTTGGCTATCCACTATCCAAATCATGCCTCAGCCTTGCCTTTGGCTGCTTGAACTCTTCAAACCAAATGGAACGCACCCATATCAAATTATCTACCCAAAAACGAAGTGATGGCACGGTTCAGGAATACCCTATTTGGGGCAAAAACACCTTTACAATTTACGCGAGATTTGTCGCAGATTTCGACCTGCATTTGGCGATCAAGCGCCTTTCATGCCCTGACTGTCTTGATAGTATGATGCCTGTAAAATGCTGTGCATGATGGAAGTTTGTACGGCCAAATGCGGGCAATTCCAATGTTTTCAGCTATACCTGGGCCAGGGGGATTACTGATCTGCTCCACGGAAACCATTGTCATACTAATAAGACAGCAAGGGATTTTCGACATGGGTGACCCCATATATGGCCGTTTTTTTGCACGGAAAATTAGCTCAAAAACACTATATATGGAATTCGCCAGAGTCCAGTAAGATATATCGACTACCCATCGACATCAAACCCAAAGAACCAATGGTATAGCGAACGTAAGACCGTCAGGCCAAAACGTAAATGCTGAAGGAGTTATGTTCAATCCGCAATGGCAGGGGCTTCCTGCCGGGCGTGATGGTTGAAAAGCGCTTCGCTTGAATACAAAATGAGCGCAACCCACACAATGGAGAACCCCAGCAATTGCGCCGAGGTGAAAGGCTCTCGATACACAAAGATGCCCAGCAGGAACTGCATGGTTGGGGTGATGTACTGCAATATACCCACCACCGAAAGTGGAATCAAGCGTGCTGCCGAGGAAAACATCAAAAGGGGCACGACCGTAATGATCCCTGCGCTGGCTAACATCAGGTTGACCCACCACACTGAACGCAGGAAGGCGCCCTGCCCGCTGCCACCGACAAACAACAAATAGCCCAGCGCCGGCAAAAACATCAGTCCCGTTTCGAGGGACAACCCATAAAGCGAACCCAGGGGAGCCGTCTTTTTGACCAACCCATAAACGCCGAACGAACAGGCCAAAGAGATCGCAATCCAGGGTAACGAACCGTAGGCAAACGTCAAGAAGACAACCCCCAGGGCAACCAGACCAATGGGCAGCCATTGCAACGGTCGCAACCGCTCGCGCAGGAAAATGACTCCCAGCAACACGCTCACCAGCGGGTTGATAAAATATCCCAGGCTGGCTTCCACCACATAACCGGCGTTGACCGCCCAGACGTAGATCAGCCAGTTCGTCCCAATCAATAATGCCGAGATGGAATAAGTTACCAACACATGTCGCTTCTGCACCTGAGCTCGAAATGCCTGCGTCTGGCGAGTGAGCAGGAGAACAAGCGCCAACAGCACGAATGACCATGCAAAACGGTGAGCGATCAGTTCCAACGCCGGAATATATTCCAACTGCTTCCAAAAAAGCGGAAACAAGCCCCACAGTGCATACGCACCGATAGCGTACCAGACGCCCTTATTCATGTGTTTTCCTCCGATTACAAAAGCCTTTCGGGAATCTCGACAAAAACCGTAGAGGTAGATGTGGAAATGCCACAAATCCATTTCACCCCGCTGATCGTCATGAAAAGTCCCAAAGGGCAGCGTAAACCGCAAGTATAATCGCCATTCGTCCCGGCAAGAAGTGCGACCGGCCCCGGCAAATCGGCCAAACATAGCCTGCCAAACCGGTAGCAATTTTGCAAGTATGGTCACAAATTGTGTCATAATAGGCAGGGCACGCTGCCCAGTATCTATTATCAAGATTGGAGTTTATTTATCATGACGAAACAAACGTTTGCGCAGAAATTTGCATTGGTAACCGGTGGTTCCAGCGGGATTGGGTTGGCAACTGCAAAATTATTGGCGGCCCAGGGAGCAAGCGTCTGGTTGATTGCAAGAGATGCCGAAAAGCTAAAGAGTGCCCTGCAAGTAGTCGAGGCCGCTCGCCAGGACCCAGGCCAGCGCTTTGGCACCACGTCGGTGGATGTGGCCGACGAGAAACAGGTCGGTGCGGCCATCCATCAAATCGTCGAAAGTGTTGGCGTTCCCGATATCATTATCAATTCTGCAGGCGCCACTTATCCTGGCTACGCGCAAGAAATCAGCCTGGAAGTTTTTCACAATTTGATGGATGTAAATTACTTCGGCACCGTCCACGTGACCCAGGCGCTCCTGCCCGCCATGATCGCCCGGCGCTCAGGTTCAATCGTCAACATCTCATCGGTGGCCGGCTTTATGGGTGTCTTCGGTTATAGCGCTTACGGCGCGACAAAATACGCAGTTCGGGGTTATTCTGAAGTGTTGCGTGCTGAATTAAAACCCTACGGAATCCATGTTGCCATTGCCTTCCCGCCCGACACCGATACGCCCCAGTTGGCATACGAAAACGAGTTCAAGCCTATGGAGACCAAGGAACTGGCCGGCAACGCCGGTGTGATGTCGGCGGAAGCCGTGGGCGAGACCATCTTGAAAGGAATCAGCAGCAAACGTTTTGCGATCCTGCCGGGGTCGGAGAGTCAAACATTCTACGTTCTCAGCGGCCTGCTGGGGGGAGCACTGTATCCAATCATGGATTACATGATCGCTCAAGCGCAGAAGAAGAAAGCAAAAAAGCAATAATCGTCCTGGGGTCCATCCACAGAACGAAAACAAAACGGCATCGTTTCGACATAAGCCAGGAAAGGGGCAATATTCCCCGGCCCCAAGTTTATCGAGACGGTACCCAAACCGTTACCATCGGAGGTAGCTAAGTGGATCTTTTTGAGAAATGTTCCAAATATACCGCCGCGAAGGAAGCCATTGCGGCTGGTACCTATCCCTATTTCATTGCATTGACGGAGAATGAGGGCTCCGAGGCAGTTTACCACGGACACCGCCTGATCATGTGTGGGTCGAATAACTATCTGGGGCTGACAACGCATCCCAAGGTACGGCAGGCCGCACTGGACGCCATCGATCGCTACGGCACGAGTTGCACCGGGTCGAGATTCCTGAACGGCACGCTCGAATTGCACGAACAGCTAGAACACGAACTGGCTGATTGGGTGGGCAAGGAATCCGCATTGGTGTTCTCCACCGGCATGCAGACCAACCTGGGCACCATCAGCGCCCTGGTCGGCTCGAAAGACGTGGTCGTTCTCGACAAAGAAGACCATGCCAGCATCGTCGACGGCGCACGCCTGTCGTGGGGTGAGATCAAACGTTTTCGCCACAACGACTGCGCCAGCCTGGAGCGCACCCTGGCGGGGATTCCCGAAAAGAACGGCAAGCTGGTAGTCGTCGACGGGCTCTTCAGCATGGGCGGCGACATTGCCCCCCTGCCCGAAATCGTCCCAATCTGCAAAAAATACGGCGCGCGCCTGATGGTGGACGACGCCCACGCCGTCGGGGTGCTCGGCGGCGGACGAGGCACCGAAGCACACTTCGGGATAAAGAATGAAGTAGACCTGATCATGTCGACCTTCAGCAAATCCTTCGCCTCGTTGGGCGGCTTTATCGCCGGCGAGGAAGATGTCATCCACTACATCAAACATCACGCCCGCGCGCTGATCTTCAGCGCCAGCATGTCGCCCGCCAACGCCGCCGCCGCCCTGGCCGCACTGCACGTCATGCGTGAAGAACCGCAGCGGGTGGAACGCCTGGCTAAAATCGCAGAACGCATGCACACAGGCTTCCGCAAACTCGGATTCAACATCGGCAACACCCAAACAATCGTGATTCCGATCTTCATCGGCGACGACGAAAAGACTCTGCTCTTCTGGCGCATGCTCTTCGACAATGGTGTTTTCGTCAACCCGGTGCTGACCCCCGCCGTCCCCGCCGGGCAGCAACTGCTGCGCACCAGCTACATGGCGACTCACACCGACGAACAACTGGACCACGTCCTGGATGTGTTCGGACGCATCGGCAAACAGATTGGCCTGATCTAGACTCGACCTGTGGGCCTGTCCCGCTTACTAAAACGCGCCCCCTGCGAAGCAACTGCGCAGGGGGCGCGCTCGTTTCGACGCGCGGACTCCCGATGGGCGTTCAGAACGTTTCGATGGGCTGTCGACCGGCGAAACCGGCCTCCACCTCGTGCCAATACAGCAGGCGCGCCTCGCCCACACGCCAGCACAGATAGACCTCGTGTCCCTCGCGCCAGGCCGGGAAATCCAGTAAACCAATATTGACGTCCTTGATGAGCGCGCCGGTGTCCAGCACCTCGTGCACAAGTTTGTCCAGGCGCTCGAAATCTTTGGCCAGCAGGCTGGCCGTCTTGCTGCCGCCGTTGCCGGCTGCTTTTTCGATCACCGGCCAGACTTCCGGTTGGTTGCTCAAAATCGTCTGACGGATGTCCTGGATGTCGTCCATCAACGGCTTGATCCCCTCCAGCGCGGCGTCGGCTTCTTGTACGGTGAAATAATGTGGCATGGTATCTCCAAATCAGGGTGCAGTAAAATCGACAAGGTTTATTCTATCGCAAATGACAGGAGGCGGGCCGAATCACGGAAAAGTCGTGCAACGAAGATGCCTGATCATCGGAATATGCTATACTTTTCAAAAGCCTGTTCCGAACCCGACACAACAAGGGGGAACTTTCCCATGCCAGACCTAGCAGCCTGTCGGAGAAAGAACTCGCATCCCGATTTTCCCCCTGTTTTTAGGCCCTTTGTGGGGCAAAGAGAGCAAAATTCACTCACTTTTGGGTCTAAAATGGGGCAGCTTTGGTACGAAAAA
>JBJKRF010000083.1:0-22118 GCA_046704785.1 Anaerolineales bacterium | reverse complement strand
TTTTTTTGGTTTTTTCGGTTGAGCGTGGGTGGGGGGGTTTAGGTGGGGGGGGGGGGGGGCGCGTGCGGCGGCCCCACACCCCCATAAGTTTGCCCTATTCCACCGCTTCCCAAAGAGCCCCAATTTTAGTAGAGATGAGTTGAAATCTGGGAATTGGGAACATAACATATACTGTAGAAGTGCCCCCATCCAATCTACTAGAAATCCTGTGACCAACGCAGGATTTCTCACGAAAAGAGTCTTTCTGTGGACCGTTGGGGGCGCTGCGGTAGTTTCTCCGACCCTGCCATTTCCCCTCTGTTGCCAAGCTTTTTTTCTCCCGGCAGTCCGACGGCGCGATCATCTCTTTTAAGAGTCTTTGCTTGTCTGTCGAAAGCTGTGCCTGAAACTCAATCCGGGTGGAAAGGGAACCCCACAACTTCCGAGATTTTTTCCAGGGCGGCGGTTTCGTCATCCTGCGCCAACAGGTCGAGCACATCCGAATCGACCAGACGGTACCATAAGGCTTTGCGCGTTGCGAAATCGGGGACGTGCTGGGCGAGCGGCGCTCGCAGGTGGCCGGCCAATTCCAGGAAGCGAGCATACTGCGGGCCGATCTGTTTACGCAGGCGTTCCTTCAGGCGTACGGCCAGCGCCGGGGCCTTTCCGGCGGTGGAAATGGCGATGGCCAGGTCGCCCTGGCGAAAGATGGACGGTGCGATAAAGTTACAGTGCGGCGTGTCGTCCACCACGTTGACCAGTTGCCGGGCAGCGCTGGCTTCTTCCCAAACCTGTTGCTTGATGGCGGTCTGGTCGTTGGTACAGATCACCAGAAAAGCGCCTTTCAAGTCGCCGGGTTGGTACCGTCGCGGCAGGTGGATGACCTTTCCGGACTCGACATGGGCTTGCAGGCGCGCACCAACCTTGGGCGCGATCAGCGTGACCCTGGCGCCGGCTGCCAGCAGCGTCTCCACCTTGTCTTCGGCGAGCGTGTTACTGCCAATCACGATACAAGGCTGGCCCTGTAACTGGAGGTAGATGGGGTAGTATTCTGTCATTGTGTGGCGTTTCGTATCCGTCAGGACGATTTTTGGCCGGGTTTGAGATGGATGCCGCACTCGGTCTTTTGCATACCGGCCCAACGTCCGGCGCGGGGGTCTTCGCCGGGGGCGACGGCGCGCGTGCACGGCCAGCAACCAATGCTGGGATAGCCTTTGTCGTGCAGGGGGTTGTAGGGTAAATCGTGTGCGCGGATGTATTCCCAGGTTTGTTCGCGCTTCCAGGCGGCCAGTGGGTTGAGCTTGACCATTTGGTTGGATGTATCCCATTCGATCGAGCCGGCGTTGGCGCGCAAGATGGTCTGGTCGCGGCGAATGCCGGTGATCCAGGCGCGATAGTTCGCCAGGTACTGGCGTTGCGGAATCACCTTACGCAGGTAGCAGCACGAGTCCGGGTCCTTTTTCCACAACTCGTCGCCATAGCGTTCGGCCTGCTCCTTCAAGGGAAGGCTGGCGGGGATACGTTCGAAGTGAATGCCCAAACGGCGCGCCAGCTCGTCGCGCAGAGCATAGGTCTCGGGGAAGAGTAGAGCGGTATCCAGATAAAAGACGGTGGTTTCCGGGCGAATTTCCGAGACCATGTGCATCAGGGCGACCCCTTCGGGGCCAAAACCGGTCGCCAGCACAATATCGGGGGTGAAATTTTCGAATCCCCATTGTAAGATGAGTTTCGGGGAGCTGCCCTCGAACTCGTCATTGACTTGCTTAAGTTGTTCTGCTGTCCATTCGGTCAGTTCGTACGTGGAATAAGGTTGGTTATGTTCAGAAGATGGGGTTGTCATGAGTCTGTCCTGTTTTAAAGAATGCCGTAAGGTAAAAACGATGTGGTGGTTATCGACGGGCTGACATTTTGTGATCCGAACCAGGCGATTTGCTGGCGTAACTTCACAACTTCGCCGATGATGATCGTCGCGGGCGAGCGAATTTCCCGTGTTTTCTCCAGGATATTTTCGAGGGTGCCCTCTACGACGATCTGTTCGGGGCCGGTGCCGCGTTCGATCACAGCGAGTGGGGTCTGCGCCGACATGCCTTGCGCCAGTAAACGCGAGACGATTTCGGGCAGGTGCGCCACGCCCATCAGGAACACCAGCGTACCGGACTTTGAGAGGGCGGCCCAATCCAGGCCGGATTCTGGCTGGCAGGTGTGCCCGGCGATGACGGTGAACGTCGTCGTGATTCCGCGTTGGGTAACCGGGATGCCTGCGTAGGCCGGAACGGCGATGGCGCTGCTGACGCCGGGAATCACCTCGTATGAGATTCCGGCGGCTGCGAGCGCCTGGCATTCTTCCCCACCGCGTCCGAAGACGAAGGGGTCGCCGCCTTTGAGCCGCGCTACATGGTTTCCTTTGCGCGCTTTTTCGATGAGCAGGGCGTTAATTTGTTCCTGGGGAAAACGATGCCGGGTGGGTGCTTTGCCGACATCGATGGCTTCGGCTGTCGAGCGGATTTCGTTCAAGAGTTGTGGGGGAGCTAACCGGTCGTACAGGACGACGTCTGCCTGGCGCAGGCGCCCCAATCCTTTGACGGTGATCAGTTCCGGGTCGCCTGGCCCGGCGCCAATGATGGAAACAAATCCGTTTGGAGGAAGATGTTGTAATACGCTCATTTTTCACCTCCCGTCCGGCTTTCGGCGTGCACAACCCTCTCTGGCGGTCGTCTTTTGGCAGATCGATGGTCGTGGGAGACAATTTTGTTTTGGGGTTGTTTTATGGTGGTCATCAGGTATGTCCGTTTTGAGTTGGTATAAAAATAAAAAAGCCGGGTGCATTCCCGGCTTTATAGGGTAACTTTAAAAAAATACCGGTGAATGCTTCTCCAATCTGTGGAGCGTGCTTCACCGGTTGATGGGCTTTTATTGCCTTACATCAGGTGTGAGCATGACAATGCATGCAGCACGTCTCCCCGCCTGCACAGGCGCACGTACATAAACATGTACACAAACACCTACAGCTTGTTGATACGGGGAGCGTGAAATAAGTCATGATGTCAGAGCCTCAAATTGAGTTCTATTATATCGGCATTGACAGATACGTCAATGTTTTTTGGCAATTTGGACTGCTTTTATCTGCTTTTGTGTGAATGAGGGCCGGTTTCCAGGATGCGGTGTACCAAAAGAATTAAAAGGCGATGGGCAAATGGGGTGCGGCCTGTCTCATTTGGTCGTTGAAAGGGGTTATTGTAGTAGAGAAGATGATTCCCAGATGGACAAAACCCTGCAACAAAAGAGTATCATTAGCCTGATGAACTCCCGCCAAGACGATCTCAAGGCTTCCGAAGATTCGCCAGTTGAATGCCTCTCCTTCGAAGAACTCTTCGACAGGCATTGGGGGGGCATCTATCGGGTCTTGTGCCGACTGGTCGGCGACCCGGACGAAGCCGAAGACCTGGCCCTGGAGACTTTTTTCCGTCTCTATCAGCGCTTTCCACCTGCCGCGCGCGACTTCAATTTCGGCGGTTGGCTTTACCGGGTGGCAACCAATCTTGGATTGCGTTCGCTGCGCAGCGCCAGGCGTCGCCAGCAGTACGAACTCCAAGCCGGAAAAGATGCCCTGGACGAGGCACCTGAGAACCGTCCGGCGCAGATTCTGGCGAGTGAGGAAGAACGACGGGTCGCCCGCTACGTGCTGGCCCAAATGAACGTCCGTCAGGCCCAATTGCTCTGGCTGCGTTATGCGGGGTTGCCTTACAAAGAAATTGCTGTGGCTTTGCAACTGTCGCCTGCATCCATCGGGCCATTATTGATACGCGCCGAGCGCGAATTCGAAAAACGCTACCGTGCGCTCACCCAGGAGGAGCCATGAACAAACACTTGTCAGACGGACATCTGCGCGCCGCCCTCGACGGCGAGTTGAACGCCGAAGAGCGCCGCCATTTGGACGCATGTAGGGCCTGCCAGGAGCGACAAAAGGCATTGGAATTGCAGGTGCAACGGACGGCCCAGAAACTGGCTTTTCTTGCTCCCCAGGCAGAAGACCGCGTTCCTCCTGTACCGACGGCTTTGCGCCATTTCTACGACCGAAAAGTTACTCCAAAGGAGAGTCCCATGTTCAAAAAAATGTTTGCTTCCCCGCTTTTGCGTTTTGGGCTGCCTGTTGTGCTGGTGCTGGCCCTGATCGTTTCCGTCCCGGCGACGCGTGCGCTGGCCGACCAACTGCTCGACCTGTTCCGCGTGCAACAAGTGGATGTGGTGCCTGTCGATATGACCGGTATGCAGCAACTGACCGGGAATGATGCCATTGGCAAGCAGGTTAGCCAACTGCTCTCCAGCTCAACGACCGTGGTCCAGAAACCCGGCCAGCCTGTGGATGCGACCGACGCCGCGCAGGCCAGCCAATTGGCCGGATTCACCGTGCGTGTGCCGCAAGGGATGACTCCCTCGCGTATCAGCGTGACCAGCGAGGCCGCCTATGCGTTCACGGTCGATCGTGCCAAGGCGCAAGCCTTGCTTAATGAGGCAGGGCGCAGCGACCTCGTCCTGCCCGCTTCCATCGATGGCGCTAAAATCTCGGTCAATATTCCCTCCGGCGTGAGCGTCGATTTTGGCGACTGCCCGGCGCCCAGCAGCGAAGAAGGCTTTGGCGTCGGCACCCCTGGACGCCAGTATCCCGATTGTGTTATCCTGGTGGAAATTCCCAGCCCCACCGTCAGTGCGCCGGCCAGCGTCGATGTGGCCCAACTGGCCCAGATCGGCTTGCAGTTCACCGGCATGACCAGTGAACAGGCGGTTGCCTTCACCCATTCCGTCGATTGGACTTCCACGCTGGTCGTTCCGATCCCCAAAAACGCCGCCACCTATCAACAGGTATCGGTGGATGGTGTGACCGGTACGCTCATCCAGCGTCCTGCCGACGATGCTCCCCAATATGCCCTGTTGTGGGTCAAAGATGGGACCATTTACACCATTGGCGGGTTGGGAACCAACTCACAGCAAGCCATTCAAATGGCAAACTCTCTGCATTAGTTTATGTCTGTTGCGCCTGCAATCGAGACAGATCAGCTACGGAAAGTCTTCGGCGAGCACGTTGCCGTGAAAGGCCTCACCCTGCGTGTCGAGCAGGGTGAGGTGTTTGGCTTTCTGGGCCCGAACGGCGCGGGCAAAACAACCTCCATCAAGATGTTGTTGAGCCTGATTGCGCCTACCGCCGGAACAGCGTCGCTGTTGGGAAAGCCGCTGGGTGAACGGGATGTGTTGGCTCGTGTTGGCTTTTTACCGGAACACTTTCGCTTTCAAGAATGGCTGACGGCGCGTGAGTTCCTCCAATTGCACGGCCAGCTTTTGGGAATGCAGAAAGACGACCTGGCGCTGCGCGCCGACGAACTCCTAGAACGCGTTGGCCTGGCAGATTTTCACAACAAACAACTGCACACTTTTTCGAAGGGCATGTTGCAGCGCGTCGGCCTGGCGCAGGCGCTGTTGAATCGACCAGCCCTGGTCTTTCTGGACGAACCCACCTCCGGCCTGGACCCGGTTGGGCGTCGTCTCGTCAGAGACATCATCCACGAACTGCGCTCACAGGGCACTTGCGTTTTCCTGAACTCGCACCTGCTGAGCGAGATCGAAGTGACCTGCGACCGGGTGGCTTTTATCCGTCATGGCGAAGTGGTGCGGGTGCTTGCCTTGAGCAGCCTCGATACTGAGCAGGCCGTCGTGACGCTGCGCGTTCGCGGCCTTTCCGCCGAAGGGCTGGCGGGTCTCTCGCGTTGGGGGCGCGACATTACCGCCAAGGAGGAGCAGGTGACTCTGACGGTCCCCCACGAATCGGCTCTGCCAGAACTCACCCGCTATCTGGTGGCCCAGGGGGCCGAAGTCTACGCCATTCGGCCTAATCGAGCCTCGCTCGAAGAGATTTTTATCGAAACGGTCGGAAAGGACGGCGGACTGTGAAGAATGTTTGGACGCTTTCTCGTATGACCTTCCGCGAAGCCATCCGTCGACGAATCGTCTTGACAGGGGTGGTCCTGGGCCTGTGTTTCGTCGTGCTGTTTTCACTGGGATTCCACTTCATTATTACGCAGGTTCATCATGCCGCGGCCGCGGCTGTCGATTCTGGGAACATCCCTGCTGCAAACTCGTTGGGTAACGTCGCCAGCGTCGAGACGGAAAACACGCTGCTGCTTGCCGGCCTGTACGCGGTCGCCTTTCTCTCTATTGCGATGGGCGCCCTCCTGGGCGCAGATGCCTTCGCGCGTGAGATCGAATCCGGCACCATTCAGACCATCGTGACCAAGCCTGTACGCCGCGCCGAAGTCGTTTTTGGAAAATGGTTGGGATTTGCCGCCATGCTGGGGGTATATTTCCTGCTGACGGCGGGTGGAACCGTCTTGAGCGTCTTTGCGCAAACGGGCTATGCCCCCGGCCACCTGCCTGTTGGTCTGGCGCTCATTTACTTTGAGTCCCTGCTCATTATGACCGTTGCCTTGATGTGTTCGAGCGCGTTCTCTGCGTTAGCCACGGGGGGCATCATTTTTGGACTTTACGGGTTGGCTTTTATCGGTGGCTGGATCGAACAATTTGGCGCGATCCTCCAGAACCAGACAGCCGTCAAAGTGGGAATCGTTACCAGCCTGATCATCCCCAGTGAAGCATTGTGGCATCGGGCCGCCTTCGAAATGCAGACGCCCCTGGCAGAGGTGCTCCGTATGTCCCCCTTCGGGACGATCTCCGTCCCCAGTGTGTTGATGGTTGTCTATGCGGTCGTTTACCTGCTGGTGATCTTGTTCCTGGCGGTGCGCATTTTTCAGGCCCGTGATTTGTGAACTTGTATTTGCTCCTTTGGGGGAATCTTTAAAAGACGTTAACAGGTTCTTTCTTCCCCGTTAACGCCCTCCCATTAAGATGAAATGGGTGCCTGTCGAGTCGGATGCATCCGATAGACGCCTGTACATAATTTGCAAGCTGATAATTGAAGTTCTCCGATTCTGAATGTGCTCAAATCAACAAGAAGACACTCTAAACTGATCGCTCAGGGCGACAGTTTTGTTTAACCATCCCGATGCAATCTGACAGGATGAATTTGAGATGTTGCGTGACGTAAAAGGATTTCTGCGGGAAGATTTTCATGCAAGATAGTGATAGACTTATTAAGACGATCTATGAAGAACGCCTCTGCTAGATTTACGTCTGGGCTGTGCGTTTGGTAATCAACTTGATCGCCATCTTGCGCTTGATCGATATAGATATAAATGGACGTTGGGCACAGCGCGAAGGTCCACGACGCATTATTGCAGAAGGCCAAGCCCGGCTGGACGATCTGCTTACGTGGCAAGGGTAACCTCGAATTAGAGAAATGGATGTTATTGAAGCGTAAATCGTTCTTCGAAGACACTTTTGGCGTTTCATTAAGCCTTGAGGAGTGATATTTTATGCCCGAAAATTTACCCGGAAGACTGATTATTGTAGAGGGGTTGGACGGCTCTGGAAAGTCTACGCAAGTCCGTTTGCTGCAACGCTGGCTGGAACTGGAAGGCTACAAAGTTTACTTTACCGAGTGGAATTCCTCGCCGCTGGTTAAGAAGGTCACCAAACGCGGGAAGAAACAACAATTGTTGACGCCGACGACCTTCTCGCTCATCCATGCCACCGATTTTGCCGACCGCTTCGAGCGTCACATTCTGCCCATGCTCCATGCCGGATATGTTGTGTTGGCTGACCGCTACATCTATACCGCCTTTGCCCGCGATGCGGTACGCGGCGTGGACCGCGACTGGCTGCGTAACCTGTACAGTTTCGCCGTCCATCCGGATATTGGCCTGTTTTTTAAGGTGCCGCTCGATATTGCCCTGGGGCGCATCCTGGAAGGACGCCCGCAGTTGAAATATTACGAAGCGGGCATGGATATGGGCTTTTCCGACGAGGTAGAGCAAAGCTTCAAAATTTTCCAGGGGAAGGTTTACGATGAGTATATGCGTATGGTGCCCGAGTTCGACCTGACGGTCATCGACGGAACGCGCAGCCCCGAAGAGCAGCAGCGCGAAATTCGCAAGCTGGTGCAGAAGAAAATTCACCTCGACCGGTTTAAATATAGTTGGAGTCAGATATGATGAGTCATGGAAAAGCGTACTATGGCAGTGGAATTCCCCATGTCGATCCGTCGCGTTTGAAGGGAAAGCTGATCGTTCTCGAAGGGTCCGACGGCTCCGGGCGTTCGACGCAAATTGCGATGCTGCGCAATTGGCTGGAACGCGAGGGCTTTGCCACCGTCGAGATTGGCATCAAGCGTTCGGAACTGGCCGCGCCCGAGTTGGAAGGCGCCAAGCGCGGCAACACTCTCAGCCCGATGACGATGAGCCTGTTCTATATGACCGATTTTGCCGACCAGCTCGAGCACGTCATCATTCCTTCCTTGCGCGCCAATTTCGTCGTTCTGGCAGATCGTTACATTTACACGTTGATGGCGCGTTCCATCGTGCGCGGACTCGCGCGCGAATGGCTGTCTAAGCTGTATGGGATCGCCGTCGAACCCGATGCCGTCTTCTATCTCAAAGTGCCGCCGCGCGTGCTGGCCGAACGCACCTTCCGAAAGAACGCCGCGCTCGATTATTGGGAATCGGGCATGGATATCCAGCGTTCGGTGGATATGTATCGTGGCTTTATCCGTTACCAGCGCCGCATCGAAAAAACCTTCGAGTCACTTCAGTCGGAATATCAGTTCGAAACCATCGATGGAAATCGTTCGCCCGAAGCCGTCCATCAAGACCTGGTGGCGCGGATTGCCACTTTGTTGGGGATTCCAACCGAATGAATTCCAACGCCGCAGCGGTTTTGCTGGATGCCTTTGACACACGTTGGGAGACCTACCGCGCCGAATTGAAACGTTGCCGCGCAGAGTTTTCCGAGAAAGCCGTCCACGACCTGCGTGTGGCAACGCGCCGTTTTTTGGCTGTGTTCGACGTGCTGCGGAGCCTGTCGCCCGACCCACGCATCCGCAAGCTGCGGCATTTATTCAAAGATCAACTCGATGAGTTCGACGAATTACGCGATGTGCAGGTGATGTTGGCGGAAGTGTCCGAAGAGATTGATGTGCTGCCGGCGTTGGCGCCTTTCGAGGCTTTTTTGCAGAAGCGTGAACGCCGTCTGTTGCGCATCGGCCGGAAGCAGGTTCACGATCTCAAACTGGGCGCCCTGTCGGGTCGCACAGCTAAAGTGCGAAAAATGCTGTTGGCGCAGGATAAGTTCGGGCGGGATGTGAGCACGGCTTTGCTCCAGGCGGTGGACGACGTCTATCAAACGGCGAAGCGTCGCTGCGGGGCGGTTGACCCGCAGCAGCCGTCCACTTTTCACCGCTTGCGCATCGCCTTCAAGAAGTTCCGTTATACGCTGGAAATTGTCCACCCGGTGCTGCCTGACTTCCCGCTTGAGAATCTCAAGTTGATGCATGACTATCAGTCGGCGATGGGCAATATTCAGGATGCCGAAGTGTTTCTATCGACCCTGGCGGAGTTCGCCGAGAAGCATCGCTCCTACGACCCGTCGCCGGTTGCCGTTGAATATGAGCGTCGCCACGAGACGCTCATCGCCGTTTTCAACTCCGAGATCGATGCTTTGAACCGTTTCTGGCGGGCAGAGGCCGAGAGGGCCTTCCCGTGGGAGGCAGACGCTCCCCATCTGGATGGTGAGGTTGGATGATGAATCTTTATGTGTTGCGTCATGCGATTGCAGTGGATTCTGGCCTGCCGGGCTATGAAGATGATAGCCAGCGGCCCCTGACCGGCAAAGGACGGAGCAAAATGCGCAAGGCGGCGCGTGGAATGGCCAGGTTGGGCATTCGGGTGGACTTGATTTTGAGCAGTCCGTATTTGCGGGCGCGCGAAACGGCCGATGTGGTGGCCGAGGTGCTCGACTTGTCAGATAAGCTGGTCTTTACCGAAAACCTGACGCCGTTGGGTTATCTGGATGAATTGATCACGGAGATCAACCGGCAGTATCTATCCATCGAGAATTTGATGCTGGTCGGGCACGAGCCTTCGTTGAGCGGGCTGATTTCCACGCTGCTTTCGGGGGATTCGTCGCTGATGATTACACTCAAAAAAGGCGGATTGTGTAAGTTGTTGGTGTCGGGCTTGAAGTATGATCGTTGCGCTACACTGGAATGGTTGTTGTACCCCTCGCAACTGGTTGCCATCGGCGAAAGTCGCTGATACTCCCATCTGTAAGCTTTTCCCTATTTCGAATCGCAGCGAAATTGTTCCAGCGCCTGCTGTAACAGCGAAGGCGCCATGCCGTCTTGGGGGGTATAAACCTTCCAGGCGAAATCCCGCCCGCCGCATTGCCAGGCGGCAGCGCCGCCGTATTGAAGTGTGTCTGAGACGGTGTTGATCGGCTCGTAGTAAACAGTCAGGTCGCCGATGGCCTGCGTATCCATGTTTCCCGCGGCTTTTTCGGGGCCCTGCAGAATATATTTCATCGTCGTCTGCGGATCGAAATTCGAGCCGCTGGTGGTCCAGACGATCTGGACGAACAGGGTGGGGCTGAACCCGAACAGGATGCCGTAGTCGTAAGTGGAAGGCGAGGCCGGGTTGTGCACCGAACTGGCGTCTGCCAGATAGATTTCCGAGGAGTGCCCGATACAAAAACCGTATTCGCAGAACAAACCGTCCAACGGAACCGGCGTAGGCGTGGGGTAGGCTGTGGGCAGGGGGTAGGGCGTCGCCGTGGGGATGGAGGCCAGGGTGGCTGCCACCGCGGCTTGAATCTGCGCATTGGGGTCTGGTTGTGGTGTGGCAGCACTGCCACAGGAGGCCAGCAGGAGACTCGCAGTGAGGAGCAGCGCCCATGCAGTGAGGCGCAAGCCCGGAGCATTTGGATGATCCATTAGAATGGTTCCCTTTTGTCTGGATTATAAGGCAGGATGCTTGTGGCCTGGAATAGTTCTTTCGGGCTCTTTGGGAATCAACGAGATGAGGCGTTTTGCACACTTGCACCGCACTGTGTTTGGTGCAGTGCAGGTGTGGCGGCGCAGGCCACAGTGGCAATGACTCATTTGATTGCGTGGGTGGTTAGATGTTAAATGGTCAAGTGGAGTACGCGCCAGTAAGCGTGTCTGAATATGAAAAACGCTATCGCGACCGGAAAATCAAGTACTTGGAGAAGAAAGTGGCAATTCCAAATTTGAAACTGGATTCTCTTCAAAAAAGGCCAAAATCTTCTTGCCAAGACGCAAAGCCGCAAGGATTTTAGGGAATTTGGCCCTGTTGTTATGCTAATCGGTCTTTCTGCCAGTTTTTGCGAGAAAAAGTCAAAAACTTGGCATCTTGGCAGCTTTGCGTTACGTTTTTTGGTTTCAAATTTGGAATTGCTGCAACCGCAGAAGCAATTCCAAATTTGTCTCACAATTTGGCCTTGGCGCGGCCAAAAACCTCTTCTCAATACATCGAGGCTCTTCGGGCCGGCGATTTCTGTCCCAATGAGGCTCCATCCGACTCGACGGAAGCGAATCGGTGGAGATACGGGCTGCGGTATTACTTGATAAATACTGTCAGCAGCGCTTTGACCCCCCCCGGTGGGAGCGCCTTCAAAAAGATGCTTCCACCAAGGATCAGGATGAGCAAGGCGACGAACGAAAAGATGACCCGTAGTTTGCTTTCTTCTTTGATCAAAGAACCCCAGCCTGCAAGTGACAGCCCGATGGCCATCATCAATGTGACCTGTGTGAAAGCCCCTGAACTGTTTCCGGCCTGATTGGCTTGCTCGAAAAACTTGTCAGCCTTATTGGATAGCTGACCGGCGTCTGCGTACATGTCGGTGTAATACTGATCATCGAACGGCCCGTTGGGTCGTTTGAGGCTGGCGGTCAGGGAGTCTGAAAAGTTGGCTTTGAAATAATCGGCGAGGTCCGCGTTATTCTGATTGATGTAGTAGTTGTCGTAACTCGTATAATCCTCGATGACATTCTGATTGGCGGTCAGGTACTCGGCATTGGCGTCGGTCAGGGTTTGCATGCCTTGCAAGTTATAGTCGCTTGCAGCGCCGCTGACGACGGAGCCTTGGTAACCCGCCAGCGTGGTCAAAATACTCAAAAAGGCGATCAGCGCTCCGATGGTAACATCGGAGCCCAGCCACTGAATAGATGAACCGAAAGATCGTTTCTCCTCGACCATTCCATTACTCCTTGTTATCTCAATTTTACAAGCTTTGGGTCGATGCAAATAGCCGATGGGCCTTTCAGGGTGTATTGCAAGCATAATAGCAGGCCAGGGAACATCCCTGGCCTGTTGAGTTGAGTCTCTATAAGAATTTCTACGCCGGTTTTATTCTTCCAAAGTGCTGGTATCGCCTTCGGGCAAGCCCAAGGCGCGCGCCTTGAGTACACGGCGCATGATCTTGCCGGAACGAGTCTTGGGTAATTTGTCGATGAAGGTGACGTCTTCGGGGCGGGCGATCGGCCCCAGATGGGTTGCCACGTGTTGACGGAGTTCCTCGGCCAATTCCGGCGAACTGGCAACGCCCTGCCGCAACAGGACGAAGGTGTGGATGCCCTGCCCTTTCACCTCGTGCGGCAAGCCGATGGCTGCTGACTCGGCGACCGCTGGATGGCTGACCAGGGCCGATTCGATTTCGGCGGTTCCCAAGCGGTGCCCTGATACCTTGATGACATCATCCACGCGGCCAATGATCCAGAAATAGCCGTCTTTATCACGCTTGGCCGAGTCGCCGGTCATGTACTTGCCGGGGTACTTGCTCCAGTACTGGTTTAAGTAGCGCTCGTCATCGCCGTAGATCGTGCGCAACATCGACGGCCAGGGATTCTTGAGCACCAGGTAGCCTTCTTCGCCTTCCTTGACGGGTTGCCCCTCGTCGTTCAGGATTTCGGCTTCCTGTCCGAAGAAGGGACGGGTGCCGGAACCGGGTTTGAGCGGCACTACCGGCGTGGGGGTAATCATAAAACCGCCGGTCTCCGTCTGCCACCAGGTATCCATGATCGGACAGCGTTCCTTGCCGATCACGTTGTAATACCATCTCCACGCTTCGGGGTTGATCGGTTCACCGACGGAGCCAAGCAGCCGCAGGGAAGACAGATCGTGTTTGTTCGGCCAGGCCTCGCCGAAGCGCATCAGCCCACGAATCGCCGTCGGCGCGGTGTACAGGATGGTGATCCCGTAGCGTTCGATGCAAGCCCACCAACGGTTGGGGTACGGATAGGTGGGCCCGCCCTCGAACATGAAGGAGGTCGCGCCGTTGAGCAGTGGCCCATAGACGATGTAGGAATGCCCGGTGATCCAGCCCGGATCGGCAGCGCACCACCAGCGGTCTTCGTCTTTGATGTCGAAGACGTACTTGAGGGTGGTGTAGGTGCCCACCATGTATCCACCGTGGGTGTGCAGGATGGCTTTGGGTTTTCCGGTCGAGCCGGATGTGTACAGGATGAAAAGTGGGTCCTCGGCGTCGAGCACCTCGGTGGGGCATTTGCCATTGGCAATTGGCAGGGCGCACAGGTCGTGATACCAGTGGTCGCGCCCGGCTTCCATGGGGACGTCTTCGCCCGTGCGCTTGATGACGATCACGTTCTCGACGGAGGGGCAGTGTCTGACGGCGTCGTCGGTGATGCGTTTGAGTTGCACCACTTTCCCGTTTTGGTAGCTGCCATCGCAGGTAATGACCAGCTTCGACTCGCTGTCATCGATGCGTCCTTGCAGCGCATCCACCGAAAAGCCGCCGAACACGACGGAATGGATGGCGCCGATTTTAGCGCAAGCCAACATGGCAAAGACGATTTCAGGCACGCGACCCATGTAAATGGTCACGCGGTCGCCTTTCTGGATTCCCATGGCCTTGATAATGTTTGCCATGCGGCAGACTTCGCGATTGAGCGAATAGTAGGAAAAAGTACGTTCGCTTTTTCCGTCTTCGCTGAGCCAGATCAGCGCTAATTTATTCTTTCGGAATGTCTTAAGATGTCGGTCGATTGCGTTGTGTACGATATTGACTTTTGCCCCTGTGAACCACTTGAAGAAAGGTTTATTCGAGTCGTCGAGAACTTTTTCCCATTTCTTGAACCATTCTAATTCCTTCGCCTCTTTCGCCCAGAAACCGGTCAGGTCGTTGTGCGCAAATTCTGCTAGCTTATCCCAATCCTTTGCATTTGCGTGGGAAGTAACCTCTCTGGACGGATAATAAACCTCGCCTTCCATCTCCTTGTGCACGGGCATAACAAATCCTCCTGCAGTGGTTAGTTTATGGTGGCCTTGGACAAAGTTCCCTGGAAAGAGAAAGAATGTGAGAATGCCTTTCGAGCTTCGCCAAAAAACATGCCCACATCCGTCAGATTCCAGGATACTCCCCAGACCCTTTGTGTTGTGAATCCCTGAAAACTCGGCGGTCGAAACGGATCATTGTGGACGTAATATCATCGCAGGGCACGCCCATAAATCCAATTTTCGCCGTGAAAAATTTCAAGGAACCATGCATATACTATACTGCGGTTCTTGGGCGAATTCAATTATTTTGGGTAAAAATTGTGCCAATTTTGAGTGGATTGCGGAAAATTTGCTGCAAAATATCGCTTTTCCCTACAAATACAAGCTGTTTTCTCTTGTATTTCCCTCCGAGCAGGAAAACCCCTGGAGGCGGTTTATACCCTGTATTCCCTGGATTCGTACTCGATCTCATCTGCCAGCTTTTTGTAGTCGTCAATGGATTTCCCCTCGATCTTTTGTTCGTTCATCCGTTTGAAGGCTTCAGACATCAGCCTTTTTTCCTCGTCGCTGGCCGTTTGGTCGAACAATGCGAACAAGATGCTGTTTTCCCGGTCGATGAGCTGTCGCAATGTCCGCCCGTAACCACTTGCTGCCCAGATGACATCCGCGCGGGCTGTCTCATCCCCGTCTTTCCAACCTTTCGCAGCCGCCGAGAACGACTTCGATAATTCGCGGCACTGCGTCTGCTCGTGAAGCATGCTGCCCAGAGAACTGTATTGGAGTGGCATACCGTGATTTTCAAGCAATTTGAAGAAGACGTCCTCTTTTCGGAAGTGAACGCCCTCGATAAAGCCTTGTATGAAGATACTTGTTTGAACGAAAAAATCGGGCTGGACCGATTTGCCATGTCCGGCACCTGTTGTCGCCAGTGCCAGGGCAGCCAGGACGCGACTGATGACCTGCTGCTCATCTTTGAGAAAGTCAACTGCTCTCATGGAATTCCCTTTGTATCGTTTGAAATTTCACTGGCTACTGCATTGGTTTTCTGAGAATTGTGGTACGAAGCGGATCTGTGGCCCACATCTACCGTTAATCCAAAGACACCACTACACTTTAATAATTATACGGTTCTTTGATGATTTTTGGGGAATACGGATTGATATCGAAAACAGGTTAAGCAGACCAAAAGGCATGGCAGGTATTCAACGGAAAGGATGACAAAATTCCTGAAAGTTTGTGACGTTTTGCGATCCCCGCCTCTTGACTTCCTTGGGGTAGGGGCGTATGATCAGAGGACCCTACCCCCCTGGGGGGGGGTAAAATGAGGTGAAGATGCAAAATAAAGATGCGCTCAAACGACTGAAAACCATCGAAGGCCATCTGCGCGGTGTGATCCGCATGGTCGAGCAGGACGCTTATTGTATCGATGTCATCCGGCAGATCCAGGCGGTGGAGTCGGCGCTGAACAAAGTCAGCACAGGCATTCTCGAGGACCACTTGAACTCGTGCGTCATCACGGCCATTCAGGGGGACGACATCGCGGAGCGCGAGCGCGTATTGAAAGAGATTACCGACGTGTTCGAAACAGCTACCAAAGTGTAGGCCAAACGGACCATCACGAACGGCTTTCTGCCAACGTCCGAAACCCGTAAATTCAAAGACACAAGGAGAATTCCAATGAACACTGTAACTTATTCCGTTCCCAATATTTCTTGCGGACACTGCGTGCACACCATCCAGACCGAAGTGGCTGATATCGAAGGAGTCCAGTCGGTGAAGGCTGACGAAGCGACCAAGATGGTAGAGGTCGCCTTCGACGCCCCGGCGGACGAGGACGAGATCAAGTCCGTTTTGGCAGAGATCAATTATCCTGTTGCAGGGTAAACGTTACATATAGGGGCGGAGGACTTATTGCCCGGGAATCCGCCCCTGCGAAACAATTTGTGTGGGAGGGCAAGAAGATGGCTGAACAAGATGTGATCGAGACTTATCGCAAGCGGGCTAAATCGTACGACTTTACCGCCAATCTGTATTATCTAATAGGCTATCCTGAATTCACTTATCGCAGAATAGCGGTGGATGCCCTTGGTTTGCACTCTGGGGATACTGTAGTGGAAATCGGGTGTGGTACCGGTTTGAACTTCCCGTACCTGGAACAGGTAGTCGGACCACGGGGAAAGATTATCGGCGTCAACCTGACCGGTGCAATGCTGGCACAAGCTCGGCAGCGTGTGGAAAAGAATCATTGGGCGAACGTTGAACTGGTGCAGTCTGACGCTTCCCAATATACATTTCCACAAGGAGTGGACGGTATTCTCTCAACGTTTGCGATCACCCTGGCACCGGAATACGATTTGATCATCAAAAATGGCGCGCAAGTGTTGGCACAGAGACAGCGTTTTGTAGTGTGTGACCTGAAAATGCCCGAAAATTTGCCGGGATGGCTCAAGGGACTGGCCTTTTTCATCACCCGGCCTTTTGCGGTCACCCGGGAACAAGCCACATGGCATCCCTGGGAATCGATCAAGAAGTACCTGCCGCATTACAGTTATCGAGAGTTCTACTTTGGGTTTACTTACCTGGCAGTTGGGGAAACTGTCGGGTGATATATGTAGTTTTCAACGCCCAATAGGAGGTGTTGTATGAATGGAACGAAGCAACTGACTCTGCCCGTCACCGGTATGACTTGTGCCAACTGCGTGGCGACGGTCGAGCGCAATCTGAAAAAGCTGGATGGCATGCAGACGGCGGTCGTCAACCTGTCATCGGAACGCGCGACGGTAGCGTTCGACGCTGCCAAACTGGAACTGCCTGCCATCATCGCTCGCGTCGAACGGGCCGGATACGGCATTGCCACTGGCGAAGCCGATCTGGTCATCAAGCGTCTCGCCGACGATAACGACGCGCGCCGCCTCGAGAAGGCCCTGTCCAAGCTGGACGGTGTGCTCGCTGCTCAGGTGGTGTTGACCACCGAGAAGGCGCATATCAAATATGTGCCGACCGTCATCTCCCAGGCCGAGATTCGCCAGGCGGTGCGCGCCGCCGGATTCGAAGCGGTGGAATTGGGCGGGCAGGCCGAAGATGCCGAGGCATTGGCGCGTGAGCGTGAGATCAACACGCAGCGTCGTCTGCTGGCGATGGGTCTGGTTTTTACCCTGCCGTTGTTCCTGTTCTCGATGTCGATGGATTTCAGCCTGTTGCCGGCTGCCTGGATGGATGCCACCTGGGCCGTCTTGTTGATGTTTGCGCTGGCGACGCCGGTGCAATTCTACGTAGGTTGGCAATACTATGTGGGTGCTTATAAAGCCCTGCGCAACGGCTCGGCCAACATGGACGTGCTGATCGCCATGGGTTCGTCGGTGGCCTATTTCTACTCGGTTATCGTCATGCTCGGCCTGATTCCGGGGCACGTGTACTTCGAGACGGCAGCGGTCATTATCACGCTCATCCGGCTGGGAAAGTTCCTCGAAGCGCGCGCCAAGGGACGCACCAGTGAAGCGATCAAGAAGTTGATGGGCCTGCGGGCGAAGACCGCCCGTATCGTGCGCGACGGGCAGGAAATGGAAATCCCCATCGACGAGGTCAAAGTCGGGGATGATGTCATCGTCCGTCCGGGGGAGAAGATCCCCGTCGACGGTGTGGTGCTCGAGGGGCGTTCGTCCGTCGATGAATCAATGCTGACCGGCGAGTCGCTGCCCGTCGAAAAGGGGCCCGGCGACCCGGTGATCGGCGCGACGCTCAATAAGTTGGGATTGCTCAAGTTTGAGGCCACCAAGGTCGGGCGCGAGACGGCCCTGGCGCAGATCGTCCGGCTGGTGGAGGAGGCGCAGGGAAGTAAGGCTCCCATCCAGAAGCTGGCAGACCAGGTCTCGGCTTGGTTCGTGCCGATGGTCATCAGCCTGGCAGCGCTGACGTTCCTGGCTTGGTATTTCGTTGTGCCCGTGGTTTTCCCCGCCTATCCGTTCGCCGGCGCACGTTTTACCGTGGCGCTGATCAATATGGTGGCCGTGTTGGTGATCGCCTGTCCGTGCGCGATGGGACTGGCCACGCCGACCGCCGTGATGGTTGGAACCGGCCGGGGCGCCGAGTTGGGCGTCCTGTTTCGCAGCAGCGAGGCTTTGGAACGCGCGGGCAAGGTCGAGATCGTCGTGTTGGATAAAACCGGTACGGTTACCAAAGGCCAACCGGCGGTGACCGACATCGTGCCTGCCGACCGTTCGAAGGTAGTTGGTAAGAATGATGTGGCTTGCGCCGGATGGGACGCGTCGGCTCTCCTGTGGCTGGCGGCGTCTGCCGAGAAGGGCAGCGAACACGCCTTGGGCGAAGCCATCGTCGCAGCCGCCACCGAACGGGACCTGACCCTGGCAGAGCCGTCTGGATTTCGGGCAATTGCCGGGATGGGCATCGAAGCCGATGTGGATGGGCAGCACGTCCTGTTGGGGAATCTGCGCCTGATGCAGGAACGCGGCGTTGCGGTCGGCGGGTTTACCGCCGAAGTGGAGCGTTTGCAGTCCGAAGCCAAGACCCCCATGCTGCTGGCCGTGGACGGCGAACTGGCTGGTGTGGTGGCCGTGGCTGATACGATCAAGGAGGGTTCGCGCCAGGCCGTGGCCGAGCTGAAGCGCATGGGTCTGAAGGTGGTGTTGTTGACCGGTGACAACCGTAAGACTGCCGAAGCCATTGCGCGGCAGGCCGGCATCGACGAAGTGCTGGCCGAAGTGCTGCCAGACGGAAAAGTGGAGGCCGTGCGCAAGTTGCAAGGTTCCGTTGAAGGTGGAACCGACTCGGACGCCCATGTGGTTGCCATGGTGGGTGACGGTGTCAACGACGCCCCGGCGTTGGCTCAGGCGGACGTGGGCCTGGCCATTGGCACCGGCACAGACGTTGCCATGGCAGCGGCCCCGGTGACGTTGATCAGCGGCGACCTGCGCGGTGTGGCGCGCGCCATCCTGCTTTCGCGCAAAACGCTCGGCACCATCCGGCAGAACCTGTTCTGGGCCTTCTTCTACAACGTCATCCTGATTCCGGCCGCGGCGTTCGGATTGCTGATTCCGATGCTGGCCGCCCTGGCCATGGCATTCAGCAGCGTCTTCGTGGTGAGCAACAGTCTGCGTCTGCGCAAGGCCAATCTATAAATGAGTTTTTTCGGTGAACGTATAAATCGAAGCAGATGAAAAAGAGACAATACTTTCCCTGGATTGCCGGCCTGGTTTTGTTGGCTGCGATGTTGGCTTGCGCCCGGACGTTTCGTGGAACCCCGACGCCCTCCGGCGATACGACCCATTCCCTGACTTTTGACGGTCTCCAGCGCAGTTATCTGTTACACGTGCCGGTCTCGTACGACGGTAGCCAGCCTGTTCCACTTGTGCTCGATTTCCACGGCGGATTGGGGAATGCTTCCAGCCAGGAGCGCGTCGGCGGCTTCAATGCGGCGGCTGATGAAAATGATTTCATCGTGGTTTACCCGAACGGCACGGCTCTGCTGCAGGATAAGCTCCTGGCCTGGAACGGCGGCACCTGCTGCGGTAACGCCGCCCGCCGCAACGTGGACGATGTGGGCTTTGTGCGCGCCGTGGTTGCACAGGTGGAGTCGGTGTACCGCATTGACCCCAGGCGCATCTACGCCACGGGGCTGTCGAACGGGGGCATATTTGCAAATCGACTGGCGTGCGACGCCCCCGATTTGGTTGCGGCGATCGCTTCCGTCTCGGGCACGCTGAACTATCCGTCCTGCGATCCCAAACAGCCGGTCTCCGTTATCGAATTTCACGGCACCGCCGACGAGCATGTTCCCTACCAGGGCGGCGTCGGCGACAAGTCGCTGGCGGGTGTGCCGTTCGCTTCGGTGGGGGCAACGGTCGACGCGTGGCTTAAGTTCGATGGGTGCGCTGCGACCCCACAGCGCGAGTCATTCTCCGATATCCGGCATGACACGTATTCGAACTGCCAGCCGGGAGTGGCCGTGGAGCTTTACACCATCGTGGGGGGCAAGCACGCCTGGCCCGGAAGCGACGGCCCCGCCTGGCCGGGCGGAGACCAGCCAACGCAGACGATCTCTGCGACGCGCTTGATGTGGGCGTTCTTTATGGCGCACCCCAAGCCGTGAGCGACGTAATTGGGTTCAAGGCTTTTGCCAGGCGGGCCAGGCCTCCAGCTTCTTGATATCTTTCCAAGTTGTGAACGGGATGTCTGCACTCTGCTATCGCAGATAAAGGGAAACACGCAACACGGTCGGCTCAGAGAAATTCAGCCCCCAATCTGTCTGGTCACCGTTAAGAATGCGGTCGGCTTTGAAGGTGTCGTCAACATACTGTCCTTCTTCGACGGACAGATACCTCCAAAACCGGCCTTCGTTTTTGCCCGTGGGGCGAAACATGACACGACAGTGATAACCCACCAGCAGATAGTGTTCCTCACCCAGTTCAGCGATCAGAATGCGTCCATCCGGGGTTTCAGGCTGCCGTTGCGAGCGGGCCATTCGGTCGAATTCGCCAAAAGCAATGTCAGCCTCCCAGTCATCAAAGTGAAGGGTCTGGTCGGTGACGTAATTCTCCTGATCCACAGAATTTCCCGTTTCTGCATCAGGATCGATGGCTGTCTGGACAGCCGTCTGAACTTTCCCCTCGAAATTCAGTCTGGCGATCAGCCCGGCCATGGGTCTGAACAGGCGATAGTTCATTGCTGTAGGGCGGTAGATTTCTTCACGTGAGATCGGATTGCCATCCTGGCCAATGCGAATTTTCGTATCATCCATCCCAAAAGGAGCGTATCCAATGGCCCCATGCCCCAATGCAGCAAAGAAGAAACGGGTAAAAGCGCCAAAGCCGATGGTTTCAGGCACGAATAAGGGGTTATCCGGGCGACTGTAGGTTTCGAGGACCTTAAGATAAGCCTTGGTATTGTCGACATAAATATCGGGTGACAGAATGTCAATTTGTGGCGCTGCGGCTTTCCATAGCTCGAAGACATTGTCGTTGGGGCCACCCACCTGGTAGGTCGGTGGCCAGCCGGGATTTAACGGATCACGGATCGAGCCGTTGACATACAGAGGGATCGGATAGATGGCTTTGCCCGCGGCAGCGACCTTGCCGATATAGGTTGCCACATGCCACACCTGGAAGAACTCATCCGCATCGCGCCCGAAAACATCGCTCCAATTGTGATTGGATTTTGGCGTGATGCCCTGGGCAGACAGAACTTCTGATGGCACAGGGCTGTCAAAGAGTTTTTGTGCCTGCGATGAGTAGTCACGCACCGTGCCCCAGGAACCCGGTTCATTTTCGACCTGCACCATGAGAACAGTGTGCTCTTGATCAAATTCTTTTAGATGGCGCATCAATGCCGAAAATGCTTGTATATCTGCTTCGAGTGTGGCTTGCGCGTGAGGCGAAGGGGAGTCCATTTGTTCCCCACGCTTGCCGCTCAGATTAGGGTATTTCTCAGGCTGAAGTTTCATCCACTGCGGCATATAGTGATTCGACCCATTCTTCCAGGTTGCAAACCAAAGAAGAATAAGCCGCAGATCGTGCTGGCGTGCCTGGGTCATAATGGCGTCGATCACGTGATAATCGTACCGGCCTGGTTGTGGCTCGAGCTGCTCCCAATAGACGGGGATTTCGAGTGTGTTGACCCGCATCATTTCCATCGCGGACCATACCTTGGGAAGGATGGCGGGCCAGGCGCTGGAATTATGACATTGCGCGCCAAGGATCAGGAACGGTTTACCGTCGACAATGAATGCATGGCGCCCATTTTTATGGACAAGATGCGGGAGTGACAAATCTTGTGGACTCAATGTGCTCATGATTTATTTTATTTTATCTAGCAGCTTGTCGGAGAACTCTTTTTCGTACCAAAGCTGCCCCATTTTAGACCCAAAAGTGAGTGAATTTTGCTCTCTTTGCCCCACAAAGGGCCTAAAAACAGGGGGAAAATCGGGATGCGAGT
>JBJKRF010000082.1:0-40167 GCA_046704785.1 Anaerolineales bacterium | reverse complement strand
CTGCGCTTGCGCCAGAACCAGATCAATCAATTCATCGTGGCTCATCTGAGCCAAGTCGTTTCGGGTCATCGTGACCCTATCTTACCAAATCTCTTACCCTATCCGATAGGGTGTGAGTAGATACGCCCCAATTATAGAATGTGCGTTCTGTTTAATCAAGAGGAAAATCGAACAATCCCCCGGCTCACCAAACAAACGGAAGAAGACGATAGCGCACTTTCTGACAATACGCAGGATAGCCGCTTAGACTCGTCGCCAGAAACTTCTCTTCCTCGACCGCCCGGATCGCCACCACCAGAATCAGCGGCAAAGGAAACGGGAGCGCGACCCAGGACCCCAGCGCCAGAGGCGTAAAGATCAGCAAAAGGCTGGCACCTGCATACATGGGATGCCGAACCACGCGATAAGGCCCAGTGCTAATCACCTTTTGCTCCTCCGAGATTTCGATCACAGCGCTGGTATAGCTGTTTTCTCGGAATACCAGGAAAACGATCAAGAAGCCCAGCACAACGAACCCATCAGAAACCAGGCTCACAACCGGTGGCACTCTAGACCAGTGAAAGCGGAAATCCAGGCCGGGGACAATGAACAACGCAATGAAGAACAAGCTGGCCAGGCTTTGAATCACCTGCTGGCTTTTCTGAGTCTCGGCGGTCGGCCCCACCTGGACGCGGCTGGCTAACAGTTTCTGGTCGTATTTGATCAAATAGGCGGTAATGAGAACCACGCTCACCGTCCAAACGGCTAGAAAAACCCAGGCCTGCCAAAAACCCAAAGACCCTGCTGATAAAAAGAGCGCAAGGGCTAACACCAGCACTAAAAATAAAAGGCCTAAAATCGACTTGAGGATCAAGTTCTTCATTTTGGCTCCTTTTCGGCTCCATCCTTATGAAACTAAGGCTCCCGCCTGTGCAAACCCGACGACAAAGGCGCTAGCGTCAAACTTTTGGCCTATGCCCCAACGCTCACATCTTTGGCGCTCACCGAGAAGCCTTGTTCCGTCTCCACCACACAAGCTGCCGATATGGGACGCTCCAATTCGGAGAACACCCCTTTTCCAAGAATATAATCGCAGGCCTCTGCCGCCGTCGCCACGTCAAAATGATCGTCACGGAATTCTTTGCCGGGGGCGTTATGCTCATAGGTCGCCACATAAAACGCTTCGCCGTTTTCCACTTCCATCTCCTGCACAAGCAGGGCGTCGTGCCGGATAATCCCCAAGGTACATCGGCGGCTTTGTTTGTCCACCACGCCCACGATCCGCGGGGTATTGAGGTGGTCGTGCTCGTAATCCATGCCGTGCAAAACGGAGACCATCGCATCACGCATGCGCATGCCGGCTTCGAGCTTTTCTGCAATCGGATCCACTTGCGTTCCGTTGCCTACCACGGCATAGCTACCCACTAGCCTTAAACAGTTATAAGCGATGTAAGGATTCTTGTAGATATCGGACTCGTGGCCTTCTTTCGGGACAATCGCGATGGCCTGCCCGACGGTCTGCGTCCGGCGATTGGGGAAAGATCGAGAGGAAACCCGGTACATCGCCACCAGACGTCCCGATGCGTTTTTTCCGACTGCTACGATTCTTCCAACGTACATTTTTTATCCTTCCAAAGATAAGATTGCGGAATCACTTCGCTTCCGGCAAGGGAGCATCCCAAAAAGATGTACTCTCCTGAAATATGGGGATAGTGCAGTAAGACGGGTAACTTTCCAAGCAATTTTAGCACGTCAGACGAGAATCCCGCCGCGGGCATTATATAATAGCGCCCATGAGTGAACGCGATATGGAAAAAGCCGCCCTGCGCGGCGAACCCTCCTACGTCTGGCGGGACGGGCAGCGCCGCCGCCTGGAGATGATCGTTACAGCGGCGGGAGAACGCATCCGGGGCCGCCTGCTGGAAAACGGCTGCGGGGTGGGTATGTATGTGGAACACCTTGCGCCGCTGGGCGGGCGCGTCATCGGCCTGGAGTATGATTTCGAGCGCGCCGCCCAGGCCGCCGCTCGATCGACGGGCATTCTAAACGCCGCCGGCGAGGCCCTGCCCTTCCCCGACGCCAGCTTCAACCTGATCCTGAGTCACGAGGTGCTTGAACACGTGCAGGACGACCACCAGGCCGTGCGCGAGATACTGCGCGTGCTCAAGCCCGGCGGGCGGGCGGTGATCTTTTGTCCCAACCGCGGCTACCCCTTCGAGACGCACGGCATCTACTGGCGCGGCCAATATTCCTTCGGCAACAAGCTCTTCGTCAACTACCTGCCGCGCGCCTGGCGCAACCGGCTGGCCCCGCACGTGCGCGTCTATTCGCGCCGCGACCTGGAGCAACTTTTCCACGGGCTGCCGGTGCGCTTTATCGAGCGCCGCGTCATCTTCGGCGCGTACGATAATATCATCGCCCGCTTCGGGCCCGCCGGCGAACTGTTACGGGGAATATTACAGGCCCTGGAACGGACGCCGTTGCAGGGCCTGGGGTTATCGCATTTTTGGGTGGTGGAGAAGCTCCCCACGGCTTAAGCCTTTTCCCGAAAATCATAAATCCCCTCTTGGAAAGGCCAGACCCGCCCGCAGCCAGTGCAGGTCAACGCGCCCTGAGTTCCGTCGGGCTGGGGTTGGCCGCAGTCGGGACATTTGAAAAAGGCGTCTGCCGCGGCCCGGGGCGTTTCACCGAGCGCCCGGCAGCGGGTGAACACCGAAGGCGTCAGTTGGATCAGACTCCCCGTCGGCTGGAACCAGCCGTCGAGCACGGCCAGCAAGCCCACGGGCAGTATGTGTTTGAGCAGTCCCAGGCGGAAGTGTGAGACGGTGCGCAGCATCTCGACTCGAAAACCGGCTGTATCCAACCAGTCACGGACGGCGCGAGGCTGGAAGTCGAAGTTGAGCCTGGCAAATTCCACCGGTTCCGGCGTGAAGGGGCTCCAGTCCTGGCGACCCAACCAGTAACGCAGGATGGCTTTGACGTTTTGCTTGTTGGCAAATTCGAGGATGAACGTGGCCCCCGGCGCAAGTACGTTGCGCACCTGCTGCAAGGCTTTCGGCGCGTCGGACATGTGATGCAGCACGCGGATCATGGTGGCGGCATCGAACAGGCCGTCGACGAACGGCAGGCGGTAGATGTCGGCAGCCACGTAGACGTAGCGCGGCGACCCGCCCAGCCGTGCGCGCGCCTGTTCCAATTGGCTGCGCGAATAGTCGAGCAGCACGATGCGCTGGTAACCGTGATAACGCGGCGTATTCCGTCCGGCGCCCGCGCCCAGTTCGAGCAGCAAGCGGCCCGAGGCGGGCAGCAGGGCTTTCAGGGCAATGGCCTCGGCGCGGTCCTCGTAATTGCGTCCACCTTGTTCCCAGAAAGAGGTCTGGTAGTCGGAGCCTTCGTAATCGCAGACGGGAATTTGAGACATCGGTTTCAGTGAATCAGTGGGCAGTGAGTCACAACTACGCCCCGCGCCCGATGGCCTGGTAGGTAAAACCGATGGACTTCATGGTGGCGGGATCGTAAATATTACGCCCGTCGTAGAGCACCGCTTTCTTGAGCAAATCTTTGAGTTTGTACAGATCAAGTTGCTTGAATTCGTTCCACTCGGTGACGACGATCAGCGCATCGCAGTCTTTCGCCATGTTGTAGGGGTCGTCGAACATCTCCACTGCCGGCAGAATGCCTCTGGCGTTGCCCACCGCCACAGGGTCGTAAGCGCGCACGTTGGCGCCCGCGGCGGTCAGTTCCTGGGCGATGTCGATGGAGGGCGCATCACGCATATCGTCGGTGTTGGGCTTGAAAGCCAGTCCAAGCAGGCCTACGGTCTTGTCTTTCAAGTCGCCGCCGATCATCTGGGCCGTACAACGTACGGCCTCCTTGCGACGGCCGTAGTTGACGTCGAGCACATCGTTCAGGATATGCGGCGCGAGGCCTTTTTCTTCGGCCATATAAGCCAGGGCTTTGACATCCTTCGGGAAACACGATCCACCCCAACCCAGGCCGGCATCCAGAAAATAGCGACCGATGCGGCCATCATATCCCATGCCCGCAGCCACTTCCTTCACATCCGCGCCGTAGGCTTCGCAGATTTCGGCGATCTCGTTGATGAAGGAAATCTTGGTCGCCAGGAAGGCGTTGGAGGCGTACTTGATCATTTCCGCCGTGCGCAGGTCGGTGATGACAATGGGCGCGCGCAGCGGCAGATGCAGATGCGCCACCTTGTTGGCAGCGTCGCGGTCGAGCGAGCCGATCACCGTGCGGTAGGGACTCATGAAATCCGGAATGGCCGAGCCTTCGCGCAGGAATTCCGGGCAGGAGACCACCGAGAACTTGACGGCTTCCTTCTGGTAGCGTTTGACGATGTCGGCCACCCAGTCGCCGGTGCCAATCGGCACGGTGGACTTGTTGATGATGATCAGGGGCGTCTTCATATTCTCGGCAATGGATTTGGCCGCTGCGGCCACATACTGCAAATCGGCTTCGCCGTTCACCCCCGAAGGCGTGCCCACCGCGATGAAGGCGTATTCCGCCCCGTCGAGGGCCTGCGCATAGGAGGTGGTGAAAGACAGGCGTCCGGCCCGAACGTTGCGCTCCACCAACTCTTCCAGGCCCGGCTCGAAGATGGGCATAACGCCTTTGTTCAAGTTCTGGATACGTTGCTCGTTGACGTCCAGCGCAATCACTTCGTTACCCAGGTCGGCAAAGCAGGCCCCGGTGACCAGCCCCACGTAGCCGACGCCGATGACACAAATCTGTTTCATGGTATGCCTCTTTTGTGTGAGAGAGAGTCTGCGCACTTTCGTACGTTTTCTGTACCCGCGCACCCCAAACTATACCAGAAAATAGACTCTTTCGGAATTTGCGATTCCGGGCAGGTGGATGAGGAAGGGCGCTTTAGAACAAACCGCCGATATGCCCAACGGTCAGCATCGTGAAGATAGACGCCACCAACACCGACGCCAACAGAATGCCGCCGCTGCCAGTCTCATCCTCGATCTCGAAGGTTGGATAGCTACCATGCAGCACCAGCAAGGGCCCGCCGAACCAGCCGAAGATCAAGCCACCTAGCAAACCGCCCACATGGCCCCAATTGTCGATACCCGGCGCAAGCCCGATTAGCAGGTTGACTCCCGCGATGAAGATAACGTTCCAAAGCACACGATTGGCCTGCTTGCCAAAGAGTTGGCGGTTGCGGTAGATAAAGACCATTTCCGCGCCCAACAGGCCGAAGATGGCCGTCGAAGCGCCCAACGACGGGTACGGGGAAAACAGGAACGAGACGACGTTTCCCGAAAAACCGGTCAAAATGTACAACAGAAGATAACGTCCATGCCCGAAACGCCGCTCCATGCCCACACCGATGATCACCAGCGCATACATATTAAAGCCGATGTGCAGAATCGAGCCATGCAGCAACATGGGCGTGAACAAACGCCAGTATTGTCCGGCGATGATCGCCGCATTGTCTTTCAGACCCAATGCAGCCGGGATGTCGGTTCCCATCAGATTCTCGCTCAAGAACTGCAACACATATACCAGGACAGTCACAGCCAGGATGGCATACGTCACCGTCGGGCCGACGAGTTCCTCATGGATCGTCGGCGCAGGCCGCGGAGGCGGCGGTGTTGCATCATAAACATCATGGGTCGAATTGGAGAAAGAACTCACAGAGAAACCTGCCTTTGATGGATGCGGTGGTGCTCGGCAGCGATGATCGCCTGGATGGTGTCCACGGTATCATCCAGGCGGAACTCGTGGTTCACCACCACATAATCGAATTCGTCGACGCGCTTGAGTTCCTGGCGCGCAGTGGCAATACGTAATTTCAACCCCTCGGGCGTTTCCGTGCGGCGTGCAGTGAGGCGACTGATCATGTCCTCCTCGCCTTCGGTCGTCACGAAGAGTAGCACAGCCCCCGATACGATCTTGCGGATGGTCGCCGCGCCCTGCACATCGATGCGCATGATCACATCCATGCCGCTGGCGAGCGCATCACGCACCTGCTGCTTGGGGATTCCCTTGTAATCGTTGTAGACGATGGCATATTCCAACAACTCGTTGGAATCGATCATGCGCGCAAACTCGTCGTTGGAGACGAAGAAATAGTCTTTTCCATCGACCTCGTTCGGGCGTCGCGGGCGCGTCGTCGCGGTGACGACAAAATGAAAGGGCAGGCCGCGCTCCTTCATGCGCTGCAAGATAGTATCCTTTCCAGCTCCCGACGGCCCCGACAGGACGATCAGGAGCGGCTGCGGGTGGTATATCTCGAAGTCGGGATCGCTCATGCCCCCTATTGTACCGGGGATGGCAGATAAAACCAGGGGCTCTTGGCAGGCAATATTCAGAAATAACCTTGGACGAATCGCCCGAAATCGTTAAAATAGCAACAGCTATCGATTAAGGAGGAAGACGTTTTGCCCACGTATGACTATATCTGTCTCGACTGCCGCAAACGCTTCGACGTTTACCTGACCTACCAGGAATACGGCGTTAAACCCGTAGCCTGTTCCCATTGTGGAAGCGACCACGTGCGCCGACGCGTGCCGCGGGTGCGCACGCTGCGTTCTGAAGAATCCCGGCTCGAATCACTGGCCGACCCATCCGCGCTGGATGGTCTGGACGACGACCCGGTGGCGATGGGCCATATGATGCGCAAAATGGGCAAGGAACTGGGCGAGGAGATGCCGCCCGAATTCGACGACGTGGTCGACCGCCTGGAAGCCGGTCAGAGCCCGGAGGAGATCGAAAGCGCGCTGCCCGACCTGGGCGCTGGCGGGCCGCCGATGGGCGGGGACGGCGATTTCTGAGCACAAAGGCGACCTTTCCAGGTCGCCTTTAACTTTATGGGGAAATCAACGCGCCCGGTTGGAGTCTTTCTTTCTCCTGCCCCTTGCGCCACAACCAGGCCTCGCCGCGCACCAACTGCGTCTTGCGTCCCTCCACCCTGACGTAGGCTCCGTCGCAGAGCAGCAGGATGGGATTATCGTGAAAGACGTGATAGTCCACCAACCAGTTGTCATGCACGGCCCGCAGATAAGCATCCTCAGCGTAATGCACGAAGAAGTTGAAAGGCGTAACTTTCAAGCCCTCGAAGTGAGGTGTCTCGACGGTGTTCATATCCTTGGATGTCAGGATATTGGGGCCACATAAAATCGTCCCGGCGCTGAAAGCCACCACGGGCAACCCCAACTGGACCTTCCTGCGCAGGTAGGGCATCATCCGGCTGATGTGCAGGCGATGATTGAGCAGGAACGTGTTTCCGCCGGGGATGTAGGCCAACGTCGCCCGCCGTAGCACGGATTCAACTTCCGCCTGGGCCATCGTCTCGGCATCGATCATCTCGACCTGCGCCAGCCCCTCGAAGGCTTTTTCGGTGAAGGCTCGCCATTTTTCGGCGAACAGCGAGGCCAGCGGCAGGTAAGCGAGGGTGGCCTCTGGCCTGCCTTCCAGGTACGGACGGCTGGCCTCGACGACAAAACGAATGTCGTCCTTGCCGGGGGAGGAGAAGAGATGAAGTTCCATGCTATAGCGTCAGAAGGAGGAAATCGTCTTGGGGAATGATAATGGGATACTCGAACTGCGCAGCCGCGCAATGATCCACAACAATCATTTTTCCTCCCGCAGGAGGCGTTCGATGATCACACGGTGTTCGGCAAAGTGCTCGCTGGTATTGCCGGTCACCCAGCCGATCACGGGACGCTGCAGCGGGTCGTCGGGGCGAAAGGGCCGCAGCAGGGCAAAAAAGCTCATATTTTTGAGCGTTTTGATCACGCCATCGTAGGCCTTATGCAGGTCATCCAATACGTCTTCCAGTGAGCGGTCCTTATTGCGCTCGAACAGGATGGCGTTGATGCCATCTTCGTTCAGGAAGGTAAACGTTTTGGGATCGATCCCCATGGCCAGCGCTGGCGGACGTTTGGCGAGGTAGTGATAAACCATGAAACGCATCCACTCGCTGAGGTGCGCGAGGTTGTCTTTGGGCGACCAGCCGCCGTCCGCAGGGGTGAGCATCTGTTCGGGGCTAAGTTGTTCAACCACCTCCATGAGCGCCACCCATTCCTGGTCGATCTGCGCCAGTAATTCGGTCATATTCTTCGGGGTCTGGTCTTCGTCCATCGTTCCATCCTTTCCAGCAAACGCCGCAGGCGATTATTCCTAGAACAAGTGTATAGCTTTCAGGTGTAAAAGGCAAGGGATAAAAAACGTCCTCCGGCGGGAGGGCGTTCAAAAGCCAGGGAATAATCTTATTGCGAGGGTTGCACCCTCAGAATAAAGCTGCTTTGCGTAGCCTGTGCCGTAAATTGCAAATTTTGCAACGTGGTCTGTTGCTGGCCGGGCACCGACATATTTTCCACGTCCTGCGAAAGCCAGGTGACCAGCGCCGACTGCTGTTCGGCGGGAATCACGGTAACCAGGATCACATCGTCCACGGCGATGGCGCTGGTGATGTCCGACTGGCTCACGAGCGGCGCTGTCAGGATGATGCTGCTTAAGTTGTTCGGGTCGCCGACGAACTGCGCCGTGAAGCCCTGCATCCCGGTGAAGGACGAAGCTCCGTTGGTAGAAAGGGTGGCAATCGTGGCCGACTGTCCGTTCACCGTGCCTTGCTGGAAATCGAACTGTCCCGAGGCCTTGAGGATGAGTTCGGCGTTGTTCAGCGAGAGCGTGACCGGCGCGCCCGGCGTGGTATCACTGGCCGGCGGCGTGTACTGCGCGACGGTGGTTTCCATCGATCCGAGTTCGGTTGGGGCGCTGGTCAGCATGGCCGGCATCTGGGAGGCCGCCGCCTGGATTTGTTGGACGCCGGAGACCAAACCGCACGCGAGCATCGAAAGAACGAGAACCGCTAAAATCAATAGAGTTGTCTTACGCATGTTTCCTCCTTGAAAGGTTGATCAATCGACATCTATTGTAGACTGCCCGGCCCTGGAATCAATGCGACTTCGGTAGGGGGAAGAACTTCGTATGTGTCATTTCCCCAGCCTTTTCAGAACGGCAGCGCGCAGCGTGCTTTGTACTTTTTCCCAGCCCTGAGTTGCATCCACCACGATCCAGCGCCCCGGCTCCAGGCGGACCAATTCATGGTATCCCGCGCGGACGCGTTGGTGAAAGTCGACGGTATAAGCGTCGAGGCGGTTCCACTCGTTCTGGCTGGACTTACGCTGCAGGCCGATTTCCACATCGACATCGAGCAGGACGGTCAGGTCGGGAGTCAATCCGCCGGTAGCATAACGCACCAACGCGCGCACTTCGTCGAGGTTCTGGCGATGTCCGTAGCCCTGGTAGGCGATGGTCGAATCGGCGTAGCGGTCGGACAGCACAACCTGGCCGGCAGCCAGTCGCGGCTGGATGACTTCTTCGACGATTTGGGCGCGCGCTGCCTGGTAGAGTAGAGTCTCCGTACGCGGGTGCATTTCGGCATTCTTCAGATCATGGATCACACCGCGAATCTGCTCGCCGATGGAGGTGCCGCCGGGCTCGCGGGTGGGGAAAACGGTATAGCCCCGCTCACGCAGGAATTCGACCAGGGGAGGGATGTGGGATGTCTTGCCGGAGCCTTCCGGGCCTTCGAGGGTGATGAACATGGTGGCTTGGTTCCTTCCGAATTCTCATTATACGTTTATCTTTATTAATTCACCTGTCATTTTCAGGGACTAAAATCATGGGTAGACAAAACAGCCGGAGATTTATCTCCAGTGCATCGAGAAGGCTTGAATGCACTCAATATCAAAAACGGCTCTCCCGGAATCTTTCTGGTGAAATGAATTGTGGGGGACGCGGCCCGAAAAACGCACTCCCATCTTCTCTTTCATAGAGATTCCCGATGAGCCAGCAAACAAGGAGGCCAGAATGACAATCAAAAGGATTCTCTATGTGCTTTTAATCGCGGTCGTTGCCGCAGGCTCGGCGCTGGCCGGCGTTGTAGCAGGAGGCGTGATTGTCTATCGCGCCATCGGTCAAGGGCAGTCCAACGCGCCTGTCGCCCTCCAGGCGCCACAGCCCACCAGTACGGCCAGTTCGGCCAAATTGGTGCTCAACACCACGGATGTGGAAACCACCGTCATGCAAGCAGTACAAAAAGTGGGGCCGGCGGTCGTGACCGTGGTCGGCACCATTCCGGGCCAGCAAACCTTCTTCGGCGTGACCCCCGATCAAACTGTCAGCGGCAGCGGCATTTTCATCTCCGACCAAGGGTACATCCTGACCAACAACCATGTGGTGGCGGGGACGCAAAGCGTCAACATCATCTTATCCAACGGCAGCCAGGAAAAGGCCACCATCGTCGGCACCGATCAGTATAACGACATTGCGGTGCTGAAAACGGACGGGAAGGTGCCCGCCGTGGCCACACTGGGGAATTCGGATACCCTCAAGCCGGGTGAAAGCGTCATCGCCATTGGCTCGCCGCTGGGCGACTTCAAGAATACGGTGACGGCCGGGGTGGTCAGCGCCACCGGGCGTTCGATCGACACTGGCAACGGCTACCAGATCGAGGGCCTGATCCAGACCGACGCCGCCATCAACCAGGGCAACTCCGGCGGGCCGCTGGTCGATTTGGCCGGCGAAGTGATCGGCGTCAATACTCTGATCGTGCGTAACACCGGCACGGGGGCCGTGGCCGAGGGCCTGGGCTTTGCCATCCCGATCAACACCGCCCAGGTCGTCGCTTCACAGATCATCCAAAAGGGATATTTCGCGCACCCCTACCTGGGCATCGCCTATCAGCCCATCGCGCCGGACATCGCATCAACCTACAACCTGCCGGTGCAATGGGGCGCTTATGTGACACGCGTGGCGGCGAACAGCCCCGCCAGCCAGGCGGGCTTGCAGCAAGGCGACATCATCACCAAGATTGGCAACGTCGCTTTAGACGGCTCTCACTCGTACCTGAACGTGCTGTACACTTACAAACCGGGCGATCAGATCACGCTCGAGGTGGAGCGTAACGGGCAAGCAATCCAGGTGCAGGTTACGCTTGGCGAAGCAACCCATAATTAACGCAGAAAGGTGACCGCCCTTTACGAAGGACGGTCACCTTTTATTTTATTCTCCGTTCCACTCATTTCTCGTTCAGTCCCGGAAGATGCGCACGTGCCGGCGCGGCTCCTTCCCATAGGAATGCGAAACCAGGTCCGCGGCGCGCGCCATCTCGTGCTGGATGCGCCGCACCACCGAGGAAGCCGGCGGCAGGTCGGCATAGCGCTCTCCGTTGAGCACCGCCGTAATGGCGGCTTGCGTCTGTTGGCGCACCACATCGCCCGTGGTATCGTGCTCGAAAGCTTCGCCGGGCAGGCTATACAGGTTGGTCAAGAATTGTTCCATCTGGCTGACCGTGTTGGCGCGCAGCACGTAGATCGGCATACCACGCTGTTCGGCCTCGATCACGGTCTGCTGGTGGTTGCGATAGTAGGTGCGCAGGGTGATCAGCGAGTCGGCCTCCGAGAGCTCGCGCACCACAATGGCCGGCACACCCAGCCGTTTGGCGGCCTGGATCAGCCGGTTACGCGCCACGCCATACGGATAGATTTTCACCGGGGCAAGCGAGGCGCGCGAAAAAGCTGCCAGATGTGGCCCACTCTCATTGGGCGGCAGCATTGGCTGCGGGGCGTTCGATCCGTTGCGCCCGTTGCCAGGGGGATGAACGCGCTCACCGGGGCGTCCATGCTCCACTTGTTGACCTGCGCCGAGGGGCGGTGCGGGCGCTTTTTCCACCCGAATCTTGCCATCCGCTTCGCGGGTGCGAATCTCCGCCGGAAGCGGGTAGCCGCGCAGGAGCGCGTCGACGGCCTGGGTCACGTCCATGTGGATGGCGAACTGGTCACGCGACTGGATTTCGATCAGCACATCGAAAGTGGGCGGCGCGCGACGTTCGAGCACGGTCTTTTGTGTGCCGCGGCGGCGGGCTTCCTCGTCTGACAGGGTAACGGCCTCGATGCCGCCGACCAAATCGGACAGGGTGGGGTTGAGCAGCAGGTTTTCGAGCGTCTGGCCGTGGGCGGTGCCAATCAGTTGGACGCCACGTTCGGCGATGGTGCGTGCCGCCAGCGCTTCCAATTCGCGCCCGATCTCGTCGATGACGATGACTTCGGGGTTGTGGTTTTCGACGGCTTCGATCATGACCTCATGCTGGAGGGTAGGCTCACGCACCTGCATGCGCCGCGCCCGCCCGACGGCCGGGTGCGGCACGTCGCCATCGCCGCCGATCTCGTTGGAAGTGTCCACGATGACGACGCGTTTGCTTTCAGCCAGGATGCGCGCGGCTTCGCGCAACAAAGTCGTTTTACCGATGCCGGGCCGCCCTAAAATGAGAATGGATTTGCCCGACTCGATGATGTCTTGAATGATGTCGATCGTGCCGTAAACGGCGCGCCCCACGCGCAATGTCAACCCGACGATGTGGCCGCGACGGTTACGGATGGCGGAGATACGATGCAGGGTGCGTTCAATGCCGGCGCGGTTGTCGGCGTCGAACGCACCGACGTGCTCGTCGACGTAGTCGATTTCCTCGCGGCTGATCTCCGTCTCACGCAGAACGATCTCACCGTCGATGAAACGGGCGGTGGGAACACGTCCCAGGTCGAGGATGATTTCCAGCAATTTGTCATAATTATTGGATTTTTGAACTGCTTTAGTAATCGATTGTGGCAAGACTCCCAACAGGGCGTCCAAATCGTCTGTAATTCGGCGTTGTTGACTCATAGGTTATTACCTGTGCTTCAAACGGGAAATTTCCCGATGGGTTCATTATGAAAGAAATTTTTGGGCTACTTGCGCCGCCATCCATGCCCCAGAATCCAGCGGCTTACGAGGAGACTAAATATAAATGATCATGGTTGCGTACCTGCCTGTCTGAAAGGTGTCACGTGCGGTCATCCACGTGTCAGGTGCGTGCGTAGTTCGAGTGGTGCACTTACACTTGATTACTTTATATCATATTTCGGGCCAGGGAGAAATTAACGATTGGTAATAAAACTGATAGGCCGGGGACGGCCATTTTTATTGCTCTCCGGTCGTCTCTTCCAGGTAGATGATCTCGCTGCCATCGTCGTAGGCCAATAGTTCAGCATAGCGGCCCCAGTTGACGGCAATTTCCACCTGTTTCTGAGCTTCTTCGGCAGGGAACTCCAGCTCGAGCGCGGTCTGAATCACGTCGCCTTTCAACTCGTGTTTGTCAGATTTTTGCAACAGGCTCAAAATCCAGCGGAAGATGGGCAGGCGACGAATGCGCGTGGCAAAAATTTCCTTGCGAGCCAGGATGGATGCGTCGGCGAAGGTCTGGCCCAAAGGCGTGAGCTGGATGTCGCCCTGTTCGACTTTAGCGAATCCCAACAGCTCGGCGGCCTCCGTCAGGCGCAGAATATGGTCGGAATCGACTTTGAGTTCTTCGGCAAAGCGGTAGATGTCGGCGCGGTCGTCGGGCTTGTCGGCCAGGGCCTCCAGCAGCCCCGCCAGGTTGCCCACGGCCACGTCGGGCAGGGTGCGCGTACGGCCCGGCTCGCCAGGCGCGGTGCCCAACTCTTCGGTTTCCGGCTGGGTTTGCCCGGCCAGCGTGGCATAGACCTGGTCGACCATGGCAAGGAAATCGGGGGATTTGCGCTGGCGCGGATGCGGCAAAAGCACCGTCAAATCGGCGACCACACGCCCCGGTTCCTTGTCCATGACGATGATGCGGTCAGCCAGTTCGACGGCTTCCTCGATGTTGTGCGTGACCATCAGAATCGCCTTGGTGGGGATGGCACCCGCCGTCCAGAGCTCGAGCAACTCGCCGCGCAGGGATTCGGCGGAGAGCACGTCGAGGGCGGAAAACGGCTCGTCGAGGCAGAGCAGTTCCGGTTCCACGGCCATGGCGCGCGCAAAGCCCACCTTTTGGCGCATCCCACCCGAAAGCTCGCGCGGATAGGCGTTCTCGAAACCATCCAGGCCAACTTTATCGAGCAGTTCCACCGCGCGCTTGGCGCGTTCCAAGGGCGGCACGCCGTGCATTTTGAGCGCCAGTTCCACGTTCTGCTGGACGGTCAACCAGGGGAACAACGCAAATGTCTGGAAGACGATGGTGGCATGCGGGTTGACCCCGGTCAGAACGTTGTCGCGGTAGAGCACGACGCCATTGGCGGGCCGGTTCAGGCCGGTGATGATGCGCAACAGCGTGCTCTTGCCGCAACCGGAAGGGCCCAGCAGGGTAACAAACTCGCCTTCACGCAGCGTAAGCGTCACGCTTTGGACGGCGGTAAAGCGGCGTTCGCCGGTGCCGTACATCTGGCTGATATTGCGGAGTTCGAGCAGGGTCGCAGCGGTCATCCTTCACTCCATTCTGAATCGGTCTTCTGCGACGTGATACAGGCGTCGCCACAGCAGCCGGTTGATCAGCACCACCGTCAGGATCATGCTCAAGGTGGCAGCCAGCAGCAGGGGATAATTCCCAGCGGTGGTCGCTTCGGCAATGACCGCGCCAATGCCGGTTACATGCAAGATCTTGCCGCCGAACTGGATATATTCAGCCACGATGCTGGCGTTCCAGGCCCCGCCACCGGCGGTGATTGATCCGGTGATGATAAAGGGAAACAGCGCCGGCAGGATGAGCGTGCGCCAACGCTCCCAGCCTTTGAGCCCCATCAGGGCGCTAGTGTACTTCAAGTCCTGCGGGATGGCAGCCGCCCCGGCGATGATATTGAACAGCAAGTACCACTGGGTGCCCATCAACATCAGCAGGATGGCGGCCAGGTTCAAACCACCCGCCAACACTGCCAGCGCTGCGACGAGTACCGGGAAAAGGGCCGTGGCCGGTAACGAAGCGATGACTTGTACAACGGGCTGTAGCCAGGCTGCCACGCGCGGATTTGAGCCGATGGCGTACCCCAGCGGGACCGTCCAGAGCAGGGCAATAATCAGGGAAATCGCCACGCGCAGCATGGTGGCGCCTACGCCGACCAGGATGGAAATCCATTGGTTCAACGGTAGCAGGATCAGGGTGAGTCCGACATGATAGGCTCCGTAAAGCAGCGCAATTCCACCCAGGACGGCAATCGAAACCACCAGGGCGGAGCTTTTGTCGTCGCCGTATCCCGACAGGTTGCCCATTGGGTAACGCCGCACAGTCAGGGCATCGAACCATTCCGTTACAGGCGTCACCAGCCGCTCTTGAAGCCAGCCGACGAGGCGGGCATTGTGCCACAAGTCGTAGAACCAGGAGGTCGGCGGATTGTCGCTCTCCACCATTTCGATCTTGAAGCGGTCAGCCCAGGCCAACAAGGGCCGCCAGATCCACTGATCCATAACAACGATGACGAACACCAATGTTGCCAGGCCCCAGGCGATGGCACCCATGTCGCCGCGCAGGGCAGCGGTTTGCAGGTAGGCACCCAGCCCCGGCAGCCGGAAGGATTCCTGCCCAACGGTGAAGATTTCTGCAGCCATCAGGAAGAACCAACCGCCGGCCCACGACATCATCGAGTTCCAGATGAGCGAGAGGGCGGCGAAGGGCAATTCCAGGGTTTTGAAATGCATCCAGGTGTTCAGCCGGAAGATGGCGCTGGCTTCGCGCAATTCCTTGGGGATAGTGGTCAGCGCCTGATACCAAGCGAAGGTCAGGTTCCAGGCCTGGCAGGTAAAGATCAAAATAATCGAAGCCAACTCCGCTGCCAGGCGTTGAGGCATGAAAGAGCTGAAACTAATCAGTACGACAGGCAGGAAGGACAGGATCGGGACGGACTGCAACACGTCGAGCAGCGGCAGCATAATGCGTTCGGCGCGGCGATTGTGAGCGGCCAATCGCCCGTAAACGAGTGTGAACAACACCGATAGGACGTAGGCGGCAAACATGCGTCCCAACGAATACAGGGTGTAGACCGGCAGAGCGCTGGGTGCCAGCGAGATTTGTACGCCGCTGGCCGGCTGGCTGACGTACTCGGTTGCCAGGGTCAGACCAGCGTACATCAAGGCCGCAATACTTAATAAAATAACCCCGTCGGCCAGGGTCGCTTTCCGCTGGAGCGGGAACGGGGTCTCGAAAATGCTGCGTTGCACGGTCATAGGCCTATTTTACACGACTGCCATCCACACCCACAAATCCGTTTCATCTAATTCACGGAGAAATAAAAAAGACGAGGTGCCGGCTGGAAAAATCCACTGGAAACCTCGCCTTTGTTCGTCACTGAAAAAGGATTTAGCGTATCTTCCCGGTGACCATCGCCAGCTTCAACTCGCCGATGGCCTTGGTGATCTTGATCTCACGCGGACAGGCCATGGTGCAGTTGAAAACGGTGTGGCAGCGGGCGACGCCGTTCGTTTCGCTCAGGATTTGCAGGCGCTCAGAAGCGGCCTCGTCGCGGCTGTCGAAGACGAAACGGTGGGCAGTCACCAGGGCCGCCGGACCCAGATAGTCCTCACTGCCCCAGTACGACGGGCAGGAGGTGGTGCAGGCGGCGCACAGAATGCACTTGGTTGTGTCGTCGAAGCGGGCGCGCTGTTCGGGCGACTGCAGGCGCTCTTTGCCGTCGGCGGGCAGTGGGCTATCGTTGACGAAATACGGCAGCACCTTTTTGTAGTTATCGAAGAACGGCTCCATATCGACGATCAAGTCTTTGATAACCTTCAAGCCCAGGAGCGGCTCGACCGTAATCTTATCGCCGATGTCACGCACCAACGTCTTGCAAGCCAGATGGTTACGCCCATTGATGCGCATAGCGTCCGAGCCGCACACGCCGTGCGCGCACGAACGCCGGTAAGAAAGCGTCCCGTCGAAATAGCCCTTCACATGTTCCAGTAAATCGAGGACACGGTCGGTCGGCTCGGCCTCGAGCGTGTAGGTCTCGTAGTGCCACTTCTCATCTTTTTCAGGATTATAGCGAAAAATTTTTAACGTTACTTCCATGGCTGTCTCCGATTGATCTTTTTCACATGACCAGAGCGTTCTTCGCTCTCATTGCGGGAGAGTCCTACTAATAAACGCGCTTCTTGGGCTCATATTTGGTATAAACCACCGGTTTGTAGTCGATGACGATCTTTCCATCTTTTCTACGAGCCAGTGTATGTTTCATCCAGTGTTCATCGTCCCGCTCAGGATAGTCTTCACGGGCATGTCCGCCGCGGCTCTCTTTCCGATTCAAAGCGCAGGTTGCCACCACCTCAGAAATATCCAACATGTTACTGAGTTCCCAGGCATTGAGCAACTCGGTATTGAAGATTTTCCCTGTATCCTCAATGCGAACGTGGCGGAAACGTTCCTTGAGTTCGCCGATTTTGGCCACGGCTTGCTGCATGCCTTGTTCGGTGCGAAAAACGCCAACCAGGTCGAACATAGTCTTCTTCATCTCGGTAGCGATGTCGAACGCGTTCTCCTTCCCCGACGCATTGCGCAGCGCGTCAAACTGGGCCTGCGCCCCGGCTGTCGGGTCGTCCGGCAACTTCTGGAAATCCACCGATTTTACATATTCCGCAGCGCGCAGGCCGGCGTGCTTGCCAAACACCACCAGGTCGAGCAGGGAATTGGTGCCGAGGCGGTTCGCGCCATGGACGGAGACGCAGGCGCACTCACCGGCAGCGTACAGCCCCGGGAAAGCCGTCTGCTTGTCGTCGGTAATCACCTCGCCGAATTTGTTGGTCGGGATGCCGCCCATGGTGTAGTGCGCCGTCGGCTGGACAGGCATGGGCTGGGTCATGGGGTCCACACCCTGGTATACGCGACAGAAGTCGATAATATCGGGCAGTTTCTTAAGGAGTTCCTCGCCGGTGACCACGTACGGTGAACCGTCGGGACGGGTGCGCCCGTCGGTGGCTGCATATTTATTGACGGTTTCGGGGCGCACATCCAGGTAGAGGTAGTTTTTGCCATTGATGCCTCGCCCATCGCGCATCTCCAGGTACATGGCGCGGCTGACCACGTCACGCGATGCCAGGTCTTTGACATGCGAGGCATATTTCTCCATGAAGCGTTCGCCCTTGCCGTTGATCAGTACACCGCCTTCGCCGCGCACCCCCTCGGTGATGAGAATGCCCATCTTATAGATGCCCGTCGGGTGAAACTGGAAGAATTCCATATCTTCCAACGGCAGGCCGTGCCGCAGCAAGACGGCCGCGCCGTCGCCGGTGTAAGCGTAGGCGTTGGACGTAATCTCGAAGATGCGACCGTGTCCACCGGTGGCGAAAATGACCGCCTTGGCGTGGAAGGTATGCAACTCGCCGGTTGCCAACTCCACGGCAACCACGCCCGCCGCTTTGCCATCGATGATCAACAAATCGAGCACCTGGTATTCGTCGAAGAAATTGACGTCGTTCTTCAAACACTGTTGGTACAGCGTCTGAAGGATCATGTGGCCGGTACGGTCGGCAGCGTGACAGGCACGCCGGACGGGTTTTCCCGTCACGTTGTTGGTGTGGCCGCCAAAATTGCGTTGCTGGATGCGGCCCTCCGCCGTGCGGTCGAAAGGCAGGCCCATATGTTCGAGTTCCAGCACAGCGTCGATGGCTTCACTGCACATAAACTCGATGGCGTCCTGGTCGCCGAGATAATCAGAACCTTTGACGGTGTCGTACGTGTGCCATTCGGGCTTATCTTCTTCCAGGTTTCCGAACGCCGCGCTGATTCCACCTTGCGCCGCGCCGGTATGAGAACGCGTGGGATAAAGTTTACTGATGACAGCCGTCTTGGCAGTTCGGGAGGCGTACAGGCCGGCCATCAAGCCAGCGCCGCCTGCCCCGACGACTATGACTTCGAATTGATGATTATTCATTCTGCGGTCCTATAAAATCCAGATAACATAAATCGTAATCGCATTCACGACCACAAAGAATGCGATGATGAGGTTACGGAATATCTGCTGCCCGGTGGATGGGACGAGATAATCGTATGCGATTGCCACGATGCCGTGCACCCCATGGGCGGAGAGCACCAAGATAAACGCCGTGACCATTAACTTGACGAGCACGCTAACCCAGGAAGCCACAGACAGCGGATTGGCCACCGTATTAGGCAAAAAGGCCCAGCGCAAAATGTCGGCCAGATTTGCGTGCGTTTGAGCACTGACAATCAGCGCAGCGATAAATCCCACCAAAATGAAAGCGTACATCGCCAGCGCGGAGAAGCGGGTGTAGAACCACATCACCGTTTCGAAACTGGCAGCGCGCTTGGACAAAGGTAGATTTTTCCCTTTTGTAGTTTCCATGTCAACCTCCCAACGCAGCGCGCAAAACGGTAAATACGGCAAAAAGATATACCAACGCGAAGACCACAAATTCCACATTGATGGCCTGGCGCTGGTGTTCGATCAGTTTTGGCCACAGATCGAGAATGGTAATGCGTAACCCGTTGATGGCATGGAACAGCGCGCAGAAGAGAATAACGATCTGGAACAGCCAGTTCCCAAAAATAGCATCAACGGAATGTACGCCTGCCAGCGCCAAAATGTATATGGTAAAGAAGATAAATAAAGCCACCCCTCCGATGCGATGCAAAATAAACGCCAGCATCGGGCTTTTTCCCTGGTATCGCAGCGCCGTACCCAGGCTTACATTTCTACTCAGGCGCATCCTGGCCTCCTTGAAATAAATATTGTGAGAAAACGCCCCTTATTTTCCCAGTGCACTCTTTCAATAAGAAAGATCATCTCACGCATAGATAGTTTGGGCTTCCTTGCGGCAAAAATAATGGCACGCTGATGTACTCTACTTACAATACGACTTTATGGCTCAACCGTTTTTAACGGGAAACCATTCTTTTAACCACCAAGGACACGACGAGCACGAAGGAAAAAGCGGGCAAAACCTTGGAATTTCCTCCTTCGTGCACCGTTCTGGCCGTCGTGGTTCAGATTTTCCCGCCATGAACGGGAGAGCCGACTTTATTTTACCTCTTTTGACATAATCGTTCGAATCAGGGAACGATCTCTTTGGCATTCCCTATGGCGCCGCGCACGCCACATGCCCCGTAAACTGATTCCGCCAAATGAACGCAGAGTTGCCCCGAAAAGGACTCTACGGCTCCCGAACGCCGTCGATAATGGCAACCACGCCGACAACGGACAGCGCCAACCAGAAAAAAAGCAGGAACCAGCTCAATCCCTTACGGGCGCGTTCGCCTTGCACGAAGTCGAACAAAATCTGGCGCAGACCATTCATGCCGTGGGCAAAGGCAAACGCCAGCAGAAAGAAGTCGTAAACACGCCAGCCGACGAACGACCAACGCAAAGCCACGTAATCCAGCGCGACATGATGGACGCCCACCAACACATCCTGGATCAAGACGTGGACCCAGGCCAGGGGGATGAGCAGAATGCCGCTATAGCGCATCCACTTCCAGGCAATGGTCTCGTAATTGGGCTTGATCTTGACTTCACGTGTCAGCGTCATGGGAACCTCCCTACGCGCCGCCGAACAGGCCAAAACTGTAGCGTAACAGGTTGTACCCCATAATTGCAGTCGCCGGCAGCCACAAGACAATAGCAATCCCCAGCGTAATCCGGACGGACCGGGGTGTGTCGTCGAGGTTCCACCATGCCGGTCGGAACATATCGAAGACGATGATGCGAAGTCCATTCACACCGTGGAAGATTACACAAAATACGAGCCCGATTTCACCCAACATGAATAGGGGCGCACGATAAAGGCCGATCACCTCGGCGTAGAACTGCGGCGCAAAGTAAACCGTCGCAGTATCCAGAATATGTATTATCAGGAAAAGCAATGTTCCCACCCCCATGACACGATGCAGCAGGAAAGCAAGCTGTCCTTCCTGCCCACGATAAACAGCGTACCCGAACAATGTGGTTCTCAGACTGGACATCTGTTTCTCCTCTCGCACCGGAACTACCGTAGAGGCTTCGCATCGACGGTGTTCCAGCACTGGCAAAAGATTCCGTAAGAATCACCGTAGTTGAGGGCGCAGATGAGAGTGCTTTTCGGGCATCCGAAAAGCACTCTCATCTCTCTCCCTCTGTACAGAAATTCCCAAAGAGTCGGAAAAAACAGTGCTGCTCTGGGTCGCGATGTTAAATCATTGGAAAATAGAGTCGATGACCAATGTTGTTCTCATTAAACTTAGCCGTGCCGCAATTTTATGAAAGTGGAGGGCGCAAAGTCTGGTTTTCGAGAAAAATCCAGAACGCGCCCCTACAACTTAAGGAAGTTGCGGTACTAGCTCATGTGCTTGATGATCGCGTCGCCAAACTCGGAACACTTGACTTCGGTGGCGCCCTCCATCAGGCGCGCAAAGTCGTACGTAACCGTCTGGGCATGGATGGCACCCTGAATTCCGTTGACGATCAAATCGGCAGCCTCTGTCCAGCCCATGTACCGCAACATCATCTCACCGGAGAGGATAAGCGAACCAGGATTGACCTTATCCAGGTCGGCATACTTGGGCGCGGTACCATGTGTGGCCTCGAAGATGGCATGGCCCGTCTCATAATTGATGTTCGCTCCCGGGGCGATGCCAATGCCGCCTACTTGCGCGGCTAACGCGTCAGACAGGTAATCCCCGTTGAGGTTCATCGTCGCAATCACATCATAGTCGCGCGGACGAATGAGCACGAATTGCAGGGTCACATCGGCGATGGAATCTTTAATCAATAACTTGGACTTCCACTTTCCGTCGCCATGGGTCTGCCACAATTTCAGGCCCTCTTCCACCTCGGCGCAAATTTCGGCCTGTTTATCGGGCGCCATCATCTCGTAACCAGGATCAATCACACGGGCATTTCCTTCCACGGTCAGGTCTGGATTTCTCTCTTTATTCGCCAGAATCCAGGTTTCACGCTCGGTGACGATCTCATTCCGAAACTCGCGTTTAGCCAGGGCATATCCCCAATCCTTGAACGCTCCTTCGGTGAATTTCATGATATTGCCCTTATGCACCAGATTGACCGACCGGCGTTTATCGAGCAAAGCCCACTTAATCGCCGAGCGCACCAGGCGTTCCGTGCCTTCCACCGATACCGGTTTGAATCCGATCCCGCTGGTATTGGGGAAGCGTATCTTGGCGTATTCCTTGGGAAAGTTTTCTTTGAACAATTGCTTGAACTTTTGACCGTCGTCGGTGCCGTTGGCAAATTCGATCCCCGCATAAATGTCTTCGGTGTTCTCACGAAAGATGACCATGTCGACATATTCAGGATGTTTCACCGGTGAAGGCACACCGTCAAAATATCGCACCGGACGCTGGCAAACATACAGGTCGAGCAATTTGCGCAATGCCACATTCAGCGAACGGATGCCGCCGCCGATGGGTGTGGTCAACGGGCCCTTGATGCCTACCAGAAATTCCTTGAAGGCTTCGGTGGTCTCATCGGGCAGCCAACTCTTGAACATTTTGAAGGACTTTTCGCCGGCGTAGACTTCCATCCAGTGGATCTTACGTTTGCCCCCGTACGCCTTTTCCACTGCGGCGTCGAACACCCGCACCGAAGCGCGCCAGATGTCACGCCCGGTACCGTCGCCTTCCACGAAGGGGATGATCGGGTTGTCCGGAACTTGTAAATTCCCCTCCTTAATTGTAATTTTTTCCCCACCAGGGGGGACTTTCACGTTCGTATATGCCATCTCTTGTCTCCTTGGCTAAAAATGTCTCCGTGCGGATTATAGCATCTCCGTCAAGGGTACTGATAGTGACGATTGTCAGCGGGATTCTCGACAATCGGATTATCCTTCTCCAAAATGTGGGCTTGGCTCAGGGCCTCCGGACAGGATTCTTTCTGCCCCGATTGTTTTATTTGTGCTGTACGGTGATCCACATCTTCTGGCCATCACTGGATAGATCAACCCACCCGTTGGTATCTGTGCGCAGCAAATTGGTTCCAGCCAACGATTGGATCAAGGCCGGATCGGGCAACCCATTGGGGTCGCTGGGCGCCACGCTTAAGATGAATAGTTGCGGGTCCAAATTGGCAAGCCAGTCCGATGGGTTGGAAGGGGCATAACCGTTATCGGCCAGGGAGAGCGCCGTCACCGAACCGATGGTTTTGCCCTGCTGGAAGCTGCTCAACAGGTCGAAGTCGATCCCGAAGGGCAGCAACACCCGAAACTTCTGCCACTCGACGAGCAACACCGCCCCACGCGTGGTCACACCTAAGACGCGCAGGCGCGCGCCTTCGCTCAAGTCGAGATCATCGCCGGCCTGCACCATCTTCACCGGGATATGCTGCTGCTTGAGTTGGGTATTCACCTGCTCAGACGAGAATGAAGCCTGGATGTTGCCGCTCCACAATACGTTGGTGGGATGGTCGTTTTGCAACAGGCGTGGGAGCGCGGCTACTTCGTTCTCCTGCGTGGAGGCAATCACCAGATAATCGATTTGGCGGTTGAAGGGCGGCAGGCGCCGTCCAATTTGATCGGCCAACTCCGAAGGGCTTGGTCCGCCGTCGATGAGCACGAAGTGCCCCTGAGGAGTCTTGATGAGCACTGCATCGCCGGAGCCCACGTCCAGGAAGGTGACATGCAGCCTTCCATCGGGGCCGCTCAACGCCGAACGCCAGACGATGACACTCAGCACGGCCAGAAAGACCAACCCGAAGCCGGGAGCCACTTTGGCGCGTAGCGCCATCAAACGGGAGCCGGCCAGGGTGAGCCCGATCAACAGCGCATAGAATAGGAAGACGTAAAAGAGGTTGAAACTGCCCAGGGCCAGAACACCGTTCGGGAAGCCGTTGAAAAATTCCACCATGCGAATGGTATAGGCCGCAAACGGCCAGGCCAGGACCGCAATCAATTTTCCCAGGGGCAGGGAAACGTGACTGAGCAATACGGCCAGCCCGCTAAGCACCATCAAGGGCGGCTGGGCCGGCAGGACGAAGGGGTTGGCAAGAAACGAAATAAGCGAGACCTGCCCAAAATAGTAAGCAGTGAGCGGCAGGATCGCCACCTGTGCGGCCAAGGTCAGCAGGAAATATTCGGTCACCGGGCCAACGGCCTTTTGCACAACAGGTTCAGGGAGGTAACGCTTCAGGATGGATTCGGCGGCGGTTTGCAGCGGCCCTGCGTAGAGCACCAGGCCGAGGGTGGCCGCGAAAGATAGTTGGAAGCCGATGTCCCACAGCACGAAAGGATCGATGGCCGCCATAATCATGCCCACAAAAGCCAGCATGTTCAGGGCAGCGTTACGCCGCCCCAGTTCTTCGGCCAGGATGGCGAGCGTGCCCATGATGGCGGCCCGCACCACCGACGGGTTGGCGCCGACCAGCAGGGTGTACCCAATAATGCCCACCACCGCCACCAGGGAACCAAGTCTTTTGCCAAAAAAGTGGCTGAACAGCATCACGAGAAGCGCAGCGATGATGGTGATGTTGAATCCAGAGATGGCGATGATATGAGCCGTCCCGGTATTTCTGAAGGCTTGCTGGATATCTGCCGGGATATTGTTATCGAGTCCAAGCAGGATACCGGCCAGCAAGGAGGCCTCGGGGTCAGGGAACAAAGTATAGATGCGTTTATACAGGCTGGTTTGCAGGCGATACAAAGTCTGCCAGAACGGGTTGGCACGCGTTCCCGGCAAGACGGTGACTGTGTATGTGCGCATGTATGAATGAATGCCCTGCAAGGCGAGGTAGTCGCGATAGGAGAATTCCTCGTCCGAGGGCGGCGTCTTGACGTAATCGCGCACACGGATGCGCTGCCCATATTGCAGATCGACGATATCATTGAGACGAACGAGCAAAGTGCCGTGCACCGGCACATCACCCTGGCCGGTGTCGATGGCCTCCACATCCACGCGCAGGTTTTCGTAGGTATCACGCACATCGGGAGGCTGGATCAAAATTCCGGTAACGTAGGCTTTGCGGGGAATGTCGTTGTAATAGGCAATCGTACTGGCATCGACCACCGGGCGCGAATATTCGTAGCGCGCCGCGCCGAAGGAAAACGCGATCAGGGCCAGGAGCACCACGTACAGTTTCTGCGGTGAGAAAACGACCAGTTGTAATGCAAATTTCTGGGCAACCAGGCGTGTGACCAACGCCGCCACTGCCAGGGAGATCGCCAACGCCAACCACAATGCAATCGGCAAAGCAACCTGGCTGGCAAAGACGATGCCTCCTAAAAATGCCAGCGAGGCCCAGAATAGAGGCAAGATCGAAACTTGCTCGAAGAGTGATTTCTTCACGGCACGATTTTACAGCAAAATCAGCAGCTCTTTGAGATTTGGCGAATTTCCAATAGGATTGTATGCCCCCTTATGACAACTTCAAAGGGGAGAAAACTTATCCGGCCCGAATCGCATTGCAGCGTTCGCAGGTCAAATCGTTACACAACAAGTCTTTGGGATTTTTCTTCAAGCGTTGGACGACGGCCTCGACCAAGCCTTGCACGGGCAGCACCTGGATGGTTGCATCGCCAACCTGATAGGTCTTCGTGATCCCCGCTACATCTCGCGCAATGGACTGAAAGCCTATCGAACAACCTGGGAAACTGGGGCAGGCCACGATCCCATCGTCGGTCAGCGCCCAACGCATGAACTGTTTGCGTCCCGCCAGTTTTTCGGCATAGTGGATCGACGTATTCGAGGTATGGTCGACGCCCAATAATAGGATACGTCCCTCATTCTTTGCCAGTTCGCCAATGGGCGCCAGCGGTTCGTCAAGCGTTTGGGTTTGCAGCAACTTATCCACGTTGATGCCGGCAAAAGACAAGATGGGATGCTTCGAACGCCTGGATTCGGGGCGCCGGCGCAACGCCTCAGCAACGGAACCCATCAAACGGTCGGCGCGCATGGTAAGGGAAAAAAACTCGGCCATGCGATTGGTATCCTGGCGACGCCCGTAAACAACGGCGTTGTTGGCCGGGCCAACCATGGGGGTAATCATCGTAGCATAGGTGTGGGTTGGCATCATCAGCGCGCCGACGTTCGGCAAGAGCGCCGAGAGGACCGTATCGGCGCCCCCTTCGACGTGGCCGAACGCGTGCAGCGAGGCGTGCGCGAGGACGGGGAACTCTTGCAATCCCATGTCGTTGAAGGCCCGCCGCAGTTGTTCGTAGTTGACATTCGCCATCTTTGTTCCTTCGATCTGTGAAATAGCGGTCATCATTTCCCTTTCCACACCGGTTTGCGCTTCGCAAGGAAGGCGCGCATGCCTTCCTTCTGATCTTCGCTGGAGAAAAGCTGATAGAACCGCTCGCGTTCGTCTGCCAGCCCATCAGACAGAGATAATTCGAAGGCGTTATTGACCGCCTGTTTGGCGGCAAGCACGGCCAACGGCGCGCGCGCTGCCACTTCGGCTGCCAAGGCCAGGGCCTCGTCGAGGCAGCGTTCGGTTGGGACGACGCGGTTGACCAGTCCAAAACGTTCGGCTTCGGCGGCAGACAGGCTGCGGTTGTTGAGCACCATTTCCATCGTCAAGGCTTTGCCGATGGCGCGCGCCAAGCGTTGCGTGCCACCCGCGCCGGGGATAACGCCGATCGTCACTTCGGGCTGACCGAAGCGGGCATTCTCAGCAGCCACAATCATGTCGCAAGCCAGGGCCAACTCGCAGCCACCGCCAAGCGCAAACCCGCTGACCGCCGCGATCAGTGGCTTTTGCACGCTACGCAAACCATCGAACAGGCTGATGAAGCGGCGTTCGCGTATCTCGGTTTCGCTGGCTTCGGCCATGGTCTTGATATCGGCCCCGGCAGCAAAAGCGCGCTCTGAGCCGGTCAATACGATGGCACCGATGCTCTCATCTGTATCAAAATTACGCAGGGCTTCGTTCAGCCCGGAGAGCAAACTGGGATCGAGTGCGTTGAGTGCCTCCGGGCGATTGAGCGTGATCAGGCCAACGCGGCCCCGTTTCTCGCTCAGAACCAGGTCAGGGGACATGGCGAACTCCTCGCTTTCATTATAACGTGCTCTCCAATTTTTGCCGCGTCAAAATCTGGGGGCTCTTATGAGCGCGAAGGAAAAATTCCCAAGGGTCAAAATCGTGTCGCTTGACAACAACCAAGCCGGGGGTATAATCCGCATCAATTAGTCAATTCTGACTATTCAAAGATTCTCGAAGGCCTGATTCGAATATTTATGGAAAAGAAGCTATTGCTGCTCGGCTTACTACGACGCCAGGACATGCACGGCTACCAACTCAACGAATTCATCGACCACAACCTGTCGCTATGCACCGACCTAAAAAAGCCGACCGCCTACTATCTGCTTGACCAAATGCACCGCGACGGCTGGATCACTGCCGAAACCGGTCGGGAAGGCAAGCGCCCACCGCGACGCATTTATCACCTGACAGACAGCGGCGAAGCGGCCTTCCAACGCCTGCTGCACGAGGCCTTGTCGCAGTATACGCCTTCCGAGTTCGCCGCAGATGTTGGGCTGGCTTTCCTCGATAGCCTGACAAAGGACAAAGCCCTACCGCTGCTGGAAACCCAGCGGGGCCAGATTCAGGCCCGCCTGGACGAGGTGTGCGCCATCCCGGCACACGGCGGAAGCCTCGACCTGATTTTTTCACACCAGAAGCGACATCTCCAGGCCGAACTGGATTGGCTGGACGAGTTGATGCACCAGCTTAACGCCGCATCCTAAGAGGAGACCGTCTTTCAGGAGTTGTTATGATCCTCATTCTCACCATCCATTCTGTTTTTCGTTGGCTCGTCGTGCTGGTGGCGTTGGCCGCGATCATCCGTCTCGCGCTGGGACTGGCGCGCAACCTGCCTTTCGACCGCAGCGCCGGCATACTCGTCGCGGCCCTGACCGGTTTTCTGGATCTGCAAGCGCTCATCGGGTTGTTCTACTTCCTGCTTGACGGTTTCTCCCAAACGGGTTTCCCGACCTACCGCTGGGAGCATGTCGGCTTTATGGTGGCGGCGATTGCCACAGCCCACAGTAGCGCGCGCTGGCGTCAGGCGGACGACCGGACTCGCACGCGCAATACATTGATCGTTTTCAGCCTGTCCCTGTTGCTGATTATCCTGGGCGTTGGAATTCCACTTGGCTGGCCGCGCTGGCTGCATGTAACAGGCCTGTTCTAAACAGTATCCTAAACCACAGACGCACAAATCCGCTGCGCTCCACTGATTCTCAGAGACCCCCAAACTTTTCCTGGAGAACTCATGACTTCTGCTGAAAACAACGAGGCACCATCCGAGAAATTGGACTTTAAGAAGATTTTGCCCGTGGTCGTCATCATGTTTGTCGACCTGCTGGGCCTTTCCATCATTATTCCATTATTACCGTTATATGCTGCACGATTCGGCGCGAATGCCATCACCGTCGGGATACTCAGCGCCAGTTACCCTTTGATGCAATTTGTTGGCGCGCCCACTTTGGGACGCATCTCCGACCGCGTTGGACGGCGGCCCATCCTGCTGATCAGCCAGTTGGGGACCTTCATCGGTTTTCTGATCCTGACGTTTTCCAACACGCTGTGGATGCTGTTCCTTTCACGCATCGTGGACGGTCTTTCCGGTGCGAACATCTCCACGGCCCAGGCTGTCATCAGCGATAGCACCAACGAAAAAACGCGGACACAAGGCTTGGGATTGATCGGTGCCGCCTTCGGGATGGGTTTCATCATGGGCCCGATCATTGCCTTCGCCGTGCTGGCAGCAACCGGCGGAAATTACCAGGCCGTTGCCGTGGCAGCCGCGGTCTTTTCGCTGGCTTCCATTTTGTTGACTGCGTTCTGGCTGCCGGAGACGCTCGACCCCGAGAAAGCCAAAAAGGAACGTGTGCGGCGCACTTTTTCCTTCCAGGCCATGTTCGAGTCGCTGCAACGTCCCACGCTGGGCGTTCTGTTGATTCTGATGTTCGCGCAGCAACTGGCCTTTGGCGGCTACGAGCAACTCTTCTCACTCTTCACCCTCAACCGCCTGGGCATGGACGCCACCAGTACGTCCGGGTTGTTCGTCCTGGCCGGATTGTTCATCGTACTCGTCCAAGTCGTTTTCATCGGACGTTGGAGCAAGCAAAAAGGCGATCGTTGGTTGGTGATGATGGGGCTGGCAACGCTTTCCATTGGCCTGATCCTGACTTCGTTCACACCACGCGTGCCCGTGCCGTGGTACAACCAGGCGCAGGTTTCCGCCAGTGTGCGAGGGCAAAACAGCAGTCTGCAAAGCCTGAACGTCAGCCTACCCAACCAGGCCGACAAAGGCTGGCTGGGCGGCGTCTGGTTGTTACTCGCCAGTTTCCCGGCAGCCCTGGGCGGTGCAGTCTTGCAACCCGCCATCAACAGCCTGATCACCAAAGCCGCCGCCCAGACGGAGACGGGCGGCGTGTTGGGCGTCTCGTCTTCTTTTTACAGCGCCGGCAACGCCATCGCACCGCTCTTCTACGGCAGTCTGTTCCAATGGTTGGGCGCACCGGTGCCCTTCCTGCTGGGCGGATTGTTGTTAGGCGTGCTATGGGTGGTCGCCTCGCAGCGCGTCAAAGCGCCGCAGGTGCAGCCAACCTGACGAGGAGACTCCGATGGATATAGCCCCAAGGAAGAAAGTCGTCGTTGCATCCAGCAACCCGGTCAAGATCGAGGCAGTCGTTCGAGGTTTCGAGCGCATGTTCCCCGTTGAGCACTTCGACGTATCGGGAGTCTCTGTCCCATCGGGAGTCGCCCATCAACCGATGAACGACGAGGAGACCCGTCGGGGAGCGCAGAATCGGGCGCGCAACGCCGCCCAGGCGGCCCCGCAGGCCGATTTCTGGGCCGGCATCGAAGGCGGAATCGACACCCTCGATGGGCAGATGTCCGCTTTTGCCTGGATCATCGTCCTGAAACGGGAGGGCGGCATGGGGGAGAGTCGTTCGGCCAGCTTTCCTTTACCCCCTGCCATCGTAGAATTGATCCAGCAGGGCGTGGAATTGGGCGAGGCCGACGACCGTGTTTTTCGTCGTCGCAACTCCAAACAGGCCAACGGCGCGGTCGGCATCCTGACCGAGGACGCGGTCGACCGTGTGGCGCTTTACGAACAGCCGGTGGCGCTGGCGCTGATCCCGTTCAAGAATCCCGACCTGTACGACGGCTGATGCGCTCCTCCCGGCCTTTTCTGCGCCTGGCACTCCTGTCCGGATGCCTCGGCCCGCTCCTGTTTGTGGGCGTCGTCGCCGGGCTGACGTTTGCCCAGTACGATTTCATGCGCTCGTTGGGCTGGGACCCGCTTCGGGCCCCGACCTTCGACTGGCCCAGTGGGCTGGCTCTGGGACCTTATGGGCCGCTAATGGCGTTGACTTTCCTATTGGGCGGCGGTTTGTTGGTAATTTTTGCACTCGGCTTGCGCGAAGCCTTACGCGTCAGCCGCTCCGCGCGCCTGGGAACAACGTTGCTGGCGCTGGCCGGAATCGCGCTGGCCGGGTTGAGCTTCACTACCGACCCGACGATCCGCAGCACGCCGGCTACCTGGCATGGAGAAATCCACGACCTGTCGTTCGTCTTGTTGGGGATGACGCTGCTGCCCGCCTTGTTTTTCTTGAGCCTGGCTTTCCGCCGCGACCCGCGCTGGCAACCGTTATGGGGATACACGCTTGGCACGGTGTTGCTGGCAATCCCAACCTTCATTCTAAAAGGCGCAGCGTTTTATCTCTTTCTACTGGCTGTTTTGGCATGGAGTGAGATGATCGCAGCCCATTTTAAAAAGCTGAATTTTCTGTCTGGATGACAATACCGGGAAACGCGGACAACATTCACCCCAAAAGATGAAACTCGAAACAAAACGGACAAACGGATGACTTATTTTGCATTCCCCAGGAGCACATCGGCCACCTGCGGCGTGTAAGGTAGGATCAGGTCCGCGCCCTGCTTGCGCAGTTCGGGCTCTTCCCCAAAGCCGCACAACACGCCAACCGTCTGGCAGCCGGCTGCCTTCCCAGCGCGGATGTCCACCGTGGTGTCGCCAATCATCAAACAGGCTTCGACCGCCACATCCAATTTGTTCGCAGCATAAAGGATCGGATCGGGGAAAGGTTTGGTGTGTTCTGCGGTCAGCGCAGTGACGACCACCTCGAAATAAGGGCGCAGCCCGAACTGGTCGAGGAACATCAGGGTGCTTTCCTCGTCCCGCGCGCTGACCACCGAGAGCCGGTAGTGACCCTGAAGTTGTTTCAACATCTCGTCGACGCCGGGCACCAACAAGAAGTGCTTCATCGGGCGTGGATGGCGGCGGTTGAACCATTCCACGACCGCGGCCAGTTCGTCGTCCAGGCCCAACCAGTCGGGGATTCCGATCAGGGCATTGGCGGGCGATTCGGCCCACATGACAAAACGGCGTGCTGCGCGAAACTCGTCGTGATTCGGCAGCAGAAAGCGAAAAGGGTGGAAATATTTCGCCACGACATCGACGAATTGGTTGTCGGTGTCGCTCAGGGTGCCATCCACATCGAAACACAAGGCCCGAATACGGCTTACGTCGAGGCCCATGTTACCTCCACAAAATCAGGATCATCGCAAAAGTCAGGAAGACGCTGACGAACACACCGGCTGTCAGCGCCAAGACGCCGCAGGATAGCAGCATGTCGCGCCAATCGGAATTTTCCATACCTTATTGTACCCGCTCCTGCCTACACATTCACAAATCTGCTTTATCACGCCGATTCCCGGAGAGCCATTGTTCCCTTTGGTTTTCTGGTTCTCTGGGAATCAGTAGGATAGGACGACTTTGAGAAAGGCCCTGCCTCTTGTTCCCTGACGAATGTTTACAAGCAATTGTGCTATACTCTAAACGCATGCACGCCCCAGAAAGCGCACTTCTCCATCTTGAATGCCCGGAATGTGGCAAGACCTTCGACGCAGAACAACGCCAAACCTTCTGCGAGGATTGCCGTTCGCCGTTATACGCGCGTTACGATATGCAGCGGGTGCGAGCCAGCTTGACGCCCGAGGCCCTGGCCGAACGTCCGCGTGGCATCTGGCGCTGGAGCGAGCTTTTGCCCGTCCGCAGCCCGGCTTTCCGCCTGACGTTAGGAGAAGGGGATACGCCGTTGTTGAAGGCCGAGGCGCTCGGCGAACAGCTAGGACTGGGGCAGCTCTACATCAAAGACGAGTCGAACAACCCGACCGGTTCTTTCAAGGCGCGCGGGTTGGCGCTGGCAGTCTCCCGCGCCATGGAACTGGGCATCCGCGACTTCGTCATCCCGACAGCCGGCAATGCTGGCAGCGCGCTGGCCGCATACGCCGCCCGGGGTCAGGCACGGGCGCACGTCTTCATGCCGTCCGATGCGCCGCACTCGAATCAGGCTGAGGTCAGGGCCTTCGGTGCGGAACTGCAACTGGTGGATGGTTTGATCTCAGACGCAGCCAAACTGGCTGGCGAACAGGCCGCACAACACGGCTGGTTCGACGTCTCGACTTTCAAAGAACCCTACCGCTGCGAGGGGAAAAAGACGATGGGGTTGGAACTGGCCGAATCCTTTGGCTGGGGCCTGCCGGACGTGATCGTCTATCCTACCGGCGGCGGGACGGGCCTGGTAGGCATGTGGAAAGCCTTCATCGAACTGGAAGCGTTGGGGCTGATCGGCAAGAAACGGCCTCGCATGGTCAGCGTCCAGGCAACGGGGTGTGCGCCCATCGTCCGCGCTTTCGAGCAGGGAGAAGACCGGGCGCAGTTCTGGGATGGGGCCCAGACGGTGGCGGCGGGCTTGCGAGTCCCCAGCGCGTTTGCCGACCGGTTGATCCTGCGCGACATCCGCGCGAGCAACGGAATCGCGCTGGCCGTGAGCGACGAGGAGATTCTCGCCTGCCAGCGGGAAATCGCTGCCGGCGAAGGCGTTTTTGCCGCACCCGAAGGGGCCGCAACCCTGGCGGCTGTAAAACATTTATTGGCGCAAGGTTGGTTGGGCAGGCACGAAAAGGTGGTTTTATTTAATACAGGCTCTGGCCTGAAATATTTGTAGAGGCGACCATGCTCCAAGACCAACGATCCACAGTTGAATTGCTTTACAAAGTCAGTCGCGAATTCGCGACTGCGCTCGACTTAAAGACAGTTCTAACCCGCGTCCTGTTTGCAGCGATCAACAATGTAGGCGGTGAGCGCGGCAGCGTGGTGGTATTGGACGATAACGGCGAGGCGGTTGAATCTGCCATCGTGTACGGAAATCAATTGCGAGAAAACACGACCCGGCAACTCCGCGAGACGGTGGAACATGGCCTGGCCGGATGGGTCGTGCGCAACCGGAAGGCTGCGTTGGTGCCCGACACCACCAAGGACTCGCGCTGGTTACGCCGCGAGGACGATGCCCTGGACCGTTCTGGCGCGAAATCGTCGATCTGTGCGCCGCTCCTGGTGCGCGACAAACTGGTAGGGGTGTTGACCATCGTCCACCCGGTGCCCGGTTCTTATGGCAACGATCATCTGGAACTGATGCAGGCCATCGCCGACCAGGCCGGGGTGGCCGTTTTGAATGCCCGTCTGTACGCGGAAAGCCAGCGACAGGCGCGCGTGATGACCGCGCTGGCCGAAAGCGCTGTGGAGTTAAGTTCCTCGCTCCACACAGAGGATGTCTTCGAGCATATTCTCGCGCAAACCAAGGACGCCCTCCAGGTGGAGACCGTCGTTTTAGGGTTGGTAGAGGCCGCCAGCGAAGACATCGTCTTTTGCGCAGCTGCCGGCACCGGAGCCGACAAGATCAAGAACAAGCGCGTCAAGGCGCAGGAAGGCGTGGTGGGAATCGTCATGCGGGAGGGACGCGGCATTTTTCTCCCCATCCGCCCCGACGACACCTCCCTGGCCGAGGGTGAGCGCATCCCCAACTTGAAAATCCGGGCGGTCGTATGCGGCCCTATCCACGTCCAGGGGCAAGTCATCGGCGTGATCGAAGCTTTCAACCCAACGGAAAAGATACTGGACCCCGATGCGTTGCTCGTGCTGACGGGGTTGGGCAGCCTGGCGGGCACCTCCATCCAAAACGCACAACTCTTCGAAAGCCTGGACGCCACCCGCAAGCGCTACCGCGACCTGTTCGAAGACAGCATCGACCCCATCGTGATCACCGACCTGCAAGGCAAGATCATCGAGGTCAACCGGCAGGCCTCGCAGCTTTCGGGGCACAGCGCCGAAGATTTGCGCCAGTTCCTGATCGAGCAGATGCACGAGGTCAACTTTGGCAAGACGGGACGTAAATTCGAGAAATTGAGCGAGTCTGCCACGATGTACGAATCGACCCTGTACGACAAAGACGGGGGCACCCATCCGGTTGAAGTGTATGCCCGCAAAGTGGAATTCAACGAGGCCGAGTCCATCCAATGGATCTTGCGCGACATCAGCGTGCGCAAAGACCTGGACGCGCTGCGCGAGGACCTGGCCGCCATGATCTATCACGACGTCCGCTCGCCGTTGGCGAACGTCGTCTCCAGCATTGAGCTGTTGAGCGGGCTGATTCCCAAAACGGAGAGCGACAGCGCGGAGCCCGTCCTGCGCATTGCGCGCAACTCGATCGCGCGCATCCAACGCCTAATCAGTTCGCTACTCGACTTGAATCGGCTCGAACAGAATCAGCCGGTCGGACAGCGTCAGGCCGTGACGGTCGACTCGCTTCTAAAGGATGCGCTGGAAGTAGTAGCACCCGTAACAGATGGACGCGACCAAAACATCCAACTCAAGCTGTCACCGAACCTGCCCAAAGTGCTGGCCGATGAAGACATGATACGTCGCGTACTGATCAACCTGTTGGAGAACGCTGCCAAATACACACCCTCCAAAGGGAACATCACATCAGGCGCAGTCCAGGAAGATAATTTTGTGCGCTTTTACGTGGAAGACGACGGCCCGGGCATTCCCGAAAACGACCGAGAGCGCATTTTCGACAAGTTCACCCGTCTGAAAGCACGGGGCGGGCCCGGCGGGCTGGGCGTTGGTCTGGCTTTTTGCAAGTTAGCCGTACAGGGGCATGGCGGCAAGATTTGGGTGGAAGAGGGCGCTGAAAAAGGCTCGCGTTTTATCTTCACGCTGCCCGTCGCCATAGAAGGATAAAAGAACCGCAGCACGGCAGGCTGCGCATGCCATTGCCTTTCCCCTGCTGCCATGCGCCAGGTGACAGTCACATTGGAAAGGTTTTTACTTGAGCCAGTTTACCCCAAGGAGTTTCGATGCAGGCGATTGCCGACCAGGTTTATATTGAAGATCAGTTTCCCGGTGTGACACTGGGAGCGATCGCACTCCCCCATGGCTTGATTCAGGTGGACGCGCCGCCTTCACCCGAAGACGGACGCTCATGGCGCGCGGCGCTGCTGAACATCAACGGGGGCGTCGAACGTATCCTGATCAACCTGGATGCGCACCCCGACCGGACATTGGGCGTGCGCGCCATGGACACGACGGTCATCGCTCATGAAAAGACCGCCCAGACGTTCCGCAACCGTCCGAATACCTTCAAGGCTCAAGGCGAAGAAACCGGCGCCGACTGGGAGTCGGTGGTCGGGTTGGGCAGCGTCCGCTGGGCGCCGCCTGAAATCTCGTTCAGCAACCACATGGAAATCAACTGGAACGAAGGCTTTCCGCTCATCCTGGAACACCACCCTGGCCCATCTTCCGGCGCCATCTGGGTGACCCTGCCCGCCAACGGCATTGTCTTCGTCGGAGACCTGGTGCTCAAAAACCAGCCACCGTTCCTGGCTTCTGCGGACCTGCCGCAATGGCTCGAATCGCTCGATCAATTACTCGCGCCGCATTACAAGAACTTCATCATCGTCAGTGGGCGCGGCGGAGTCGTCTCCCAGGCAGTGGTGAAATCTCAACGTGAGTTGCTCTCCAAGTTACACGAGAAACTGGAAAACCTGATCCACAAACAAGCCGGCGTCGAAGCCACCGAAGGGCTCATCCCCTCGTTATTATCTTCCGTCAAAGCCCCTGCGGACCGCAGCCGGCAATATTCCCAACGCATCTCCTACGGCTTACGGCATTATTACACCCGATACTACAATTTATCCAATAGCCTCGAGTCAGAAGAGGAATAAACGTGACAACTCCCTACGAGCCCGTCTTTGCATTGACCCGCGGGCACATCGTGGAATCCGTCCACTTCGGCGCGGCTGCCATCGTCGATTCAAAGGGCCGTCTGCTCGCCTCGATTGGCGATCCGCAGACGGTCACTTTTTTGCGTTCGAGCGCAAAACCTTTCCAGGCGCTACCGTTCATCGAACAGCGCGGGCATGAAAAATTTGGGATGACGCCCAAAGAAATCGCCTTGATCTGCGCCTCGCATTCCGGCACCGACGAGCACGTGGCAACCGTCAGCGGGCTACAGGCCAAAATCGGCGTGCGCGAGTCCGACCTGATGTGCGGCGTCCACGCCCCGTCTGATGAAGAGACCCACAACGCGCTGATCGCGCGCGGCGAAGCGCCCACACCCTATCGCCACAATTGCTCCGGCAAGCACACCGGCATGTTGGCACACGCCCGCCTGCGCAACCTGCCCATCCAAAATTACATCGCCCCGGAGCACCCCGTGCAGGCAAGTATCCTGGCGACCTTCGCCGAGATGTGCGATCTGCCCGTCGACCAGGTCAAACGCGGAATCGACGGCTGCTCCGCGCCCAATTTTGCGGTTCCGCTCTACAACGCCGCCCTGGCCTACGCCCGCCTGTGTCAACCGGATGCGCTCACGCCCGAACGCGCCGCGGCCTGTCGCACAATCACCCAGGCCATGACGACCTATGCTTTCATGGTGGCCGGCCCCGGTCGTTTCGACACGCTGCTGATGGACGCTGGTGCCGGGCAGATTCTCTCCAAAGGTGGCGCGGAGGGCTACCAGGCCTTGGGATTATTACCCGGCGCGTCAGGCCCGGACTCCCCCGGAATCGGCGTCGCCATTAAAATCAGCGACGGTGACTCCCAGGGCAGCTTGCGCGACGGGAATCCATCCGGGCGGGCGCGACACGCCGTGGCACTGGCGATTCTCAAAATCCTCGGCGCGTTGACGGAAACCCAACTCGAACACCTATCGCTCTACGGCCCGGAACGCACCTTGCACAACTACCGGAATCTGAACGTGGGCCGCAGCTACCCGATCTTCACACTCGATGAACATTCGCCAATCTCCTGAAGAAGAGCACGGGATGTCCGATTTGCGACAGCGTGCGCTACAAGTGCACCAACGGCTCCTGGATTTTTATGGGGAACCCACCTGGCGCAACCCGCTACCGCCGCTCGACGAACTGGTCTCGACCATCCTTTCTCAGAACACCAATGATACCAATCGCGACAAGGCCTTTGAGTCGCTGCGTCGCCGCTTCCCCACCTGGGAGCAGGTGCGCGATGCGCCGACGGAGCAAGTCGTCGAGGCCATTCGTCCCGCCGGGCTGGGCAACCAGAAAGGCCCGCGCATCCAGACCGTGCTGCGCGAGATCACTGCCGAACGCGAAAACCTGGACCTGTCTTTCTTGAAAGAGTTGCCCCTGGAAGAGGCGCGCGCCTGGTTGACCAAATTCAAGGGCGTCGGTCCCAAAACGGCAGCCATCGTCTTGTGTTTTTCGCTGGGACGCCCGGCCTTTCCAGTCGACACGCACGTCTATCGTGTCACGGGGCGCATTGGTCTGCACCCTGCGTCGATGAGCGTCGAGCAGGCGCACCCACACATGGAGTCGCTCTTTCCGCCAGAGAGTTATTACGCGGCACACTTGAACATCATCCGGCTGGGACGCGAAATTTGCCATGCCCGCAAACCGGATTGTACGTCCTGCCCGTTGCAGGAACTATGCGCTTATGCCCAATCGCAAAGCCGGGGGGCGCAAAAAGGCAACGAAGTGCCACAATAATTTGGAACGGTCAAGCCCAAAAAGCAGCAAATTATTTCGAGTGCACCTTACAGATTTCGAATCGCAGGTGCAATGAATGCGCGTTGAAAAGGGGAAACAAAAACTGTACAATGATTTAATGGTTCTTCGGCCTTTGGTGGGGGTTGTTCATATTTCCATCACAGAGTCCACAGCGTTTAAAGAGAACCCCTGTGCGATCTGCGAACATTGTAATGTCATGGAGTTTCGCTCCACAACCCCGAAGAGCCGATTTAATCTCTTCCAGAAAGGAGGCAAGCTGTATGTTATATGCATCCGAGCGCTCTCAAGGGCTTGTTGAATACGCATTGATTCTCGTTTTTGTCGCTGTGGTGGTTTTCGTTGCGCTCGCCGTGCTGGGTCCTGTTGTTGCAAATTCCTATAGCACGATCAATTCACAATTCCCCTAACAGCAAAAACCAAAACTCCCCGCCGAAACGGGGAGTTTTCATTTTAAGTCTTTGGGATTTCCCGTGGTAAGAGAACCTCGTAGATTCCCAATGAACCTTCATTTTTACAGTGTAACTGGCAATCTTTGCCGTAGCAAATTGGCCTGCATCGACCAGGGCCCCGTCCAGGTGACCGCGACGGGCAGAACTTTGCCTTGCAGGTCCTCCTGCGCTTCGACAAAGACGAGTTTGTTGGTGGGTGTACGCCCCTTCCAGCGCCCTTTGATTTTCTCTTCGAACAGCACCTCGACGGTTTGCCCCAGATAAGCCGTATTGATTCCGGCAGTGATCTGCTCCTGGAGCTCTTCCAGCATACGGAAGCGGCGCATTTTCTCCGTCTCGTCGACATCATCCACCATGCGACGCGTGGCCACCGTCCCTTCACGGACGGAGTAACGCGCCAGGTGTGCCACGTCCAGCTTCAGATCAGCCAGCACTTGATAGGTCTGCATAAACTGCTCTTCGCTCTCGCCGGGGAAACCAACGATGATGTCGGTGGCAATGGAACAGCCGGGAATCTTCTCACGAATTTTGTCGACAAGTCTGCGATAGTCTCCCTGGGTATACCCACGTTTCATATTTTCGAGTACGGCATCGTCCCCGGCCTGAATGGGCAGTTCGATGTGCGGCATTACTTTAGGTAGTTCGGCGATTGCATCCATAAGTTCTTCGCCAAAGTAATTCGGGTGCGATGTCAGGAAACGGATACGCTGGATGCCCTCCACCTCGTGGACGATGCGCAGCAGTCCGGCCAGGTTCGGGCCATCGGGGATGTCTTTGCCGTAGCGGTCGACGATCTGCCCAAGCAGGGTTACTTCACAGACGCCTTGCCTGGCCAGTGAACGCACCTCGCCGACGATGTCGCCTACAGGACGGGAACGTTCCACGCCGCGTTTGTAAGGGATGATGCAAAAAGTGCAGGCATGTGAACAACCATAGACAACCGGTACATGTGCGGAGACGGCTTTGCCGCGTTCGGCCACAGGCAGAGTCAACTCCTCGTCCATGGTCAAAAAGCGACGGGTAGTTTCCGCATCTTCCAAGGAGCGAATCTCACCCTGGGTCAGGTGCGAAATCAAGGGGCCGGGGTCGGAGGGCGGGGAAAAGACATCCACATACGGGAAACGCGCTTTGAGTTTCTCATGCCCGCGCACGCCTACCAGGCAACCCATCAGGTTGATGACCAGGTTGGGGTTTTGCTGCTTGAGCGGGCGCAGCGAACTTAAGCGTCCGTAAGCCTTGTCCTCAGCGGATTGGCGCACGACGCAGGTATTCAAAACGATAACATCGGCTTCTTCGGCCCTGTCAGTAAAGGTGTAGCCCAAATGCTCCAGCGATGAGCCGACCCGTTGTGAGTCGGCTACATTCATTTGGCAACCTTCGGTCCAGATATGGTACTTCATAGGGCGTAAATTATACCAACTTTGTCGCAGTTGGCGGCAAAACTTTCAGGGGTTCATTGGAATCTGCGGGAACTCTTTCAGAGCTGGAATCCTTGATGAGTTTCCAAGATTACGTCTGGCGCTCTAGAGGGCTTCATGGCAATCTTATGGTAAAATCGTTGCGCTCGGAGGGATGACCGAGCGGCTGAAGGTGCCTGTCTTGAAAACAGGTTGGGTGCAAGCCCACGTGGGTTCGAATCCCACTCCCTCCGCTGGTCATCGAGCAAGCACCTGGGGAGGTGCCAGAGAGGCCGATTGGGCTCGCCTGCTAAGTGAGTGCTGGGGTTGACTCAGCCGCGGGTTCGAATCCCGCCCTCCCCGCAGTTACACCCCCGTTCGGGGGTACACGACTGAGGCCTTATTAAAGGCTGAAACGCAAAGGTTGGCTCCGCAGCCACGAAAGCGTTTCCACGCACGTAGGCTGTTTCGATCACGAGTCGAAGCGGCCTCTTGCGTTTAAGTTGGGAAAGTTCAGGCCAATGATCCAGTTGGAACCGGGTTTCATTGACTAATGCCATTCTAGCAGCTTGTCGGAGAACTCTTTTTCGTACCAAAGCTGCCCCATTTTAGACCCAAAAGTGAGTGAATTTTGCTCTCTTTGCCCCACAAAGGGCCTAAAAACAGGGGGAAAATCGGGATGCGAGT
>JBJKRF010000081.1:0-28089 GCA_046704785.1 Anaerolineales bacterium | reverse complement strand
AAAAGCTGTCAGTGTGGCAAAATTCCATCGGTAGCCTCCGTTTTGAGTAGGGTTTATAGACCATCTACTTTTACGCGAGGCTGCCTTTTTGTCAAGCACCTTTCCTAATTTTCAGAGATGCACCCATAAAACTTGAGCTTGCTGCTCTGAAACTCCCCCGACGCCTTTCTTACCCCTCCTGCCTGTAGGCCAGCGCCGAGTAGAACTCGCGCAGGAAGGTGGATGAATGTGTCGTCAGCAGGCGCGGCTCTGTAAAACCGGCGCGTGGAGCCAGCGTGCGCCAGGTCTCGAAACTGAGCGGGCGCGGCACCCAGGAGTTGCCCGTATCGACGTTGTATTCGACCAACAACAGCGCGCCGCCCGGCTTCAGGCAGGCGCGCACCTGCTTTAAGGGCTTTTCCTTGTCTTTGAAGAAATGCAGCGAATTCGCCATCAACACGCCGTCCAGCGGCGGCAGCGCCAACGGACGTGAAAAATCTGCCGCCAGGGTGTGCAACTGTTCCGTTCCACCGAAATGGGACTTCCAGGTGAAGGTCAGTTCAAACAAGCGCCCGCGGTCTTTGTCCACGGCGTGAATCTCGGCTTGTGCTCCAAGCATTTCACGCAGCGCCAGCGTGAACGCGCCGGCCCCCGCGCCGAAATCCGCCCAGATGCCGCCGGGCGGCAGGTTGGCAGGACGTAATAAAGCGACGTAATCTTGATGATCCATTTTCAGCCTACGACAGTAATGAGCGTGCGCCTGGCGCCGGCTGCGCGTAGCGCCGCTGCGACGTGTTTCGCACGTTGTGGATCGACCAGCGCGATCATATTTCCCCCGCGACCGCCTCCCGATAATTTAGCGCCGCCTGCCCCGGCAGCGCGCGCCGTTTCCACCAGCCAGTTGAGTTCCGGCGAGGAGACGTTCAACTCTTGCAGCAAAGCCTGGTTGGCGTCCATTAGCGGGCCCAAGGCGGTGCAGTGACCGCTTTCGATAGCCTCCCGCGCCTCCCGGACGATTTGCCCAATCTCGTGGAAGACCACTTCCCAACGGGCCTTGTCAGACTCCCACAGTTTGCGCACGTCGCCCACAGCCTCCTTCGTAGGGGCGGGCAGGCCGGTATCACCGATCACCAGGCTGAAGGGCGCCCCCACGCGAAAAGGTTCGATGTCAGCCCCGTTGCCGTCGGCGTGTTTTTGGAAGTAGACCGGGCGCGCGTGCGTGATGACGGTGTTGTCGACGCCCGAAGGAGTGCCGTGATATAGTTTCTCGGCTTCGTAAGCCAACGCGCTGACTTGCGTATCCGGCAGAAGATGGCCCAGGAAGCTAGATAAGGACCGGATGACGGCCACCGAGACGGCTGCCCCGGAGCCCAGTCCTGATGCGACGGGGATGGTCGAAGTGATGTGAATTTTGAGCGCGGGGGGCGAATCAACGTTCAGGGATTGGAAAACGCTCAGGACAACGGCGGCCAGCGGATGGGTGGGCTCGAGCGTGGACAGTTCGGCGCGCAAGGCAACATCGGGGGCTTCGATCCAGACTCCCGCGCGGTCGCTGTGTGAGACATCCGCGCTGGCCTTCACCTGTGTCACTGGCACGGCCAGCGCCGGGCGCGCGTAGACGACGGCGTGTTCGCCGAACAGGATGATCTTGCCGGGGGCGGAGGCGGTGCTCATCGGAAAAGGTAGAAGACGGCCAGGATGGTCAGTCCGAGCAGCCCAATGGCAATCTGGATGGGCCGGTCGGTGAGCAGCACTTCCTCGGGAGCGCCAGTCTGGTTTGTCATCTGCACTAGGTACATGTAGCGGAAAATAACATACGCCAGGAAGGGGATGCTGAGCATCATGCTGTGGTCGGGCGGCACGTTGGGGGCCGAGAAGGTGTAGAGCGAATAGGACAGGATGGTGGCCGCCGAGACGATGGTGATGTACTGGTCGAGCAGCGGGATGCTGTAGCCTTCGAGCACTTTGCGGTGTGAGGAAGCGCCCTGGGCCAGCAGGTTGAGTTCGGCGCGCCGTTTGCCGAAGCCTAAGTACAACGATCCCAGCATGGTGACCACGTACAGCCAGGGCGAAAAGCGTTGGACGACGATCAGGGTGACGCCGGCTTCGACGCGCAGCAGGAAACCGGCAGCCAGCACGAAAACGTCCAGAATCGGCACCAGCTTGAGCCATTTGGAGTAGGCCAGGTTGATGATCAGATAGGCAACCAGCACCACCAGAAAACCTGTGGAGAGGAAGGCAGCCAGCGGCACGCTCGCCACGGTCAGACCAATGGCCGCCGCCCAGGCCACGCTAACCGGCAATTGTCCCGAGGCGAGCGGACGCTTCTTCTTTTGCGGGTGCTGGCGGTCGGCTTCGATGTCGCTGATGTCGTTGATAATGTAGACTACGCTGGAAACCAGGCAAAACAGGATGAATCCGGCCAGGGTGTGTAAAAAGGCGGTTTTGTGGAAGAGCTGCTTATCGAAGATCAGCGCAAAAAAGACGAAGCCATTCTTTGTCCACTGGCGCGGGCGCATCGTTTTGAGCAGGGCGGTGAGCATGGCGCTATTTTACCCGTAAATCGTACGGTGAACGGTGGTTTATGCGGCTTGCAAAAGCGGTAAAATAAAATTGTGCCAAAGACAAGACTAGACCTCCTGCTCGTCGAGCGTGGATTAGTAGAGAGTCGCAGCAAAGCGCAGGCCGTTATCATGGCCGGACAGGTGCGCGTAGATGGACAGATTGTTTTCAAGCCGGCCACCGCCTTTTTATCGGGGGTCGATCTGAACCTGGATTCGGGTCCGCGCTTTGTCTCGCGTGGCGGCGAGAAACTGGAAGCCGCCTTGCAGGCCTTCCCCATTGACCCGCAGGGATGCACCGTTGCCGATGTCGGCGTTTCGACCGGCGGATTCAGCGATTGCCTGCTCCAGCACGGCGCGGCAAAAATCTACGCCATCGATGTGGGCAAAGGCGTTCTGCACTGGAAGCTGCGTTCTGACCCGCGCGTGGTTGTGATGGAATCCACCAACGCGCGGCATGTTCAAGCGCTGCCCGAAGCGGTCCAATGGGTGACCATCGATGCCTCGTTTATTTCATTGAAAATCCTGCTGCCGGTGGTGCGTCACTGGCTGTCCCTCGTCAATGGACAGCATCAGGGGGAGGTGCTGGCACTCGTCAAGCCGCAGTTCGAGGCCGGGCGCAAGGAGTCGGCCAAGGGGCAGGGCGTCATTCGCGATCCTGAACTGCACCGTCGCATCCTGTTGGATGTGCTATCCTTTGCCGACCAGGCCGGATTCGGCGTGATGGGCCTGATCCGTTCGCCGCTGCTCGGCCCAAAAGGGAACACCGAATTCCTGGCGTGGCTGCGCCCCCACGAAGCTGGGGAATCTCTGGAAAACCTGGTCGAAACACTTGGTCTTAGGAGTTGAAATGCGAAAGTTGTTGATAGGATTTGCCCTTTTAGGGCTGTTGACGGGGTGTTCGGGGGCGTTCCAGCCGGCATATTTGCCGATTTTGAAGGTCGATGCAGCTCACTACCGAAGAGAAAACTATTATTACCAGATTCCGGCGGGCAAGGGCTTCGTGCTTGATGCCAGCAACTACAAATTCGAAAACGGGAGTTTTGGAGACCCGAACTACGTGCGAGTGCAGGTTGGTCACCACCTCTACTCCCAACGCTGGAATCCCGAAATGTTGCGCCAGTCTGTCACCGTCGACAAGCTACAACCGGTGGCAGGCACCACGCCATTGAATAAATTCGACCCCAACACGCAGGTGGTGGTCACCATTGGCGAAATGAACAATCGCGGCAGCTTCCATCCTTTTTGGAGCGGCGTGATCGTTACCAAATAGGAGCCTCGGTGAACTGTCCGAAGTGCAGCGCCAGCCTGGTCAAGAAATACTACAAAGGCATGATGGAGGTCGATTATTGCCCGAACTGCCGCGGTATGTGGCTGGATTTCGACGAACTCGACCGCCTGGAAGATGTAGCTTTCGACGACGACCCGCACAAAGGCTCGCTGGTGCATCGCGAAGTAGAGACGGCTTTCGCCTGCCCTGTGTGCGACCTGCCGTTAAAGGAATTTCAATACCGCCTGTACGACCTGCACCTCGACTTTTGTGCCAAAAACAAACACGGTTTCTGGCTGGACGCGGGCGAGGACGAACGCGTTTTGGAAATCATGCGCCGACGCAACACAGAGATCCATCGCAAGCTGGACGCCGAGTCCGAATGGCAGCAGACGTTGCGAAAGCTGCATGCGTTCTTTGAAAGGATGTAAGCGCAGCAAGACGCCAATGGGGGACTCTGTTCGGTTGCAGGCAGATCGACTTGCTTTCACCTTATAAAATTGTTGGAAAATCATGTGTATCTTCTGGCGAATTTGCGTCTCTATAATAGAGAAGATACCAAATGCCAGCCAGACCCGCTTCCAGCGGGCGCGCGACATGGTTGGACAATCCCTGTGGGGTTTTGGGCAGAGTCATTTGCTCAAAACCCCACAGTTTCCCCACCCATCCTTGGTATTTTTATCAGACCTGCTCTTTTGTTCTTTGGGTTCTCCCGTAGTTGACGGGAAAATAAGGATGCTTTTGGTTCCTGGCGTAAGAAGTAGATGTTGGGGTGGGGGCGCTGCGCCTCAACAAATTCACTTCATTCTGCTGGTTCCAGAAGAGCCGTTCTTTATTCATTGAGGAGCGTGTTTCTCTTTATGAGTTGATCGATTATCCTTGCGGTTACAGCGCGCTTTTAGCGCGATAAGAAGCGCCTGTAGCCGCAGTGAACACAGCAGGCCAAACCAGGAAAGCGGCGACCAAACCAACGCACATGAACCTCGATCAGAACTTCAGTAGCGCTTGGACGAATCTCGCAGCGCGGCCCCACACCGGGCCGCTTTTGTGGCGATTCTCGAGGAATCCCCAAAAATCGATTCTTTCGGGGGCATTTCGGGTATACTTTAGCCGCCTAGCCTATGACCGAGCACATCCGCAATTTCTGCATCATCGCCCACGTGGACCACGGCAAATCCACGCTGGCCGACCGCCTGTTACAACTGACCGGGACGATCTCCGAACGCGAGATGACCGAACAGGTGCTCGACAGCATGGACCTGGAACGCGAAAAGGGTGTGACCATCAAAGCCTCCGCCGTGCGCATGGCCTACAAAGCGTTGGATGGCAAAGACTACGAACTGAACCTGATCGATACTCCCGGCCACGTCGACTTTGGGTACGAAGTCTCGCGCGCGTTGAATGCCTGCGAGGGGGCGCTGTTGGTAGTGGATGCTACGCAGGGCATCGAAGCACAAACACTGGCGAATCTTTATCAGGCGCTGGACGCCGATCTCGAAATTATCCCCGTTATCAACAAAATCGATCTTCCCTCTGCGCAGCCCGATCAGGTGGCCGAGGACATCGCCTCGCTGCTGGGCGGCAAGGCGGAAGATGTCATCCGCATTTCGGCCAAGGCCGGAATCAACGTCGATCAGGTGCTGGAGGCCATCGTCCGGAGCGTACCGCCGCCCAAGGGCGAGGCGGACAAACCCCTGCGCGCGCTGATCTTCGACTCGCATTACGACTCGTACAAAGGCGTGATCTGTTATGTGCGCGTTATGGAAGGCGTGGTGACCGCGGAAGATACCCTGCACATGATGTCGGTTGGTACGGAAGTCAAGCCCATCGAAGTGGGCATCTTTGCCCCCACACTCAAACCCGTCGAGGCGTTGAGTTCTGGCGAAGTGGGGTACGTGGCAACCGGGTTGAAGACCGTCCACGAGGCCCGCGTGGGAGATACCATTACCTGCAGCGACGCCCCGGCGGCTGCGCCCCTGCCTGGGTATCGACATCCCAAGCCGATGGTTTTTGCCGGTATCTACCCTGTGGACGCGGAGGATTACACCGACTTGCGCGATGCGCTGGAAAAGTTGCAACTCAACGACGCCTCCCTGGTTTACCAGCCGGAGACCTCGCAGGCCATTGGCTTTGGCTTTCGGGCCGGTTTTCTGGGCCTGTTCCACATGGAAATTATCCAGGAGCGCCTGGAGCGTGAGTACCTGCTGGACGTGCTTTTCACCGCGCCCTCGGTGGAGTACGAGGTAATGCTGGGTGACGGCCAGACGCTGTTGGTGGATTCACCTGCGGAGCTGCCGGACGAGGCCATGGTGGTCGAAATCCGTGAGCCGTGGATGGAGATCCAAATTATCACCCCGACGGATTATTATGGCCCGATCATGGATCTGGTCATCAAGCGGCGCGGCGCGTTTAAGAGCCAGGAATATCCAGCTCCGCATCGTGTACAGTTGAACTTCCAGATTCCGCTGGCCGAGTTGATCGTGGATTTCTTCGACGAGTTGAAATCGCGCACCAAAGGTTACGCCTCGTTGGATTATCAATTTTCCGAGTACCGCGCCGACGAGTTGCAGAAGCTGGAAATTTTGGTGAATGGCGAGCCGGTGGATGCGCTGGCGGCCATCGTGCATAAAAAGGATGCCTATCACAAAGGCCAGGCGCTGATCACCAAACTGAAAGACATCATCCCCCGCCAGTTGTTCGACGTTGCCATCCAGGCTTCGTCCGGTGGGCGCATCATCAGTCGCGCCAATGTCAAAGCGTTGCGCAAAGATGTGTTGGCCAAATGTTACGGCGGCGACATCACCCGCAAGAAGAAATTGCTTGAGAAGCAAAAACGCGGTAAGCGGCGCTTGAAGATGGTAGGGAACGTCGAAATTCCGCAAGAAGCTTTCATGGCCGTGCTGAGACTCGGCGCGGAATAACATACCTTAACATGATTAACCGTTCGCCATTATCTCCTCAACGAGGAGCACGCCGCAAGTTTTCGCAGGCAAAGTGACGAATTCCTGCTTCGCTGGTAATAGCTAAATTCGTAGCGCCCCTTGTGGTGATTCAACATATGACTCGTATTTTCAAAGATGCCCGTCGCTGGTTACCCGGCGTCATCATCAGCCTTATCTTCATCGCTGTTCTTTCCCGCGCCGTAGACTGGAGGACGGTGGCTGTTGCGCTGGTGACCATCGACCTGCGTTTCCTCTTCCTGCATGGCGTGTTTTACTTTGCATCCACCGGCAGCCGTTCGCTGGCCTCGCGCACATTGCTCGAAGATCGTCCAACACGCACTGATTCTTTCGTCATCATGATGCAAGGCTATCTGCTGAACAATATCCTGCCTTTTCGCCTGGGAGAACTGGGACGCGCTTACCTGCTGGGACGGAAGACCGGACTGGGAACGGTAAACGCCGTCCCGGCCATTGTGATCGAACGTTTCTACGATCTGGCCTTTGCGGCGTTGATTCTGATCTCGGCGTTGCCCTTTGTTTTGTCGGGCGTTGCCTGGGCCTGGCCGGTTGCGCTGACTACCCTGGGCGTGGTGCTGGCCGGGATGCTTTCACTGCACTTTGTGGCGCGTTTCCGTGTGCCGCTGCGACACTGGTTCGACCGCGTCGCCGGGCGCGTGCGCCTGATCGAGAAATACGTGCTGCCGCAGGTCGACTCGTTCCTCGACGGGCTGGCCGTGCTGATGAACGCTCGCCGTTTTATCGTCAGTTTGTTGTGGATGACGGTTTCCTGGCTGACGGCGCTTGCCGCCCAGTATGTGTTGTTGCTGGGTTTCCTTAAGAAGGTGCCGCTGTTGTACGCCACCTTCGAGTTGGGCGTGGCCTCCTTCGGGGGGGCTATCCCCTCCGCGCCTTCCTCGTTGGGCATTTTCGAAGGGTCGATCGTGGCGGCGCTGGCGGTCTTTGGCGTTTCGGCGGGCATTGCGCTGGCCTTTGCCGTGACACATCATGTCATGCACATTTTGTATAGTGGCATCATCGGTATGATCGGTTTTTCGCGTGAAGATATTGGGCTGATGGAACTCTATCATCAGTTGACGGGCAAAAAGCAGGAAGAAAATATGCCCTAGTACCGCAACTTCTTTAAAAGTCGTCGGCTTGCGTTCTGGATTTTTCCTCGAAAACCAGACCTTGCGCCCTCCACTTTTATAAAGTTGCGGCACTAGGCGCCAGGCCCACGGGCTTCGCGCCGGACGGCCCGCAGGCCGTCTCTATCCCATTGGAAGGGAGCGTTTTATGTCTCGAAATTATTTTGTCAGCGGTGGAGCCGGATTTATCGGTTCCAACTACGTCTATCGTCTGCTTGAGCGCGGCGAAAAGGTGACGGTTTACGATAACCTGTCCCGTGCGGGTGCGCCACGTAACCTGAAATGGTTGCAGGAGAAATTCGGCGAGAAGGCTTTTAAACTGGTGGTCGGCGATGTGCGCGATGCGGCCCAGTTGACAGCTTCCACCCGCGAGGCGGACGTGATCGTGCACTTGGCTGCCCAGGTGGCAGTGACCACCTCGGTCGTCGACCCGCGCAACGATTTCGAGATCAATGCCAACGGCACCTTCAACATGCTCGAGGCAGCGCGATTGAACGGACGCCAGCCGGTCATCATCTATGCCTCGACGAACAAAGTCTATGGCGGCATGGAAGACGTGAAAGTGGTCGAGAGAGCCGCCCGCTGGGAGTACGAGGACCTACCTTCCGGGGCGTCTGAAGCCCAACCGTTGGATTTCCATTCCCCTTACGGCTGCTCCAAAGGCACCGGCGACCAGTACGTGCGCGACTACAGCCGCATCTACGACCTGCCGACGGTGGTCATGCGCCAGAGCTGCATCTACGGTCCGCGCCAGTTCGGCGTGGAGGATCAGGGGTGGGTGGCCTGGATGGTCATCGCGGCGGTGACGGGGCGTGCGATTACCATTTACGGCGACGGAAAACAGATCCGCGACCTGCTGCACGTCTACGACCTGTTGGACGCCTACGATGCGGCCATCCAGCAGATCGATCAGGTCAAAGGCCAGGTCTTCAACCTGGGCGGCGGACCGACGAACACGCTCGCCGTCTGGACCGAGTTTGGCCCGCTGCTGGAAAAGCTCCTGGGCAAGCCGATTCCCGTCGCGTACGGCGATTGGCGTCCCGGCGATCAAAAGGTCTTTGTGGCCGACATCCGCAAAGCCGGGAAGGTGTTGGGCTGGACGCCAAAATACGATGTCGAGAAGGGCATCCGGCAGTTGTTCGATTGGGTCAGCACGAACAAAGAGTTGTTTTGAGGTGGTATAGTTTGCCACCTTTATTTTTATAAAGACCTCGTGTTTTATGCTGACTTGTTTCCGTTACAAATTTTTACTCCATCATCTCAACTTTGGTTTGTAATTCATGCGTATCCTTACCGTCCTCACCTATTACCGTCCTCACACCTCCGGCCTGACGATCTATGCCGAACGGCTGGCGGAGGCCTTTGCCCGGCGCGGGCACCAGGTCACCGTATTGACTTCGCATTTCGACCCATCCACCTCGGCGCAGGAAGTGCGCAACGGCGTCAACATCCTGCGTGCGCCGGTGGCCTTGCGCGTCAGCAAAGGCGTGCTCATGCCGACCTTCGGTTTCCTGGCCTGGAAATACGTGGCCGAGAACGATGTGGTGCAGTTGCACCTGCCGCAGTTCGACGCACCCGGATTTGCCACACGCGCGCGCCTCACGGGGAAAATCGCGGTGCTCACATATCACTGTGACCTGCAATTGCCGGTAGGATTGTTCAACCGCCTTGTCAACACTGTGGTGGATTTGCAGAATCATTCCGCCGCCGTGCTGGCCGATCACGTGGTCACGTACACTCAGGATTACGCCGACCATTCCCCGTTCCTCTCGCGTTACATGCACAAGCTGACGCCCATCCTGCCGCCGGTCCAGTTGCCGCCGCCGCAAGCCGGAGCCGTGGAGGCCTTCGCGCAGGAGCATCAGATCGGTGAGCACCACCCGGTGATCGGCATGGCCACACGCTTTGCGTCTGAAAAAGGGGTGGAAATCCTGCTCGATGCGTTGCCGGCCATCTTCGAGAAATACCCGAAGGCGCAGGTGCTCTTTGCCGGGCAGCATCTCAACGTGATGGGCGAACAGGCGTATTTCGACAAACTCATCCCGCGCATTCGTGAATATGAGGCGCGCGGGCAATGGAGTTTCCTCGGCAATTTGAATCCCGTTCAGATGGCGGCCTTCTACCCGAATCTGGACGTGTTGGTCGTCCCCAGTTTGAACTCCACCGAAGCCTTTGGGCTGGTGCAGATCGAGGCGATGATGAACAACGTTCCGTGTGTGGCTTCCGCACTACCAGGCGTTCGCCGCCCGGTGCAGATGACCGGCATGGGGCAGGTGGTGCCGATTGGCGATGCCAAAGCCCTGGGAGAGGCTGTGCTGGAAATTTTAGGCAATCCCGCCAAGTATCGCCGCGACCCGGCAGAGATTGCGCGTCCGTACGACCCTGATTCTGTGGCAGTGGCGTACGAGAACTTATTTGAAAGGTTGAAAAAGTAAGGACACGATGCGGTTTATCGTGTCCTTGCCGAATACTATGAAAGATTTTCTCTATCTCCACATCCGTGACCTGCCCTATTTCCGCGGTTTGCTGCGCGCCGTAGAATCGCGTTTTTACCAGGACCTCGACATTCCTTCCCCGACCCTCGACGTGGGCTGCGGCGACGGCGATTTCGCCCAGTTGACGTTTGATCGCAAGCTCGACGTGGGCGTGGACCCCTGGTGGCTGCCCATCCACGAAGCAGGCACGCGCAGCGTCTACGATTTGTTGACCCAGGCGGACGCCGCGTACCTGCCCTACCCGAACGCTTATTTTGCCTCTGCCATCAGCAACTCGGTGTTGGAGCATATTCCGCACCTGGATGCGGTGGTCGTCGAGGTGGCTCGCGTGCTCAAACCGGGCGCTCCGTTCATCTTTTGTGTGCCCAACCATAATTTCCTGCCGACGCTGTCGGTGGCGCGCTTCTTCGATAAACTTGGACTAAAGCCATTGGCGCGCGCCTACCGGGCGTTCTTCAACAAAATCTCGCGCCACCACCACTGCGACGACCCGGATACCTGGGCACAACGCCTGGAAGCCGCCGGGTTCAAAATCGAGAAGTACTGGCACTATTTTTCCCCCTCAGCCCAGGCAACCCTCGAGTGGGGTCACTATTTTGGCCTTCCGGCTTGGATCTGCAAAGGGCTCTTCGGGCGCTGGATTTTGGCTCCGCAACCCTGGAACCTGTCGCCGCTCCTGGCGTCGCTGCGGAAATATTATGAAGAACCGGTTCCGCAGGCAGGCGGCGTTTATACATTTTATATTACACGGCGTGTCTGATAAAATTAGGCGTTCGTCAGATGCTAATTTATCGTATCCCTCGGGAGAGAGTTTTATTCCATGACCATGAATGAGCCTAGTATTCTCGATTACCTGAAATCCCGGCTGAACCCATGGAGTAAGGAAAAGATCCAAATTCCTGCGCCAGGCGAGAAGCCTGAACTCCTTGGACAGCCGTCCGAACTGTCGGAGGAGACCCAGCCGGGGCCGACGATCAACATTCCCAGGGAATTCCCCTGGCGGACGCTTGCCGCGTTATTGCTGGGGTTGTTTGCCCAATTCGGGCTTGAGCCGCCCGCCAGGAACTATACACTGGCAATTGCTTTATACGCTTTTGCAGTGTTCCTACTGGTTTGGGCCTGGTTTGTGGGGGAATTTCGTCTGCAGCCGCTGCCCGAAAACCAGCCCCAGCCTGACTCGCCCACGTTCAACCGCCGTCTCATTCTCATCGGGTTGGCTCTTGGATTTTTCGCCTTTCTTTTCTTTGGCCCGCCTCTCTCGAATGAAAATTCATTTAACTTTTTCAACTTGGTTCTGTGGCTGGCTGCCATTGCCTCGTTTGTGTATGGGGCCTGGGTTCACGATCACAGTCGTCCACCGTTCCTACGGCGCGTGACCGACTTTGTGCGACGCGACGTATGGCAGTTCAAGATCACGCCCTGGGCTGTGTTGTTGATCGCTACATTTGCGCTGGCGGCTTTCTTTCGTTTTTATAACTTGAGTGGGGTGATTGGTGAGCCGTTCAGCGACCACGCTGAAAAGATTCTCGATCTGTATGACGTGACGCAGGGCCATTTCCATGTCTTCTTCGAGCGCAATACCGGCCGTGAGTTTCTTTCGTTTTACTGGTTGGTGATGGTTGGAAACATCTTTCAGACCGGGCTTTCCTTCCTGACGCTGAAACTTGGGATGTCGTTGGTCGGTTTCCTGACGCTGCCTTACATCTATCTGTTGGGCAAAGAGATCGGTGGGAAGCGTGTGGCCTTCTTCGCGCTGTTGATCGCGGGTGTGGCCTACTGGCCGAACACCATCAGCCGCGTTGGGTTGCGCTTTGCGTTCTATCCGGTCTTCACGGCGCCGGTACTGTATCACCTCATCCGTGGGCTACGTGTTCAGAAGCGCAATGATTTCATCTTGGCTGGATTATTCCTCGGTCTGGGGTTGAACGGCTACAGCCCCTACCGTTTCGTGCCGGTTGTCGTTGTCATTGCCGTGGCGCTTTATCTGTTGCATGCCCAATCGCGAGGTTACCGCAAACAAACCCTGATCATGTTGGCGGTTATCGTGCTGGTTTCGGTGTTGGTGTGTGTGCCGCTTGGACGCTATGCGATAGACAAACCGATGACGTTTTCTTACCGCATGATGACGCGCCTGACCGGCGATGAAAACGCGATTCAGGGCTCGCTCCCGGCAATCTTCCTGTCGAACTTTGGCCAATCCATGTTGATGTTCAACTGGAATAACGGCGATATCTGGGTGCATTCCATTCCAGGGCGCCCGGCGTTGGACGTGGTATCGGCAATGCTTTTCCTGTTCGGTTATTTCTTCTTATTGGTTCGGTACCTGCAAAAACGGCACTGGGTGGACCTGTTTCTGTTCCTTTCCGTACCGCTGCTGATGATGCCCTCGATCCTGTCGTTCGCCTTTCCGGGTGAGAACCCATCGCTCAATCGCACCGGCGGCGCACTGGTGGTGGTTTTCGTTATCGTGGGGTTGGCGTTGGACGGTCTGTACACCGCCATACGGGAAGGTCGCACAGGGCGGGGTTGGGGCGGACTCGCGGTAACGGTTGTCACCGTCCTGCTGGTAATCGTCGTCGCCCAGAACTATTCGCTCGAATTCAACCAGTACTCCAGTGAATTCATGGAACGGGCCCTGGATACGTCTGACATGGGAAAGGTGATCGATGGGTTCGTGGCGATGGGGAATTCAATGGGGAACGCCTGGGTGGTGCCCTATCCCTATTGGGTGGATACGCGCCTGGTGGGGATTCAAGCGGGCTACCCCACGCGTGATGTCGCTATGATGCGCGATAACCTGCCCGCCACGCGTGGCTTGCCCGGCAATAAGTTGTTTATCGTCAAACAGGATGACTCGGAGACGATTGGTGATTTGTACCGACTTTACCCCAATTCCGTCGTCAGCCTGTTCCAGCCGCCTTCCCATCAAGATCAAGGCTTCTGGGTATTCTACATACATGGTTCGCAACCCCCTATAACGGCTCCCTGATATGGATGATAACTCTCGCTCGAAACGTTGGATTTATGACCTGTTGCTCGTCGTCGTTTTACTGGCAGCAGGGTACTTTCGCCTGACCGGTATCAATTGGGATCAGAATCAGCACCTGCATCCTGATGAACGCTTTATGACCATGGTGGAGACGGGCATTGCGCCCGTCCAAAGTCTGGCGGAATATTTCAATACGGCCACCTCGTCGCTGAACCCGAACAACCGCGGCTACACTTTTTACGTGTATGGCGATTTGCCGCTGATCATCGTCCGGTACGTGGCGGAGTGGGTCAAGATGACCGATTACGATTCGGTGACGCTGGTGGGACGCGCCCTCTCTGCCGTGGCGGACCTGGGTTCGATCATCCTGCTGTACCTGATCGCTATGCGTCTCTACAAACGGAAGGTGGCGTTGCTGGCTACGGCCTTTATGGCCGTTTCGGTGATGTTGATCCAACAGTCGCACTTCTTCACGGTGGATAGTTATGCCAATTTCTTCATCTTGTTGGCGACGCTCTTCGCGGTGAAAGTGATGCTGGATAAAGAGAAACCCTGGCGCGACGACTGGCAGGGTTTCCTGCGTAGTCGTCTGGTGTGGAATACGATTGCCTTCGGACTGGCATTGGGCATGTCGGTGGCCTCGAAGCTGAATGCTGCACCGTTGGCGATTCTCTTGCCCGGCGCGTTGTTCATCCGCTATTTCCGCGAATCGCGTCAATCTGACGCGCAGGAACCGGATGAACTCCCGGCACCTGTGGACGCCGCAGAAGATTCGTCAGGCGATTCGGCAGAGTCGCTGTCTGCGGAGGACGAAACCGATTTGGTGGCCGAGCCAGTATTGCGTCCGTTCAAGTTGACCTACAAATGGGCTTTCATTCTGCTAATTCTCGGCGCGTTCATCTCGGTGCTCTCCTTCCGCATTTTCCAGCCTTACGCGTTCAACGGCCCCGGCTTTTTTAACGTTATCCCCAACCATCAATGGGTGCAGAATATTATGGACGAGCGCGCGCAGGCCAGTGGCAATGTGGATTTCCCACCGGCTTTGCAATGGGCGCGGCGTTCCAAGTTGTTCTCCTGGGATAACATGGTAGCCTGGGGCTTCGGTTGGCCGCTGGGCTTATTGGCCTGGGCGGGCTTCCTGTATATGGGTTGGTGCATGCTAAAGGGCGAGTGGAAAGAACACTTGCTGCTGTGGGGTTGGACGGGCGCTTACTTTGTGTGGCAATCGCTCCAGTGGAATCCCACCATGCGTTATGAGTTGCCTATCTATCCATTGCTGGCGATGATGGGTGCCTGGTTCGTTTTCGAGGTCGGAAAGTGGAAATTTCCCAAGTGGTGGAAGCGCAGGGAGGCCGAGACGGCCCCTCCACAAGCTTTTTCGCTGAAGCCACTGGCCTGGGTGCTTGGCATCGGGGTGCTGGTGGCCGCGGCGGCCTGGGCCTTTGCATTCACGCGTATTTACACCCGCGACCAGACCCGCGTCCAGGCCTCACGCTGGATCTACCAGAATGTGCCCGGTCCGATTAATCTCCAGATTATGCAAGCCGATGGCAGCACTTATAACCAGCCGCTTCCGGTGGCGCCCAATTTCGTCATCTCTTCCACCTCGCCATACAACGCGCAATTCACGCCTTTTGTGGATGGCACTTTGCAGACCATTACACTGGGCAAAGCCTACGATCCGGCGCGCAGCGGAAATAACCAGACCTTGACCATTGGGCTTTCGACGGTGCCGGGGGCACCTGCCAACCAATTGACAGCGCAAGCCTCCATGGTGGGAACTTTCCCCAGCGACTCGGCGCACTTGCAGGGCACTTCCTATACGGTCAAACTCAACCATCCGGTCAAAGTGCAGAAAGATGCGACCTACTATTTGCAGTTCAATGCAACCGGGCCCCTGATCCTGGCGGGGTCGATCCCGGTCAACGAATCATCGTGGGATGATGGCTTGCCGCTGCGTATCGACGGGTACGATGCGTACGGCGGCATCTACCAGGGCGACCACAACTTCGAGATGTATTGGGACGATAACGCCGATAAGCTGGCGCGTTTCGAGAGCAACCTCGACCAGGGCGATTATCTTTTCATTTCGTCCAACCGCCAGTGGGCCACGACGACGCGCGTCCCGGAACGCTATCCGCTGACGACGACTTATTACCGCGACCTGATTGGTTGCCCGCCTGATAAGGATGTGATCTGGTGCTACAACGTAGCCACCCCTGGCATGTTCCAGGGCAAACTGGGCTACGACCTGGTGAAGGTCTTTGAATCCTTCCCGACGTTGGGCCCGTTCCAGTTCAATGACCAGTTCGCCGAAGAGGCCTTTACCGTTTACGACCATCCCAAGGTATTGATCTTCAAGAAGGATCCGAACTATGACACCCAACAGGTGCACACCTTGCTTGGGGCGGTGGACCTGAGTCAGGTGGTCCATATCACACCGCGCCAGGCCTCGTCGTATCCCGGTAATTTGATGTTGCCTGCCAATGCGGAAGCTGTGCAGCAAGCGGGCGGGACGTGGAGCCAATTGTTCTCATACGATTGGTTGCAGAATAAATACCCGGTGGTGGGCTTGTTGCTCTGGTACTTGGCGCTTGGCCTGTTGGGCCTGTTCATGTACCCGATTCTGCGCCAATTGTTGCCGGGCCTCCCGGATCGCGGTTATCCGCTCTCGCGCCTGGCCGGCCTGCTGGTGTTGTCGTATTTTGCGTGGGTGGTCGCGTCCATTGGCGGGGCGTATACTCGCACGTTGATAATGGCAGGCTACGGGTTGATCGTCCTGGTGGGGGTGGTGTTCGCCTGGTTCAACCGGGGTGAACTGATGGAGGAGCTCAAGTCGAAAGGGCGTTTCTTCTTGACCGTCGAAGGGCTGTTCTTCCTGCTGTTCGTAATCGATCTGGCGATCCGCCTGGGCAACCCCGACCTGTGGCATCCGGCCAGAGGCGGCGAGCGCCCGATGGACTTTTCCTACCTGAACGCGGTCTTGAAGAGCACCACCTTTCCGCCCTTCGACCCGTGGTATGCGGGCGGCTACATCAATTACTACTATTGGGGATATGTGCTGGTCGGCACGCTGATCAAGATGTTGGGCGTTGTGCCGTCGATCGCGTATAACTTCGTCCTGCCGAGCCTGTTTGCCATGTTGGGCATCGGCGGATTTTGTATCGCCTGGAATCTGGTCAGTGCTTTCCACAAGCGCGGAGAGGAGGGTAACGAGCCGTTCGGCGGCCTGCCCTTGATCTCTGGAATTGCAGGCGCGGTGGGGTTGGTGTTGGTCGGGAATCTAGGGACGGTACGGATGATTTACCAGGCGTTGCAACGCATGGCCGTGGGAGATTCCCTCTTCCAACAAACCAATATATTGATTCCAGAACGCTGGTGGTGGGCCATCGAGGGTATCGGCAAATTGTTCGCCGGGCAGAGCTTACCCATCGGGCAGGGAGACTGGTATTGGAATCCCAGCCGGGTGATTCCGCCGGGGCCCGGTAATGAAATCACCGAATTCCCCCTATTCACTTTCCTGTATAGCGACTTGCACGCGCACATGATTGCCATGCCGGTCACGGTGCTGGCCATCGGTTTTGTGGTTTCGGTGCTGTTGGCGCGTAATCTGAGTCGCTGGTCGTGGTTGGGAACGTTGGCCTTTGGCGGACTGGTGATCGGGTCGTTGTATTCCATCAATACCTGGGACTATCCAACCTACCTGGCGCTGGCTTCCGCCGTGACCGCTTATGCCATTTTCCGGTATGCCCCGGTGACAGAACGGAAGGCCGGGCTCTCGCCGGTGATCCAGCGTATTCTCCTGGCTGTGGCGGGCGTCCTCTTATTGGTGGTTCTCTCGGTGTTGTTCTTCGAGCCTTATCGAAAATGGTATGGGCTGGGATATAACGAAATCCAGCAATGGACGGACTCCCGAACGCCAATCTGGTCTTATCTGACGCACTGGGGACTGTTCCTGTTCATCATCATCTCCTGGATTGTGTGGGAAACCCGTCAGTGGCTGGCGCAGACGCCTGTTTCGTCCTTGAATAAACTCAAGCCTTACGAGGTGATTATCGAATTGGGGTTGGCCGTGTTGGTGGCGGTGGCTTTGATTTTCCTGTTCGTGTTGAAGGTGCCGATCACGTGGCTGGTATTGCCTCTGATGGTCTGGGCCCTGATCCTCATTTTCCGGCCCGGACAGCCCGATTCGAAACGACTGGTGCTGTTCATGATAGCCACCGGGCTGGCAATTACCCTGATGGTGGAAGTCGTAGCCTTGTCCGGCGATATTGGGCGCATGAATACCATCTTCAAGTTCTACGTCCAGGTGTGGATATTGTTTGCCATCAGTTCAGCGGCAGCTCTTGGCTGGCTGCTTTCCGAGTTCTCCGAGTGGACACAGGGCTGGCGCAGCGTCTGGCAGGTTGGTGGGACGCTTTTGCTGCTTGGTGCGCTTTTGTTTACCTTCACCGCCAGCATGGATAAGATTCACGACCGCATGGCCCCGAACGTGCCCTTTACCTTCGATAGTATGACCTACATGAAATATGCCACCTACTTCGATAACGCCCAGATGGATCTGAGCCAGGACTATAATGCCATTCGTTGGATGCAGGATAACGTCCAGGGTTCGCCGGTTATTGTCGAGGCCAACACAGTCGAGTATCGCTGGGGGACGCGCTTCACCGTCTATACCGGCTTGCCCGGAGTCGTCGGATGGAACTGGCACCAGCGCCAGCAGCGCGGCACTATCGTGCCTGCCGACTGGGTGACCAATCGCGTCCAGGAAATTGCCGACTTCTATTCGACCACCGACGTGAACCAGGCCGAGGCCTTCCTGAAAAAGTACAATGTTAAGTACATTATCGTCGGCCAGTTGGAAGAAGCCTACTATCCACCCGAAGACTTGGCAAAGTTCGCAGCCAACGACGGGAAATTATGGAAGACGGTCTACCACGCCAAGGACACCACGATCTACCAGGTCTTGCCGTGAGCGAGACGATTTTGCACATCACCACCCGTGACGCCGCGCTGGAAGCCCGTCGAAGCGGCGAATACTGCCCCGAGAGTCTCGCGCGGGAAGGTTTTATCCACCTTTCGCGCCTCGATCAGGTCATCGGGGTTGCCAATGCCTTTTATACAGGGCAGCATGGACTGGCACTGCTCGCTGTAGACGCTACACGCTTGAAAGCGCCGCTCAAATGGGAAGCGCCTGTGCACCCGTCTGCGCAGGAAAATCCTGTTCCGGACGATGAGCACTTTCCACATCTCTATGGCCCGCTCAACATGGATGCCGTAGAAGCTGTTTACGACTTTGAGCCCAACGCCGAAGGCGTATTCCACCTGCCGGCTGCTTTGACAGAATCGGAGAAGAACTAAAATGGCCGGGTGTTTGACCATCCCGGCAAAAATCCTTGATATGATCTGCGACGCTGGAAAATTATGCTGAATTTCATCGCCTGGTATCTCCTCGTTACATTGCTTGGCCTGCTGACCTTCCCGCTGGCCTATTACCTCTTCCCGGCGCTGTCTGACCGCGGCTATAGCATGAGCCGCGCGCTGGGACTGTTGCTGTGGGCCTTCTTGTTCTGGTTCCCGGCTTCGGTAGGATTACTGCAGAATGATCCGGGCGGCCTGTTATTTGGGCTGGTGGCCCTGACGGCGCTCGTTCTCTGGGCGTTGTGGAAGATTGGCGAAGGAGAAATAACGAAAGGCTGGTCGGTCATCCTTGGCTGGCTAAAGGCCAATTTTTCGACAGTGCTCACCGTGGAGGTGCTTTTCCTGCTGGCGTTCGCTGCTTGGGCTTTCGTCCGCGCCAATAATCCGGATACGACCGGCACCGAAAAGCCGATGGAAATGGCTTTCATCAATGCCATTTTGCACTCGCGAACCTTCCCACCGCACGATCCCTGGCTTTCGGGGTACGCCATCTCGTACTACTATTTTGGCTACATCATGACCGCCATGCTGGCGATGTTCACGGGCACGTCGGGCGGGGTAGCCTTCAACCTGATGCTGTCGCTGATATTTGCTCTGAGCGTGGTCGGTGCGTACGGACTGGTCTACAATTTGCTGCGCGCCTATTGGCACGGAGAAGAGGCCTGGAACGCAGTCAAGCAACGCTTGCGTAATCTACTTATGCCACTGTTTGCCCCGCTTTTCCTGGTGATTCTGGGCAACTGGGAAGGCTCTCTCGAAGTATTACACAAGGCCGGTATTGGCTGGACGTTCGGCGCCAACGGGCAGGCCACTTCGGCCTTTTGGTCGTGGCTCAACATCCAGCAGTTGAGCGATCCGCCGACGCTGCCATTGGGCTGGATTCCCACGCGTTACTGGTGGTGGTGGCGTGCCTCGCGCGTGATCGACGATTATGACCTGCTCGGCAACTACCGCGAGATCATCGATGAATTTCCGATGTTTTCCTATCTGCTGGGCGACTTGCACCCGCACGTGTTGGCAATGCCCTTTGGATTGCTGGCCGTCGGGCTGGCGCTCAACCTGTTCCTGGGCGGCTGGCGCGGCGAAACCAACCTGCACTGGTTCAAAATTCCTGTCAGACGCGAAGGCTTCGCTCTGATGGCTGTAGCGCTTGGCGGCATGGCGTTTCTCAATACCTGGGATTTCCCGACATACCTGGCGCTGGCTAGCGGGGCTCTGGTGCTCTCACGCGTCCATGACGGCGGTTGGCGTTGGAAATTGCTCGAAGATTTCGCTACCTTTGCCATTCCCTTGGGAATTGCCAGCCTTGCACTTTACCTGCCGTTTTATGTGACCTTCTCGTCGCAGGCGGGCGGCATTTTGCCCAACATCCTCTATCCTACGCGCGGCGCACACTTGTGGGTCATGTTTGGTGGATTGTTCGTGCCGCTTTTCCTGTTCCTGATCTATCGCTTGAACAAGCAGCCCGCCAATTGGCGCACAGGGATTCTGCTGGCTGTGTTCGTGACGTTGTTCCTGTGGCTGCTCTCCACCGTTTTGGGTATCGTCGCTTCGGGAACGGACATCGGCCAACAGTTCATCTCTTCGCAAGGGCTTTCTAGCTTGCGCAGTGTCCTCAGCGAGGCAACCCTACGGCGGCTCCAGTATGGCGGCGGACTACTGACGATGCTGGCGCTGATCGGCGCTGCGACGGCCTATTTAACGGGACGGAAACCGGTCGCGCCGGCGTTGGACGACTCAGAGACGGAAGAACCCGTCGCAATGGAAACAGCGCCTGTAACGGAGGACGAGTCAAAGCGCAGTCCGATTCCCTTTGTGATGATGCTCATCCTGTTCGGTGGGCTGATCGTACTCGCCCCGGATTTCATTTATTTGCAGGACCAGTTTGGTTATCGTATCAACACCGTCTTCAAATTCTATTACCAGGCCTGGGCGTTGTGGTCGGTGGCGGCGGCGTTCGGCGTGGCGTTGATGCTGATGGAGCTGCGCAACCTGAAGTCGGCTTTGTACACGGCGGCCATTGTGGTAGTGGTTGCCATCGGACTGGTCTACCCGGTGTTGGGCATTCCGAACAAGACCAATAATTTTGCGCCTCCCCAGCGTACGCTCGATGGTGCGGCCTACCTGACACAGCAATATTCGCCCGATGATGCGGCAGCCATTGCCTGGCTTTCGAGCGCGGATCCGGGCGTGGTGGCCGAGGCCATAGGCGGCGGTTATAGCCAATATGCCCGCGTTTCCACTTATTCCGGGCAACCAACCGTGTTGGGTTGGCCCGATCACGAGGGCCAATGGCGCGGCGGGTATGCCGAACAGGGCTCACGCGAGTCAGACATCAAGACGATGTATACCACCTCCAGTTGGGATCTGGCTTACGCGATTATGCAGCAATATCATATCCAGTATGTGTATGTTGGCCCGCTGGAGCGCCAGACTTATACGGTCAGTGAGCAAAAGTTCAGTGATCACATGAGCATCGCTTACCAGCAAGGGCAAGTAACGATTTATGAACTTCCCTAACTTGCTTGGATGCCCTATGGCATATCCTATCCAGCTTACCGATTCCACGACTACGAAGTAAAATACAGCCCATGACAGTAGATACCCGGCAACGCAATCTTGACTTTATTTTGTTCGCACTGGCTTTTTTGTTGGCGCTTGCTTTGCGTCTGGTTCGCTTGGGCGCTGCGCCGCTCTCCGATGAGGAGGCGCGCTGGGCGTTGCAGGCGCTTCATCTGGCGCGGGGTCTGCATCCCGACATCGGTCCCAACCCGGCTTATGTCATGCTGACCGCGCTGACTTTCTTCGTCTTCCAGGCCAATGGCTTTACTGCCCGCCTGGTTCCGGCCTTGTTCGGCAGTTTGCTGGTGCTGGCGCCGCGTCTTTTCCGCGACCGCCTGGGCAACAAGCCGGCTTATGTGCTGGCCTTTGCACTGGCAATTGAACCTGGATTGCTTTCGCTTTCACGCCAGGCTGGCAGCCAGATTATCGTTGTCAGCGCTGCTCTGCTGGCCTGGGGCTTTTGGCGCAACGGACGTGTGCGTTGGGCCGGCTTTTTTGCCGGGATTGCCTTGCTGGCTGGGCCGGCGTTGTGGCCTGGGTTGGTTGGGTTGGCGCTGGCGTATGGCTTTACGCGCGGCAGCGCTCCTGAAAGTAGCAAATCGCAGCCGCTGGATCGCAAAAGCCTGCTCACTGCCCTGGGATTCGCTACTGGCACTTACCTGGCCATCGGGAGTCTGTTCCTGACCTCCCTCGGCGGCCTCGGCGCTGGCTTGGCGTCTCTGCCCGCTTATTTGGGCGGTTGGGGCGATTTCACCGACGTGGTTTTCTTCCATCCGCTGATCGGGCTGCTGGTCTATGATTTAATGGCCGTCCTCCTGGGCATGGTTGCCTTGGTGCGCGGCATTCGTGTACGCAGTGGATTGATAATCTTTCTGGGTTGGTGGTTATTAGCCTCGCTGGTAATAGCGATTGCAAACCCGTCGCGCCAGGTGGCCGACCTCTCCTGGTCGTTGGTGCCGTTATGGGCGTTGGCTTCCATCGAGATTACGCAATATCTGTACCCCATCCGGGATGGCGTTTGGGAGACGCTCGGCATGCTGTGCCTGACGACCTGCATCCTGGCTTTTGCATGGTTCAACTTTGCGGCGATTGCGCTCTCGTCGTTGAGCGCGTCGGATATTCAATTGCGCTGGATCGTCATCGTGGGTGCGCTTGCCCTGTTGATTTTGAGCGTTGCGCTGGTCGCTTTTGGCTGGTCGGTGCAGACGGCTTTGCAGGGTTCCGCCTGGGGCCTGCTGATTGCGCTGTCGATCTACACATTAGGGGCAACGATTGCTGCCGGCAGGTTGCGCGTCGGCCCAACCGTCGATATGTGGGCCATTGGCCCGCAGGTGGACCAGGCTCCTATTCTGGTCGATCAGATGAACAACATGTCGCGTTGGAAAGCTGGTGCCAAAGAGTCGCTCGACGTGGCCGTGATCGGGTTGGACTCCCCGGCCTTGCAATGGGCCTTGCGCGATTGGAATGCGACCTACACCCAGGACCTTACTCTTATCGGCAACCCGTCCTTGGTCATTACCACTGACCAGGTTGCCAACCCCGCCTGGAAATCGGGCTACCGCGGCGAAAGCTTCGTCTGGCGCGATTACCCCGGATGGCTGCAAGCGTCCACTGCCGATTGGCTACACTGGGTGGCTCTGCATTACATGCCCCAGGGCCAGCAAAAGATCATCCTTTGGGCGCGGAACGATGTCTTTGTCGATTCCCAAACCCATACTCCCTGAAAGGCGATTACGGCGTTTCGCCGTTGTGGTTTTATGCCCCTTCCTGCAACGATTGCAATCGACGGCCCGGCTGCGTCGGGTAAATCCACGCTTGGCTTTCGCCTGGCGGAGGCTTTGGGATTCTTGTATTTCGATACCGGTTTGATGTACCGCGCGGTCACCTGGCTGGCGCTGGCCCGTAGTGTTGACATTCAGGATGAAGATGCTATAACCCAACTGGCTGAAGACGTTCCCATCGAAGTCACACCGCCGTCGCTCGAGGACGGGCGCGTATGTGATGTGGTCGTTGACGGCTACGATATCACCTGGGAATTGCGCAAAGCGGAGATCGACGCCAACGTCTCGATCGTATCCACCTATGCGGGGGTGCGCAAGGCGTTGACGATGCAACAGCGGCGCATCGGTTTGCGCGGGCGCGTCGTCATGGTTGGGCGGGACATCGGCACCGTGGTCTTGCCGGAAGCTGACCTTAAGATCTATCTGGTTGCCTCGCCGGAAGAGCGTGCCCGGCGTCGACACCAGGAGATGCTCACCCAGGTGGAAGAAACCGGCTATGACGAGATTTTGTTCAAAGTCAAGGAGCGTGACCGTATCGACTCTACGCGCGCGGTTGCGCCTCTCCGACCTGCCAAAGACGCTGTCTTGGTCGATTCAGACAGCTTGAGCGCCGAGCAGGTTTTCGAAAAGGTATACAGCCTTTGCAAGGCGTAACCTATCGCGTTCCGTTTTACAGCCGTGTTGCTCGTTTTATCTTCAAGCCGGTCTGTCAGGGGATTCTCCACGTTTTGGCCGACGTTCATATCGAAGGGGACGGGAACCTGCCGCGTGGAAAGCCCTATATCGTTGCGTTCAACCATATCTCCCTGTACGACCCTCCTCTGATGGTGATTTTCTGGCCCGAGATGCTCGAGGTCATAGGCGCCAGCGACATCTGGGGCCGGCCGGGCCAGAAACAGTTGGCCTATCTCTATCACGTTATGCCCGTCCACCGCGGTGAGGTCGACCGCACGGTGATCGAGAAGGCCTTGCGTGTGCTGGAGGCAGGCCGTCCGCTGCTGATCTCGCCGGAGGGCGGACGTTCCCATGTGCCGGCCATGCGACCTGCGAAATCGGGGATCGCTTATCTGGTCGAAAGGTCCAGAGTGCCGGTTGTGCCAGTGGGCGTCGTGGGGACCACAGACGATCTTCTACAACAGATTTCGCGGGGAAAACGCCCAAAGTTGGAGATGCACATCGGGAAGCCCATCCAACTGCCGCCGGTGGAAGGAGCGGGTGATGCGCGGCGTGAAATCCGTCGATGCAATGCCGATTTGGTGATGGCGCACATCGCCGGTTTATTGCCGGAATCCTATCGCGGGTACTACGCTGACCGGGCCATTTCCCCTCCGTAAACTCTCAAACCTGCAAGTTGCACGAAAATCGAATTCAGAGTTGCTCATGCTATAATGATTCCATTCTGTAAATCATGCTTGACCGGTCATGAGCATTCTCCCCTCGCTTTTTGGTACCTACCCATCCCTTTATTTTCCTGCCTCCGTGTTGAGCTGGGTGGGATGGTTATGGCTTTTAAGCGTGCTGGTCTGGCTGGTTTACCGTGGACGCAGCTCCAACGCGAGCTGGAACTCCCGCGCCTGGGGGCTTTTCATCGCTTTATTCCTCATCGTTATACTGGCGCCCCTGATTCCCGGAATCAATTTCCCGGCGGGCGCACCGCTTCCTGATACGCCGCAGGAGTCCTACGGCCCGGCCATGATCCTGTTCTGGGCGCTGCCGTGGATGCTGGCCGGCGGAATCTTGGGGCCCGTCGCCGCGGTGGTTCTGGGCGTCAGCGCAGGGCTCATACGCTTCTTCTGGGATACCCATAGCATTTTCAGCCCGCTCGAAATGGCATTGTTGGGGGTGCTTTTCAGCCTGGCCGTGCGCCAGCGTTATCGTACGCTGTTGTTCCGGTTGTTGCGCGAGCCGTTTATTGCGGCCACGGCCCTGGCCATCCTGTACGTGCCGCTTTACGTGATCGACGCCTTTTTACTGGCCTCCGGCTCGATTGCCATTCGCCTGGACTACGCCTTGAGCAATGTCAACTATGCGGCGCTGGCCATCGCCGGCGAGTTGCTGATTGGTGGATTGTTTGCCCAGGTACTGGCAGTGGCTTTCCCGCGCGCCTGGGGCCGTCACCAGCCAGAGCAGCCTTCGCCCTCAGAGCGCAGCCTCCAGTCACGGTTTCTCTTTGGCACCGGCACACTGGTCGTTCTGATGCTGGTCGCGCTGCTGATCGGCGACTGGACCGTCGCCGGGCAGGCGGCCCGTCAGATGTTGCACGACCGCATGCAGGGGACGGCGGAACTGGCCTCGCAGAACGTGCCATTCTTCTTGGAAACGGGACAGAACTTGAGTTCGCAGATCGCCCTCGATCCGCTCTTGAGTACGCAAACGGGCCAGGCGCTCGACCAGGAACTCGGACGGCAGATGCGGGCATTGCCATTCTTCGACCAGTTGATCCTTTTCGACCACGATAAGAACGTGTTGGGCAGTTATCCCACTGCCAGCCCGACCGACCTTGTCCTGTTCCCTGAAGAGAGCAACGGCTTCGACCTGGCCTTCAAGGGCGTGCTGCGTCAGGTCTATACGATTCCGCAGGCTGCTTCGAATCAGCCTGCGCGTATCTCTTTCATCGCTGCCGTAGTAGACCCACAATCGGGACAGCCCAGCCGCCTGCTGTTGGGACGTACCAACCTGCAGACCAACCCCTTCACGCAGCCGTTACTCAACACGCTGGGAAATATGAACCGCCTGGACGGCACCGGTATTTTGTTGGATGAGAATGGTCGCATCCTGTACCAGCCCAACCTGTTGCAGATTATGGACGAGTACCCCGGCCAACTCACCAGCCAGCCGAGTTTCTTCGACGATACCGCTGCCAACGGCACCCGCAATCTGGTTTACGACCAGCCGGTGTCGGGGCGTTCCTGGTCGGTGATTATCACGGTGCCGGCCCGTCAGGCGCAACAACTGGCCCTGACAATTGCCGCGCCGCTCTTCTTTATGATCCTGGGGTTGGCGTTGATTGCGCTGCTGTCGTTGCGTGTGGGGTTGCAATCGGTTACAGGCTCGCTGCAAAATCTGGCGAACGAAGCCATGCGTATCGCCCAGGGGCAGCTCGACCACCCGCTCTCGGTGCAGGGCGTGGACGAACTTGGACAGCTACGCCGCGCCTTCGAGCAGATGCGCGCCAGCCTGCAGGCTCGCCTGGAAGAACTCAACCGCCTGCTGCTCGTCAGCCAGGGAGTGGCCTCCAGCCTGGAGATGCGGGACGCCGTCCAACCGGTGTTGGAGGCTGTGCTGGCCGGGGGTGCCAGCGCTGTGCGGCTGGTTATGACCTCCATCGATGAGGAAGAGGAAAACCATCCGCCCGATACGTTTGGTCTGGGTCCACAAGCCGAGCCGTATGCTTACCTGGACGGTCAGTTGAGTAAGCTGACCCAACAGCAGGAGCGGATCGTGATCACGAATGTCAGCCGCGCCCGTGGCCTGGATATTCCGGTGGACAAACCCTTCCCGGCTTCGCTCTTCGCCATTGCGCTGCGGCACGAGAATCAAAATTACGGGATCTTGTGGATCGGCTACGACCCGGCGCGCACCTTCTCTGACACCGACATCCGCTTCCTGACCACGTTGGCGGGGCAGGCGGCCCTGGCAGCCTCGAACAATCACCTGTTTCGTTCTGCCGAGGTCGGACGTCAGCGGCTGGCGGCGATTTTGGCTTCGACGCCCGACCCCGTGTTGGTGACCGACCAATCGAATCGCTTGCTGTTGGCCAATCCGGCGGCGACGCAGCTTTTCAGCTTTTCGATGGCCGATGGCGGTGGGCAGCCGATCAAAAACGTCATCAGCCAGAAACCCCTGGTGGATATTCTGCAGGGTTCTTCCAACGACCCGCTTTCCGCCGAAGTCTCGACGCCCAACGGACAGGTTTACCTGGCTACGGCCTCGCCGGTGATGGCCGACGACCACCCGGTGGGCCGGGTCTGCATCCTGCGCGATGTAACCCGCTTCAAGGAAGTGGATACCATGAAGACGGAGTTCGTCAACACTGTCAGTCATGACTTGCGTTCGCCGCTGACCTTGATGCGCGGCTATGCGACCATGCTTGAGATGGTCGGTTCGCTCAACGAACAGCAGCAGGGCTACGTTCAGAAGATTATCACGGGCGTGGAGAACATGTCCAAGTTGGTGAACAACCTGCTCGACCTGGGCCGTATCGACGTGGGTGTCGGCCTACAACTGGAGACGATTCCGATCACGGACATCATCGACCGTGTGACCGGGGCTTTGCAATTACAGGCCTCGCAAAAGGAAATTCACCTGGACGTAGAGTTGCCAAAAAATACCATGCCCTTGATCGAGGCCGATCAGGCTTTGCTGCAGCAGGCCATGTACAACCTGGTGGAAAACGCCATCAAGTACACGCCCAGGAACGGTGGCGTGACGGCCCGCTTGAAGATCATCGAAGATATGATGCAGTTCGAAGTGCAGGATACGGGCATCGGCGTGGCTCCTGCCGACCAGCCGCGCCTGTTCGAGAAGTTCTATCGCGCCGGACAGCGCGAAGCGCGCGAACAAAAAGGCACCGGCCTGGGACTGGCTATCGTCAAATCGATCGCGGAGCGCCATGGCGGACGGGTGTGGCTTGAGAGCGAGTTGGGCAAGGGCAGCACTTTTTTCCTGCAAGTGCCGTTGCACCAACCCAAGGGTGCTCACACTTGACGTGTAACAACGGCGTCGGCTGCACAGGAATATGGGGGAGCGCCCTGCCGACATTAACAAAGTTAGGTTCTTTGGGATTTCCCGTGGTAAGGGAGTAAGTGTGGGGGGGGTGGGGGGGGGGGGGGGGGGGGCCCCCCCCCCCCCAAAAAACCAAAAAAAACCAAAAAAAAAAAAAAAAAAAAAAAAAATTTTTTATATTTTATTTTTAATGAGACAAAAAAAAAATATATTTATAAA
>JBJKRF010000080.1:0-5944 GCA_046704785.1 Anaerolineales bacterium | reverse complement strand
AACTATTTAGAACTTTTCGTGCAGATTTTTGTTTTCTTCAAAGGCAGAATGAACAACAAAAGTGCGAAAAATGCCTTATACACAAGTTTGTGATTCTGTCAAATATGACTTAGCGGAAACTAAAGTTCTATATAGTTAGTCGTTTGGATCGAGTAAAAAGGGTCGTCGGAGTTTTATCGATTCGAGTGCTGCGGTCAGGGCCCAACCGTGATCAGCCCACGAATCTCATCCAGGGTGGAAGGGCCGATGCCGGGGATCTTCAGCAAATCTTCCACCTGCTGGAAAGCGCCGTTATCCTGGCGGTACTGGACGATCTTCTGAGCGGTCGTCGGCCCGATGCCGGGCAAAGTCGTCAACAGCGTGGCGTCCGCCGTATTGATATTGATCAGTTGGCCGGCGTAGGGCGTCGGCGTTTCCAGCAAACCGGAGCCGCCCAAGGTAAAGACGGGCGTGGCCGTGGTCGATCCGCCGGGAATGACCACTTTCTCGCCGTCCTGCAGCGGGTCGGCCAGGTTGACCTGGCTCAAGTCCGCGCCATCCGACATACCACCCGCCACTAGAATCGCATCTGAAACACGGCTGTCGCGTGGCAGGCTGTACACGCCGGGGCGCTGCACACCACCGCTGACGTAGATCACAATCGGGGCCGGTGTCTCCGAAGGCTGGAGCGTCACCGGCTGGCCCGCCGGGCCGCGAACCGTTAAATAAAGCAGTCCGGCTGCCAATAAGCCGACCAGAATGCCGAACAGAATATATCCTAGTGTCTTCATACTTTCTTCCTGTCAATCCAGGCGCATCACAATGAGCTTCCCCTGAATGGTATTGAGACTCATTCTACGCGCCACGCGGAACACGCGTGTCAGCCGCCGGAAATAAGGCGGCAGATGCTCGTCGCCCAGCACGCGGAACTCGAACTTTTCGTAGAGACTCTGCAAGCGGTCCATGCAGGTCAGATAGAGGGGGCGCGGACTTTCCGCCAACAGATGCTCGATCACGGCCCGGGCCGCGCCCTGCCCGCGAAAGGATTTCTGCACCGCAATGGAGGAGAGTTCCAGCGTCCCGTCATTGTGCGGTTTGAGCTGTCCGCAGGCGACGAACGCCCCGTCGGCGGTTTCGGCGACGACGAAACGCCGCCAGTCCAAACCCATCGGGTTGATACGCGTCTCTCGGATCAGGGCGTGGATGGCGTCCGAGTCGCTCTCCTGCGCGGGACGCAACCGAAAGGCGCTCACCCCAACACGCCTCCGGCCACCAGCACCACGAAGGTGAAAATGGCCCAATGGATCAGGAACGGGTATAAAAAGGATTTGGTGCGGTAGGCGATCCACCCGAAGATGAATCCGCCGAAGATGGTCGAGAGCGTCTCAATCTCCGGTTTGCCGATGTGCCCCAATGCGAACGGGACAGCCTGCAACCAAAGCGCGTTACCGCCGAACTCGCGTTCGTAGCCGAACAATAACCAGCCGCGGAAGATGAACTCCCAACCGAACAGGTCTACAAAGGTATAGAACGGCAGCGACGGGCCGATCAGCGGGCGATAGTACCTCTCCATGCTGGCATCGCCGTGAGTCACGAGCCACAACACCGGCAAGGCAATCACCAGGGACCCCATGGTGAGCACCAGCCCGGCCCTCCAATCGCCAAGCCGAAAGCCATAGGCGCTGGGCGATTCACGGAAGATGAAAATGATGAAGAGAAGCGGCACAACCAGGTATAGGATGGTGCGGTCGTACGGCTTCCAGGGCGTGAAGTTATGGTAGTGGTCGACCATCAGCATCAGCGTGCTGACAATCGTCATCACGACAATTTTCCAGTTATAGTGCAGGCCGGTGGCGAAAAGACGTTTCATAAAATGGATGGTGAATGGTTAATATGGATAGTAAGTGAGGTTCCCAAGCGGGCCAAACAACGCGATAATTTTATCCGCATTACGGGCCAGGTCCCAATTCCAGGCCGAGGCCAATAATAACACGCCTAGCACGGCCAGCAGCAGGGCAATCTTGCCGCCATGCGAGGCGCGCCAGCGAGCGCGCAGCGCGTCCAGGCCGCCGCTCCAGCAGCGCGCCGCCAAGATCGCAAAGAGCGGCACCAACGCCAGGTGAAAGCGGTCTTCAGACAGGATCAAAGCATAAGGGACGAGGTAGCCCACGATCACGAGAGGCAGCAGCAGGGTCGTCCGATCCCAACGCAACAGCGCCAGTCCAAGCGTCGCGGAGAGACTGACGCACACAAACGGGAGCAGGAAGGTGGCTGTCATCAGTAATAAAAGCGGCAGCGGGATAAAGCCAAAGAAATCGTTCGAATAGAAATAAGTCAGCGCTTTGCGTTCCAGGCCGAAGAAATAAGCCAGCCGCCAGACGCACAACTGCACCACGCGCGCCGGATCGGCCTTGATGAAGGCCAGCGCTTTTTGCGTCCCAATCTGGTCGCGCTGCTGGTCGTTCAGGATGGTCAGCAGGTCGAGCGAGGGGCCATAGTCAAAAGTGCCGGTGCCCTGCGGGTAATAACCGACATACAGGTTATATCCCAATGAGGTTTCGATGCCGGTCGGACGGCCGGTGAGCAACGAGTTGCGCAACACCCAGGGAAAAACCGTCAGGAGCAGCGCCAACAGAAAGAACAGCGTTTTGGCGCGCAGGCGCAGCAGGAACCAGCCCCAAAGCACTACCAGCGCGGCTACAGACAGCACGGAGGAACGCGTTAGCGCCGTCAGGCCAAGCAGAAAACCGGCCAGCAGGAAATAACGCGTCCGCCGGGTTTGGGCGGCGAGCACCAGGCTCAAGAGCGAGGCCAGAAAAAGGATGAAAAACAGGTTCTCGGTTGCCAGCGCTAACGGGAAAATGACCAGCATCGGGTAGAAAGCCATCCCCCAGGCGGCCCAACGCGCGATACGTTCGTCTTCGGGGAAGAGTCGCCGGGCCAATGCAAACGTCAACGGGATGAGCAATGCGCCCACGGCGGCCTGTACCAATCGCGCAGCGAAGAAGCGCAGCGACCCGCTGCCAACCAGCCTATAGATCAGCGCCAGAAAAGCCGGGTAAAGCGGCGCACGAAAGGTGGTCAACACGCCGCGCGGGTCGTACTGCACCGACGACGTATCGATGTTGACGAGTTTCTGAATCAGGTGCAGGTCGGCCTGGTTGTACCAGCGAAAGCCGTTTCCGCTCGCCAGGCTGCGCGCCAGCATGTCATATTGGAACATGTCGTCCAGGCCGATGGCAAGATGGATCGACAGCAGCACCGGCACAAGACGCACCACAAAAGCAATGAGAAAAACGCGCCATGGAAAGGCGCGTTCAGATTGTAGCAGCCAGGCCACACTTCGCCGAAAGCGAGCTATTGCAGCAACTCCTCCAGGATCGCGCGCGCTTTCTGCGCATCGGCTTTGCCCTGCATTTTTTTCATCACCTGCCCTACGAACCAGCCCAACAAGCCCCGTTTGCCCCCCCGGTAGCTGGCGACCTCATCGGGCGAAGCCGCAATCACTTCCTCGACCACAACGCGAATCGCCGCCTCGTCGTCGACTTTAGCCAGCCCTTCGGCTGCAACGATTTCCTGTGGCGACCGGCCTGTGGTCTCGACCTTGTCCAGCAGAGCCTTCCCGGTGCTGGTGTTGACCCTCCCGGCATCGACCAACCTGACGATCTCGGCCAGCCAAGCCGGTTTAAGCGCCAGTTCACCGGCGGTCCTGCCGCTCTCGTTGAGCAGGCGCAGCACGTCGTTCATCAACCAGTTAGAGATGCGTTTCGCCTGGGAGGACGACGCGACGTCGCCGCCGTAGGCCTTGACCGCCGCTTCGAAGTAATCGGACAGGGAGCGTTCCCCCGTCAAAAGGTCGGCATCATACACCGGGAGGCCGTATTCCGTTATAAAGCGGGCGCGACGCTCCAGGGGCAGTTCTGGAAGGTCCTGCAGGATGGTCGCTTTCCAGGCATCGCTTAACTCAACCGGCAACAAGTCCGGCTCGCGGAAATAACGATAATCGGCCTCGGTCTCCTTTGAGCGCATCTTCTTGAGCGTTTGGGTATCCTCGTCCCACTCCAACGTCCAGGACTCGATGTTGCCGCCGCGCTCGACCTCCCGAATCTGGCGCTCGATCTCTTTTTCGATTGCGTCGCGCACGGCTTCAATCGAGTTGACGTTTTTGATCTCGGTCTTGGTATTGAGCCGCGTCGAACCTTTTTCGCGCATCGAAACGTTGGCGTCGCAGCGCAGGTGGCCCTTCTCCATGTCGGCTTCGGAAACATCGATCCAACGCAAGAGCTGACGTAAACGGATGAGGTAGTTGGCGGCTTCGTCGGCAGAGTGCAGGTCGGGGCCGGTGACCATTTCGACCAGCGGTACACCGCAACGGTTGAAATCGATCAAGCGCCGTCCCAGCTCATTTTTGGTTTTGCCGGCGTCTTCTTCGATATGCAGCTTGTCGATGGTCACGCGCCGCAGCGAGCCGTCCGGCATGGGCACATCCATGAAGCCGCCCTTCGCCAGGGGATGGTCGTACTGCGAAATCTGGTAGCCCTTAGGCAGGTCGGGATAGAAGTAGTTCTTGCGGTCGAAAAAAGAGCGGGGTTGCGGCGTCGCGTGCATGGCCGCGGCCAACAGGACGCCTTTCTCCACCACTCGCTTGTTCAGCACGGGCAGCACGCCCGGCATACCGGTGCAAACCGGGCAGATGTTGGTATTCGGCGGGTCAAACCAGGAATCCGCTTTGCAGGAACAGAAAATTTTGGTCTGTGTGTTGAGTTGGATATGTGTTTCGAGCCCGATTACGGCTTCGTAGTCCATGGAGGATCCTCGTTTGAAGTGCCCATATTATAACGCCCGCGCTTATATCCTGCTCGTAGGCTACAAATTGGACTTTTCTGCGTGCGGCCCGCGCCGCTCCAGCCAGTGTTCTACAATGCGGCCCAAGACGGGATAGTGATAATTGCGTCCCTGCAGCACACGCAAACCGGCCCACTGTCCCAGAATCTGAAGCAAGGGTATGCACAATAAGGCACCGACCAGAACAAACGCCGCGACGAGCAAGAGTCGCAATCCGGTCGCTTGTTTCAGCCCAGCGGCAAAAGACATCGCCAAAAACACCGACACCATGAAGGCAGCTATCCATCCAAAAGAGATCAGGGTCACAAGAGCCTGATAAAGAGTGGTCTGTACGCATTGGAAGCGCAGGAACGATGATCTGGTCTGGCGCATCAGCCACAGCCCCAGGGGAACGAACAGCCCCCATAACAGGAAAATGATGCAGAAATGGCCCATCGAAGCGACAAAACGTTCCTCATTTTCAGAAATCAGCGAGGCGCTGGGGGTGGAAGCGTCATAGCCAATATACTTCGCCAACCTGTTTCCCAGGATAGGATAGCGAAAGTCCCGCCCCCGGGCGCAGGCAATACCGCCGATGAGCGGGAAGAGCAGGTAGAGTCCAAGCAAGACGAAACAGAGTGCGAGCAAAACAACCGCCCAGATCGCGGACAGCGAGTCTATCTGCCCTCCGCCCAGCCGCATGCTCACTGCGGTCACAATGGCCCAAACGACCATCACCAACAACCAGCCAATCGCCCAGAGTGTATATCCCAAGGATTGATATCCGAGCGCCTGCAGGGTTTGGAAGGAGGCATAGTTGGATCGGTCGCGCTGGTCGGCCCAACCCAAAGCCGGGAGGAACATCCCCACGCCGAAAGCAAAAACAGCAAGATGCGAAATCACCGCCCAGAATTTTTCTTCGGACGAAATGGAAGCTTGCTCTCCAGGACGAGATTCGGGAATGTCCATGCGTTAATGATACCGGATTTCTCGCAAGTCGGCTTGCCTACTTGGGTTTAGTCGTCATGAATGGCTACACTGCCAAGCATGAAAATGTGCTATAACGGGCAGCGACCGACTGGCACACAGGTCGTTTTCTCAATAGTGCATGGAGCTCGATGTTTAGTCGGACTGGGATACC
>JBJKRF010000079.1:0-8622 GCA_046704785.1 Anaerolineales bacterium | reverse complement strand
ATCTTTGGCTAACTCGCCCAGCCTCACGGCCTCTTATCAGGTTCGTGTTCCTCAAGTCGCAAGTTTGCCTCCAGCTTCCTCCAGACCTTGCCTCGCGACAACGCCCTTGCTCTTGGCTAATGGTTGGTGCAATCAACCTCCATAAGGGTCTTTCACCCTCTAGTCAACGCCCATGCTGGGCGCACAACGACATTTCCCCTTCTCGATACGAAGGGGAAATGAAGAAAAGAAGCCACAAAAGATCTGACGGCGATGACAATATTTACTGGCAACCCGGAACCGTTACCGAGATTGTATGGGAAAACCCAAAGTCATTCACAGCCTGCAAAGCATAGGTATACGTTTTGGCATTTCGAGGTTCATCCAGCCAGTACGTTGTGCCGGTGGTGGGATTTGCAATCAATTCATCACCACGGTAGAGGCGATATCCCGTCACGCCAAGGACGTTACTCCACGAAAAGTGGACAAAATTATAGTCGCCGCACACCACCCGCGTGATGGAAAAGTCTAACGGGTCGTCTGGCAATGCTTGCGGTGGAATAAGTCGCAGGTTTGTCAACGCAGTCGGGACATCGATCGTCGAGGCCGAAACCCAACAATAGTCGCTGCCATTCGGAATCTGGACCATGACCCACTTGTTGTCTTCAGAACGACCGGCGGCCTTGGTCGTTTGCCCCTTGTCATACGCCAGCACGTGATAGTAAGCCACCGAAGGTCCTTTACGGCAGTTCGCCGTTTCGGTAAACGTTACGACGGGGAACATATTCGCGGTCGGGCTTGGAACCGGGGAGGGCGTCCAGGTGGAGGTAGGCGGAAGCGAGGTGGAGGTCGCCGGGGGCACCGTCGGAGTCTCGGTCGCGCCACTAAAACCACCGAATCCCCCGCCCTGACCTCCCGAGGCCTCCCGCGTCAGACGAAATCCCTGAAACTGAGAGGCATTATTCCCCGCCGCTCCACAACCTGCAGTCAACAAGGCCAAGACCACAGCCACATAGATTACTTTCTTCATTCAATCAATCTCCTTGACACGAGATTGTTTCGGTCGATATGGCGAAACACGCTTATCTTATCAAGCCCGTATGGAGATTTCATGGAGATATTGTGAAACTTCATCCATCTTGCAACAGGCACATTCAATACAATATAAACCAAGTCTTTTGAACTTTTGGCGATGACAGGTAACTGTCACCTTCTGACCTTAATGTCCAATTACTTTGTTTACGATGAATTCAAACGTAATCGAAAATCACTTTGATCGCCTTGGCTTTGCCTTTGGATGCGCCGGCCAGTTGAATCGCTTCTTTATAAGCGTCCAAAGGAAAACGATGCGTAATCAGGCCCCCAATATCGTACTTGCCGCGGCGATAAAATTCATAAACCCAGTCATAGGTATGCCGCCTCTCGCCCTCGAACGTATCCATACCATGCGCAACAGCGCCTACCAGATTGACCTGTTGGTACCAGATGGGCGTCAGGTCGACGTGCGGCATGGGCTGCATATGCGCGCCAATCATGACCACCGTTCCATCCGCACGCACCCAACGCAACGAGTCGTTGACCGTACGCTCATTGGCGACGCAGTCGTAGATGAGGTCATAGCCCCCCAGGACGATTCCCTTGTTCAGCGGCGCAGAGAAGAACTGTCCGCCGCTCTGCTTCGCCACCCCCGCATAGCCTTCCCGCCCCGACAGGATATGCCTGGCCCCCAGCTTCTCGGCCATCTGCGCCTGGAAGGGATAGCGCGCTACGGCAGTGACCTCCGCTTCTGGGCAAACCGCATGGACCGCCATTAGTGTGACCATTCCGATGATGCCCATGCCAAGCACCAGCACTTTTTGACCAGGCCGTGGCGGAAAACGCAAGACGGCGTGCAACCCCACCGAAAGCGGCTCGACCAGAACCGCCTGATCGGGCGTCAGAGCCGGCGGGCACGGGTAAAGCGCCATCTCGTGGGTCAGATAGCCGTCGCCGAAACCGCCTCCGAGGCCTTGCCAAATGTGATTGGGACGATTCAAACAAAATTGGGGTTCGCCGTGCGCGCACATCACACAGGGATGATCGAGTTCGAGCGTGTGACAATCGGCGCCGTTGAAATGTGTGTCCATGATGACGCGCTCACCGGGCCTGAAGCGCGTCACGCCGGGCCCGATTTCCGTCACAACGCCGACCGCCTCATGGCCGAGGAAAAACTTGTTAACGCTGGGCAAAGCTGCCGGGGCAATGGCCGGGTCGGCATGCATATAGAGTAAGGAAAGATCGGTAGCGCAAATTCCACAGGACACATTCCTAACGCGCAGCCAACGTGCACCCGGCAAGGGTGGGTCGGGAAGTTCACGATACCCACCGGCAGAAAATGACGTCCAGACAAAACCAGGCCAACGTGGGGAAATAGCCTTGGTCAGCAAAATGCGAGGGATGTCTTTCTCGACGACAATGGTACGCATAGGGCTCTCAATACAATGAACTATTTATGGTGATCAGCATGCGCATCTTGTTCCGGCTGGGATTCGTCTTCCAACCAGCCTTTGCTGGAGACCAACCAGCCCAGGAAAACCATCACGAAGAAAAGGACCAGCACGACCCAAACGAGCCAGGTGATGTTCGTCTGTGCGCCGCCTTCTTGGAGTAACTGAATCGCAAACATTGTAACCTCCGTAACAAAAGAAACAGATAGACCTTACTATACGCGAAACGATTTAAAAAGTCAAAATAAGTGCCGTTCCATAGATGTACGCATCAAGCGGGAACAGACTTCCCTTTCTGGCGCTTTCGCAGTATAGTGACCGCATGAACGACTTTCCCCCCGTTTCCCAAGCCCTGAGCAAACAGAATATTCCACACCGCGTCTTCCGCCACGAAGGACAGGTCACTTCCCTGGAACAGGCGGCCCAGGAACGCGGGCAAGCGCCAGCGCAGGTGGTACGCAGCATCGTCTTTCGGCTGACAGAGGGGAAATTCATCATGGTGCTGGTGGCGGGGCCCTCACAAATCTCCTGGCTGGCGTTACGCACTTATCTGGGGCAATCGCGCCTGACGATGGCTACACCGGAGGAAGTGTTGATGGTCACGGGCTACCCGATTGGTGCCGTCGCCCCCATTGGAATTAAACAGCCCTTACGAGTGCTGATCGACGAAAGCGTCTTTCAGCAGACAGAAATTTCGATGGGCTCCGGCGAACGCAACGTGGGCATCATCCTCCAAAGCGCAGACTTGCGACGGGCGTTGGGAGAGGTTGAGGTTGGAATTTTCTCCGGCGATAGCCAAAAAACAGCCCATTCACCTGGTGCACCAAAATTACACCGATAAGTGCATAGCCAGAATTTCGAACGAACTCCCGGCATATCTTTGATTTTTACCCAGGATTGGCTACAATAGTCCCACGATGAAAATGGAGCAGGCGATTGGCATCAGACCTTTGCTCGATCATCTCCCGGAGTATTACACTTCGTTTGACCGGGAGATGATCCAACGCGCCTATGAAATAGCCACCGAAGCGCATATCGAGCAAAAACGCCAATCGGGAGAACCCTATATCAATCACTGCGTTGCCGTAGCTTCCATCCTGGCAGAGTTGCGCATGCCGGCCGAGGTAGTGGCTGCGGGCCTGTTGCACGATACCGTTGAGGACACAATCATCACCTTGAGCGACATCCGCGAGCAGTTTGGCGATGTCGTCGCGCACCTGGTCGACGGGGTTACCAAGTTAAAGAGCCTGCCGCGCGTCTCACGTACGGCCCTAGCAGATAACGAAGACGACGACGTGAGTCTCAGCGCCGAACAGCTCTCACGCCGCAAGCGCCAGATCGCCATCGAGGCCATGCGCAAAACCTTCCTGGCGATGAACGACGACGTACGCGTGGTGCTCATCAAATTGGCCGACCGTCTGCACAATATGCGCACGCTTGGCTTCACCCCGCCCGAAAAGCAGCGGCGCATCGCACAAGAAACGCTGGATATCTACGCGCCGCTCGCCAACCGCCTGGGCATCTGGCAGGTCAAGTGGGAGTTGGAAGATCTGTCATTTCGGTACGTGAATCCCGAAAAATATAAGGAAATTGCAGAACAACTCACCGACCGGCGCAGTGTGCGCGAAGAACAGATCGTGGAAATCATCGAAGCGCTGAAAAAGATTCTCACCCAGGCAGGCATCACGGCTGAGATCAGTGGCCGCCCCAAGCATATCTATTCCATTTACCGGAAGATGCAGCAGAAGGGAAAAACCTTCGAAATGGTACGCGACGTGCGGGGTGTGCGCCTGATCGTCCCAGACATTCCCGCCTGCTACGCCACTCTGGGCATCATCCACAACCACTGGCGGCCCATCCCCGGCGAGTTCGACGATTACATCGCCGCGCCAAAAGACAATTTCTACCAGTCGCTGCACACGGCGGTGCTCTACGACGACGGCAAACCGTTGGAGGTGCAGATTCGCACGCCGGAAATGCACCAGAACGCCGAGTTCGGCATCGCCGCCCACTGGCGCTACAAAGAAGGCTCCAAACGCGACCAGCGCTACGAGCAGCATATTCTGTGGTTACGTTCGATGATGGAATGGAAGCAGGATGTGCAGGACGCCCAGGAATTCGTCGATTCGATGAAGACCGACGTTTTCGAGGACCGCGTCTACGTCTTTACGCCCCGCGGCGACATCATCGACCTGCCGGCCGGTTCCACCCCCATCGACTTTGCCTACCACGTCCACACCGATGTGGGACACCGTTGTCGCGGCGCCAAGGTGGACGGGAAGCTCATGCCGCTCGACTGCGAACTCAAAACCGGGCAGCAGGTGGAAATCCTGGTCTCGAAGCACGGCGGCCCCAGCCGCGATTGGCTCAACCTGAGCCTGGGACTGGTCAAGACGCAACGGGCGCGCTCAAAAATCAGGCAGTGGTTCAAAAAGCAAGACCGCGAACAGAATCTGACGCAGGGCCGCCAGATGTTGGAACGCGAACTGCACCGTCTGGGCTTGAACGATGTCAACCTGGAGCATCTCGCCCGGCAGCTTGATTTCAAGACCCCCGATGATTTATTCGTGGCGCTGGGCTGTGGCGATCTATCGATGAACCGCATCGTCATGCTCATTTCGGACGACAATCTGACGGAGAACGAACTGGTCATTTCGCCGCCCAGCAGCGAAACGGTTTCCAGTCAGGCCGTCTCCGTGGTGGGGCTACGCGGAATCCTGACCAGCATGGCAAAGTGCTGCAACCCCACACCGGGCGATCCCATCATCGGCTACATCACGCGCGGACGCGGCGCAACCATCCATCGCCAAGACTGCCCCAACATTTTGCGCAATACCGAGCGCGAGCGACTGGTCAAAGTTGCTTGGGGCGAGCAGACGCACACTTATCCGGTGCCCATCCACATTACAGCTTTCGATCGCCAGGGACTAATGGGAGACATCTCCACCCTGCTCACCAACGAAGGCGTTAACATCGTGGATGCGAATATACGCATCGTCCATCCCATCGATCGCGCCGACCTGGCCGACATCCGCTTGATCTTGGAAGTGCGTAACATCACGCAACTGAGCCGTGTTTTGACGCGCATCGAGAACCTGGATAACGTGCTCGAAGCCACACGCGTACGCAGCGGCGCATAAAACACGAGGGAATATTGCAGGCGTCGGCGGCCCGACGTAACAACGGGGCTTTTTTCTATACAAAAGTTAATCAACTCTTTACTTTCAACCAAAAGGTTTTCGAGTATAATCTCGCCGCCTTTACCCGGAGGAACTATGCTTAGCGTCCAGGAAGCACGCCAGCAAATCCTATCTCATTTTCGAGCGATCGAGACCGAAGCAATTCCACTGGCAGAGGCACGCACACGCGTTCTGGCCGAAGACATCCACGCTGCCGACTCCCTGCCGCCTTTCGACAACTCCAGCGTAGACGGATTTGCCCTGCGCAGTGAAGATGTGGCAAGCGCAAAGTCCGCAGCCGGCATTCGTTTGCCGGTGGTCGGCGACATCCCTGCCGGAAGCACGCCCGACTTTCGCCTGCAATCGGGGCAGGCAGCGCGCATCATGACCGGCGCTCCCCTGCCGTCCGGGGCAGACGCGGTCGTCATGGTGGAAGGCACCGATTTTGGCACACGTGACGCCGGTACTCCCGCCCCCGCCGAGGTGACGGTCTTCGTCACGGTCAAAGCAGGGGAACACGTGCGGCAGGCCGGAACCGACCTGCACGCCGGCGACCGGGTGCTCAACACGGGTCGACGCCTGCGCCCCCAAGACATCGGCATGCTGGCTACGTTGGGAGTCGCAAAACTGTCTGTCTACCGCATGCCCAGCGTGGCGATCCTTTCCAGCGGCGACGAACTCCTACCCGTGGACGCGCCACTGACCCCCGGCAAGGTGCGCGACGCGAACTCGTACAGCCTAGCCGCGCTGGCCGAAGAAGCCGGCTGCCGGGTGCTGCCCCTGGGCGTAGCGCGCGACACACGCCAGTCGGTGGAGGAACGCCTCGAGAAGGCCGTCTCTGCCCGGGCAGATGTGATTCTCTCGTCGGCAGGGGTGAGCGTGGGCGCTTTCGACTACGTCAAGGATGTGGTCACCAGCCAGGGCGCACTGGATTTCTGGAAAGTAAATATGCGTCCCGGCAAACCGCTAGCCTTCGGTCACTACCACCAGATTCCATTCTTCGGGCTGCCGGGCAACCCCGTTTCGGCCTTCGTCGGCTTCGAAGTTTTTGTGCGTCCGGCCCTGGGGCGGCTGTGCGGCGTCGAAACGGTGGAACGGCCACGGGTGCGTGTGACCCTGGGCGAGGCCGTTGAGTCCGATGGGCGCGAGAGCTATCTACGGGCGCAGGTGAATCTCGAAGACGGAAAACACGTCGCCCACCTCACCGGGCACCAAGGCTCCGGAAATTTGTTTTCGCTTGTCCAGGCAAATGCTTTACTGATTATTCCATCTGGTGTAAAATCCTGCCCGCCTTATACCGAGGTAGAAGCCTGGCTCATGGAGGACTGACATGGACAAAAAACTATATTGGGCAAGCATCGCTTTCGCAGTCATCGGCCTGGCGGTGTCAGTTTATATGACGATTTTCAAATTAACCGGCAACGAGAATATGTGCGTCGGAAACGGCGGCTGTTCCACCGTAAATGCCAGCCCGTATGCTGAAATCTACGGCATCCCGGTGGCCGTCATTGGCATCGTCGGTTACCTTGCGCTCCTGGTACTCTTGCTGATCGAACCAAGAGGCAACACGTTCCTAGCAGAGAACGGTACGTTGATCATCTTTGGGGTGGCGCTTCTGGGCTTCTTGTTCACGTTGTACCTGATCTTTCTGGAAATCTTCGTAATCAAGGCGTTATGCCCATTCTGCCTCACATCACAAATCTCGATGACCATTTTGTTCGGCCTGTCGATCGCACGACTATTAAGAGAACCTGCTGATTAGGAGAAACGTATGCCACGCATTCGCTGTCACTACACCGACTGCATTTTCCTGGACGATGGCTATTGCAGTGCAGCCGCAGTCGAAATCGACCCTGACACCGGTTGCGCCACCTATTCTCCCAGCGACGAAGCAACCGCGTCGCAAGAAGAGTGGGAGGATGAGGAAGAAGAACTGGATGAATGGGAGGAAGAAGTCGACGATGACGACGACCTGTGGGACGACGATCAAGACGAGTATTGACGCCTGTTCAGGCTTCCCGCGTCTTTTTCCCCGCTAAATTCGGTGGGGCACACGGACCGTGTGCCCCACCGCTTCGTTTTTCCTCAGAGTGTCACCCCGTTATCCATGGCAGTTGGGGCCAAAACCGGGTCTTTGACGGTGGGCAAGACAACGTGGAACTGGCTGCCCGGCAACGTATATTCGTCACGTCCGGGGCTTTCCGCCCAAATGCGGCCACCGTGCGCCTCCACAATTCCCTTTGCGACCGCCAATCCCAGGCCAAACCCTTCCTGTGCCTCTGGATGCCGCGCGGCTTTTTCCAGACGATAAAACTGTTCGAAAATCGAATTTTGATTGTATAGATCGATTCCAATCCCCGTGTCGCTGATGTTGATCTCCACCTCGCCATGGATTACGCCTTGGTTGGGTCTGAGACGAAAGCGACCATCAACGATGATTTTTCCGTTGTTTGGCGTGAACTTGATCGCGTTCATAATCAATTGCGTAAACATTTTTTCGAGCAAAACCTCGTCCCCTTCCACGGGAGGCAGACGGTCGAGGTTGACCATGGAAAACACAATATGCCGCTCGACTAATTCTTTCTCATATTTACGGCGCACTTTGCGCAAAACGCGTCCCAGGTCAACGGGGCCACTCGCCAATTCGAGTGCGCCGGCATCCAGCAACGAGGCATCCAGCAGGCTATCGGCAATATCACTCATACGTCTCAAACTGCCATCGATTTCGTTCAGGGCCGCCGCCAGGTCTGCGTCACCTGACGACCGCCTGGTCACAGTCTGCAAGTAACTACCGGCCAGCTTCAGTAAGTGCGACATCTCTTCCGAGGCAACCGACATGAACTCGCTCTTATTATAGTATTACAGAACAACATTTGCATTGAACGCGCAAATCATGATAGAGCCTGAAAAGCGGTAGGGAAATCGGTTTTGTAAAAGCTTAACACAGCGAATAATACCTGGGAACCCAATTTGGTGAT
>JBJKRF010000078.1:0-19639 GCA_046704785.1 Anaerolineales bacterium | reverse complement strand
CGAGAAATTCGGCCTTCCTTGCTCGTCCCTCGAACTGCTCATCGTACTCATCCTCTTGATGTTCAGCCCTTCCCAGCGGACTTCTTACCCTAGCTGGTACTATGGCCTCGGCTGACCCCTGCCGTCTCAATCTGGCATCACTGCCAGAGTTACTATGATAGCCGGACGACAGGTCTCCCCAGGTAAGAACGTTGACTTTCCCTGCGCACTTGTCACATTTACTCCCCAAGCCCTTGATCGCATTGGGCTTCGTTGTCCATTGCCAACTCGCCCGACTTGGATAGCCTCTTTATGTGCTTCGTGTTCCTCAAGTCGCAGGTTTGCCGCCAGCTTCCTCCAGACCCCACCTCGCGGTGATGCCCTTGCTCTTGGCTAATGGTTGGTGCAATCAACCTCCATAAGGGTCTTTCACCCTCTAGTCAACGCCCATGCTGGGCGCACAGTGAGAAAAAGGACGGCTCTCGCCGTCCTTTTTCTATTGTCCTGATGGCGTGGGATAAGGTGTTGGCAACGCACCGGCGCAAATCGCCGGGGCAGCGCTCAGGACGGGCTCTGTGGTCACAAAGGCGCTGACGCTACCAGCGCCACCGGCAGAACCCCACCAGTTGTTAGCCGCTGCGAAAGGCACCTGATCCTGGTTGCCGTTGTCGATGTCGCCGCCGGTATTGCCGGATACCTTCGTGGCTTTGTTCTGCACGATGCAACTGCCCGTGATCGACCCCGTTCCGGCGGTGTCGATCAGAACGCCGCCGGAGGCCAGCGCGCTGTTATCGGCCAGGACGCTATCGGTGATGGTTAGAACCGTGGAACTGCTGTCGGGGCCCTGCACGTAGATTCCGCCCGCTACCGATTTCGGCGCAGAGTTTCCAATAACGAAGCTATCCTGGATGGTGACCAGCGCGTTGCCATCGGCGCCAAGGCTGTTGATTCCCCCGCCGCCATGCGGCACATCCGAAACCTCGTTGGCTATATTGCCGGACACAACGCTTTGGTTGGTGATGTTCACCGTGCCGCTATCGCTGTAGATGCCGCCGCCTTCGAAAGCCAGATTGCCAACCAACTGACTCTGATTGAGGCTGACGGTTCCGCTGTCATTGTAGATACCGCCGCCGCCCAGCGACTGGCCCTGAGCAATGTTGGACGAGACGATGCTGTTCTTCAACACCAGCGTTCCGCTGTTGTAGACGCCGCCGCCATCATCGCTGGCCGTGTTCCCCGTCACAACGGAATCGTTCAAAGTCAGTGTTGCCATCGGGCCATTCGCAAGTGCTCCGCCGTCGTAGGAACGGTTGCCCGTCACTGTGACGTGATTAAAAGTGGCCTGACCGATCAACATATCCAGCGCACCGCCCTCAGACAGGTCGACATTGGAATTGTCGCCGCCGCTGAGAGTCAGGTCGTCCAAGGTCAAATTTCCCCGCCCCGTCACCTGGAAGAGCCCGAACTGCTGCGACCCTGTGCGTTGGATGGTGGAAGCGTTGCCCAGGATGGTGACGCTGGTGTAAATAACCGGAAAGCCACCCGGGTCGAATCCGAACCGGCCCGCAGCGCCCGGCAGCGGCGGCGAACTGGCGTCCGGCTGGGTCAGGGTATAGATTCCGGTGGGCAGGTCAATCGTCGTGCTGCCCGCCGGAACCTGGCAGTCCTGCGTATCCTTTTGCGTCTCCACCGCCCAGATGGCCTCGCCCAGCGAACAACTGCCGTTCTGCTGGAAGGGATAGACTTCCTGGTCGAAGGTGGTCACCTGCACGGCGTTAGCCGGTGCCGCAGCGGTAGATGTCGCAGCCGGGGCCTGGCTGACAGACGGCGAGACGACCAACGGGGCAGCTGAGCTGGCCGTTGGGGAGGCTGTCGGCGCTGCATGCGCCTCCGGTATCGCCGTTAGACTCTGCGTCGAGACTGTTGGCTGGCTTCCCGGCGTATTTCCCCAAAAAGCGCAACTCACCACCAGCAACGCAGCGACGAACAAAACTCCAATCCGTCTGGTCATGATCGATCTCTCCTCCAGCGAAATTACGCAAATATAAGGCTTGAAAGATGGGGGTGATTTCCGATTATTTTAGTGCGAATAAGCTGCTTGTGCCAGGGCGCTATGATACACTTCCCCCGATTGGAATGGAACGACCATGAAAATCCTGACCGTCGACATTGGCACCGGCACGCAAGACATCTTCCTGCACGACTCCCGGCTCGACCTGGAGAACGGTTTCAAACTCGTGCTGCCCTCGCCCACCATGCGGGTGCGGCACCGCATCCGGTTGGCGACCCGCCGGCGCGAAGCGGTGCTGCTCGAAGGAACGCTGATGGGCGGTGGACCCAGCCAATGGGCGGCAGAAGCTCACGTGCGCGCCGGGTTTCCCATCTACGCCACACCCGAAGCGGCCCGAACGTTCAACGACGAACTCGACAAAGTAGCGCGGATGGGCATCCAACTGGTCAGCGAGGACGAAGCCCGCCGCCTGCGCCAGGTCACCCATATCCGCCTCGCCGATTTCGACTTTGAGTCCATCGCCCAAACCTTTTCCCGCTTCGACGTGTCGCTCGACGATCTGGCTGCCGTGGCGGTAGCCGTCTTCGACCACGGCAATGCGCCGCCGGGCGTCTCCGACCGCCAGTTCCGCTTCGATTACCTCGACGGATGCCTGCGCGCCGGAAGCCGCCTGTCGGCCTTTGCTCACACTCCCGAACACATCCCTGCCAGTATGACGCGCCTGCAGGCCGTAGCGGCCTCGGCGCAAGACGTGGATGCGCCGCTGGTGGTGATGGATACTGCGCCTGCCGCCATACTGGGTACCACCTACGACCCGACGGTAGCCGCCCGCCCGCGCAAAGTGATCGTCAACATCGGCAACTTCCACACGCTGGCTTTTCGCCTGGGCCGGCGCGGCGTGGAGGGACTCTTCGAACATCATACCGGCGAGATCAACCTGTCCAAACTGGAGGCCTATCTGCGCGCCCTGGCAGACGGCTCGCTGCGGCACCAGGAGGTGTTCGACGATATGGGCCACGGCGCATTGATCTATGGAAAAGAACCGCTGGCATTCGATGTGGATGACGGCTGGGACGTAGCTGTCACGGGGCCGCGACGCTCCATGTTCGGGCAAGGCGGTTCGCGCTCCACGCCCATGCTGCGCCCCTATTTCGCCGTACCGTTCGGCGACATGATGCTTTCCGGCAACGTCGGCCTGCTCGCCGCCAGCGCAGATGTGCTGCCCAACCTGGGCGATTCCATCCGCGCCTCCTTGCGCGGCGCCGCCACCGGGGTGGCCCCCTGGGACCTGGAGGCCCGATGACCAAACCCATCCTTTACGCCACCACCCCCGAATCCATCCAGCGCGAAGGCCTGACGGAGAACGTCGCCCCATGGGAGGACGGCCAGCGCATCGATAGCGGCCCCGGCTCGTTCGAATGGTGGTACTTCGACGCGCACTTCGACGACCCCTCGACGGAGTCCGGCGCACGCGGCGCAACAGCCGTCATCGTCTTTACCACCAAGCCTTTGCTGGATCGAAAAGGCCCGCTCAAGCCCAACATCCAACTGACGATCACCCGCCCCGACGGGACGAAACTCGCCCAGTATCCGATCTTTCCCCCCGACCAATTTTCCGCCGCCGCGGAGGCCTGCAACATGCGCATCGGCGCCAACTGGACGAAAGGCGACCTGCACACCTATCAACTCCACGTGGCGCTGGAGGGTCTTGCCATCGACCTGACCTTTACCGGGTTGGTGCCGCCCTGGCGACCCGGCGCCGGCAAAATCTATTTTGGCAACAGCGACCATTATTTTGCCTGGCTGCCATCGATTCCGTTCGGGAGCGTGGAGGGCACGCTGACTTACGATGGGCAAACCTATCATGTCAAAGGAACCGGCTACCACGACCACAATTGGGGCAACGTCGGCCTGAACGAAGTAATGGACCACTGGGTCTGGGGTCGCGCGCACATCGGGGAATACAGCCTGATTTTCGTGGAACAGGTAGCAGCCAGGAAATACGGATTCGCCCGCATTCCGGTTTTTATGCTGGCCAAAGGCGACCGGATTCTCCTCGGCGACAGTGAACCGTTAACCCTGTCTACAACGGATTTCGCCGAACATCCGGGCGGGCACGCCTATCCCCAAAGCCTGGATTTTCACTGGCAGGCCGGAACGCGCAAAGTCCATTTGCAACTCCGCAAGCCCAAAATAATCGAAGCCCTCAGCCTGCTGGTCGTTTTTCCCGCCTGGCAGCGCTGGCTGCTAGGGTTGTTCGCCAACCCCTACTATTTCCGATTCAACGCCGACCTGGGGTTGTCCATCGACCTGGATGATCTCAAAGCAACCGAACACGGTCCGGCCCTGTTCGAGATCATGATCCTACAGGGGAAAAAGCGGCCATAATTCCAAGAGACTCATTACGTTTTTCAGAGGAGTTTGGGGGAAAGTCCGCTGCACTGCCACAGAAATCTCTCTTCTCCTCAAAAAAGTATAGCTACACAAATAACAAACCTGACAATTTTCATAGGTTTGGATTTAAACGCATCTTGTGCCAGCAGGTGTGATATAAGATTAACGAGTTGTTGAGCAATCGATGATAGCAGGGATGTTACTTGGAGGAGAATCTTGCGCCTTATACAAACAACGGAACACCCTGGAACCAGTCTGTCTTGACAAGCATCGGACCGCCAAGGAAAGCTACACCAGAAATTTGCTAAAGAGACCGCCATGACAGAAAGAGTCGAATTTCTTGCTTGGTCTAGAGGCGGCGAAGCTGCCTCAGAATTAAAAAGTGCGCTCTCAGCCTTCGAGAAAGACCACCCACAGATAAAGGTATCGGTTGCTTTGCCGGAACCTGCCATGATGTGGTCTGAGATCGTCAAGGCGGCTCTCTACGGTCAGGCAGCAGACATAGGGGAGGTCGGTTCAACTTATGTCGAGAGCCTGAAGGGGATGAATTCTCTGCGGCCGTTCACGTCAGAAGAGGTCGCGCTACTCGGCGGCAACGATGCGTTTGCAAAATCCTGCTGGCAAGGCGGACTTCTTTCTGAAGAAAAACAGACCTGGGCCATCCCCTGGAGGACGGATTCTCGCGTCATTTTTTATCGGCGCGACCTTTTCGCAAAAGCCGGTATCGATGAAAAAGATGCTTTTCGAAGCCCTTCCAAAATGGAAGAGACCTTGCAAGCATTGAAAGACAACGGGGTGGAAGTTCCTCTCACCATGGGCACGGCCTCACCGCAAGTACTTACCCTCTTCGCCGCAAGTTGGATTTGGGAATCAGGGGGAGATTTTATTCACCCGGAGAGGAATCAGGTCATATTCGATTCGCCTGAAGCGCGCGAGGGCCTACGCAATTATTTCCGTCTGGGATGTTACCTTGTTCCCCAAGCCCGAAAGCTGGCTATTGGGGCTAGTGATCATCTCTTCTGCCATGGTCGGGCAGCAGTGACATATACCGGCACGTGGTTGCCGGACGCCATCGAGCAACTGGGGGATCCTGTGGTAAAGCACAAAAGGAACCTGGGCGCTGCACTCGTACCAGGCGTTCCCGTTGTCGGCGGAACCAACCTGGTGATTTGGAGGCACACCAAGAAAGAAAAAAAAGCCTTCGAGGTAATTCGCTTTCTGAACAGCACAGAAGCCCTGACTGCTTATCCCAAGTGCATTGTCATTCCAGCCAAAAACGAAGCACTGGACAACAAAGTATTTGCCAACAGTTTGGCTCAAAAAATCTTCGTTGAGGCCGTCAAAACAGGGCGGTCGCTGCCGGCAGTGTCTTTGTGGGCCATGGTCGAAGATCGGCTTGGGAAGACCTTAATGCAAATATGGGATCATCTCGATAAACAGCCAGATGCCGATCTGGACAATGTTATTGCAAAGTTTATAAATCCACTGGCCGCCCGTCTCAACGCCGCACTTGCATCCGAAGATTCTCCCGCAAAAGCTTAAAATTTTCTATTCTTTAGGGTTGTTCGATAAACACGCTCAAGGTTTGGGCGTGTTTTTATTTACTGATTCCCCCTGCCGTCCCGCTTGGCAAAGGTCGCGGCCTCTGCATACATCACATTTGCTTTGTTATAATAATTCGCGCTTATGAAAGGATGATAAATGAAACACGAAGTATTGAAACTATTCTCGCTCCTGACTGCGCTCGCTTTATTCGTAAGTGCCTGCGGCGTGGCTACACCTGCACAACCAACCCCCGATGCGGCAGCCATTGCAACATCAGCCGTAGCGACAGTGCAGGCTCAATATACTCAACAGGCGATACAAGCCACACCTACCAGTGAGGGAACGTCCACCCCGGCGTTTACCGCGACCCCTACGCAACAAGGCACAAATACACAGCCCACGGTGACCACACAACCGGTCGCGAGCAATGGAACGCAGGCCATACCTTGCTACAAGGCCGACTTCGTCCAGGACGTTACCATTCCTGATACCATGATCATCGCTCCTGGAACAACCTTCACGAAAACCTGGCGGGTGCTCAACAGCGGCTCCTGCCCCTGGGATTCGACGTATCACCTGGCCTTCCAGTCGGGGGAAGCCATGACGACCACTACATCCATCCCAATGCCACAGACGGTTTATCCCAACCAGACCGTAGACCTTTCTGTCGATATGACGGCGCCCGACACCGAGGGCCCTTACACCGGATACTGGCGCATTGTCACCCCTTACGGCGGGACGATTGGCATGGGCGATTACAACGCTCCGCTTTCGGTCTCGATTACCGTTTCCAGCAACGAAGGGAAGAGCTTTGCCGTGACCAATGTCAGTTACACGATGAGCCGCAACCCTGCCAAGGGCTGCCCGGCCTCAGGGACGGCGTTCACATTTACAGCAACCATCCAGACCGATGGAGAAGGAGACGTAGATTATTATTGGGAACGCAATCCCGACGACGGCACCACTGTGAAAGGTTCCGTCCACTTTGCCGGGGCCGGATCGAAGGAGGTTAATTGGACCTGGAATCTGCATCCGGAGGCGCAAAAGATCGATCGCTGGGTCGCCCTCAAGACCGTCGCAGGCTCCACAATCGTATGGTCTAAACTAACCTTCAATTTCAATTGCCCATAGACCGGTGACTTAAAACGATGAGCCGAGGCAGGCCAATGCCTCGGCTCATCGTTTTAAGTAGTCTTCGTCGAATATGGAACCTACACAGGCAATTTTCCGTCCTAGTATTTCAAAGGACTATTTTTTACTCTTTAGGCTTTCGGCGAAGCCAGCAGGTTCAAGAAATTCCCGGTTTACCATGCCGGCTCCCGCCCCTCGTCATTTTTCAGGGAATAAGAGTAAAATTTCCCTAGTACCGCAACTTCTTTAAGTTGTAGGGTTGTATTCTGAATTTCTTCCCCGAAAAACAGGTCTTGCGCTCTCCACTTTCATCAAGGAGGAACGATGTTTACCCGCCAACGTGTTCTATATTCCCTCATACTCCTGATGTTGTTGCTGGCATCCTGCAACCTGCCAACCAACCAGAACGAGCAGAATAATCCCAACGCCGTCTTCACAGCGGCGGCTCAAACTGTCCAAGCTCAATTGACGCAAAGCGCCCTGGTAAGCACACCGACGATCGCCGCGCCTGCAGATACCCCAACCAGCGCCTCTGCGTTGGCTACGGATACGCCTGCCCCCGGCACAACGGAGGTGCTGGCGACAAATGCTCCCCAGCCCATTACGCCCAGTCCGACCCCGGTTTGCGATATGGCTGAGTTCATCGCCGATGTCACCATCCCTGACGGAACAAACCTCAATCCGGGAGACGCCTTTACCAAGACCTGGCGCCTGAAAAACATCGGCACCTGCGCCTGGGATCAGACCTATTCGCTGGTCTTCGAAAACGGCGATCAGATGAGCGGACGCGCCTCCATTCCCCTGTCGGGCATTGTCGGCCCCAATCAGGAAGTGGATCTCTCCGTCGACCTCAAGGCACCGTCCGATGGAGGCAGCTATCGCGGTTACTGGCGTTTGAGCAATGGAAGCGGCGTCTTCCTGCCCGTCGTAGATGGCTACCAGGGAAAATCTTTTTACGTTGACATTCAGGTCAACGGTGGCAACAATGGAGGCAGCAGCAGCTCTTTTGCGGTGACCCATGTCGAGATGAGCGTCTCACACGGCAGTTCATGTTCTTCCACAAGTTACACCATCACGACGTCCATCACGGCCAGCGCTGCCGGCACCGTCACATACGAATGGCAGAGCAACGATTTCTCCCCACAGAATCCCAACGGCTCGATCGACTTCAGCGCAGCCGGCACGAAGACCTTCGCCTACACCACGCAAACACTTTCGGGAAGCGGCTTTTCCATCAATCTCTATATCGACCAGCCCAATCATCAAACCTTTGGGCCGCAAACGCTGAACTGTCCTTGACTCACGGGCCGGAGTATTTGCTCCGGCCTTTCTCGATTTAACGGAACACACATCCCGATTCATGCGAGTCTGGACCCGGAACTTTTTTGTGGAATAATACGTCTAGCTGTGTGCTGTTCCCTCTTTAGGAGGAGGTTACAATGCGCAACTATATCAAATTACTCGTGATATTGTTTCTTCTTGCAGTATTAAATGCCTGCAATTTTCCTGCCAGTACGCCAAATGCAGCCGGGACGCTCGAAGCAATCTATACGGCCCAGGCGGCCACGGTACAGGCGCTCCAGACTCAATCGATCCCTACGGATTCGGAACTCCCGACCCTGTCTTTTCCCACCCTTCCGCCATTGTTGACTTCGACGCCGGAGACCACTCAACTCTACCCAACCGCCACCAGCTACCAGGCCGCCGTTCCATCCAGTTATTGTGATTGGGCCGCCTACATTGCAGACGTGACCGTCCCCGATGGGACCGTCTTCGCGCCCGACACAGACTTCACCAAGACCTGGCGCTTGCAAAACATCGGGACGTGCACCTGGACGCCCTCCTACGCTCTCGTTTTTGCCAGCGGCACCGCAATGGGTGCTTCCACGGTCAACCTCCCCGGATACGTCAACCCAGGCCAATACGTGGACCTTTCTGTAAACCTGACCGCACCCGCCTCGCGAGGAGACTACCGCGGCTACTGGATGCTACGCAACGCGGGCGGAGGAGTTTTCGGCCTCGGCTCATCCGCCCAGAGCCCCTTCTACGTTGACATTACCGTTAATGGCGGCACGACCACGGTGTATGACTTTGCAGCCAATTATTGCAATGCCGATTGGCGTAGCGGGGCCGGAGACCTGGGCTGCCCGGGCAACGTCAACGGCAAACACGGTTACGCCATCACCTATTCCGATGCCCAACTAGAAAATGGCTCCAAGAGCGGCCAGCCCGGTTTGCTCATGGTTCCAGAACAAACCTACAATGGCTACCTGCAAGGCTATTATCCTGCCTTCAAAGTTCAGGACGGCGATCATTTTCGCTCCATCATCAACTGTCAGTACCTTGCCACCGGCTGCAATGTAATCTTCCGGCTCGATTATCAGATTGGAAACGGCACGGTCCACACGTACTGGCAATTCAACGAAGTCTACGAAGGCAATTACTACACGGCAGATGTCGATCTGGATGGCCTGGCAGGACAGAACGTCAAATTCATCCTGACGGTTCTCGCCAACGGCTCTTACTACAACGACGCAGCCATGTGGGTAGGCCCACGCATCGAACGCCCCTCGAACCTGATCACCCCTTCCCCGACGCCAACCGCCACCCCAACCTTGACCCCCACCTCGACGAACGCACCCACGCCTACGCCGTCCCAGACTGCCACCATCACGCAGACCCAGCCGTCCACAAGTACACCAACGGCCACAATGACGGTCACGCCAAGCCTTACACCCACCGTAACCGGGACGCCCACCCCCACATCCCCCCCTACACTCACGCCAACAGCAACAGCTACTTGACGCGCTATCGCTTCCGTCGCCTAGGATGAGCTGGACAAGTATGCTTTGTCCAACTCATCCTCTTTCTGGGGTGCCGCTAAAAGCATGGGGGATGCAGTTCATCCTCACAAAACTCAAAGGGAAGCACATTCACTCATCGAAAATCCCCAAAGAACCGTATAATCTAGTCATGGTAACATCTCACTAATCTGGAGACGGCGGGGTAAGTGGACGGTCACGAGATTGATCAATAAGGAGAACAAGACCTGCTGCGCGCACTCGCCCCCTTATTTATTGAAGAACCGAATCATGGAAGGAAAGGACTTTGGAGGACTTTATGCCACGCACCTACAAAATAGCACAGAATATCCTGATCATCTTCGCCATCGTGCTGCTCACTGGCTGTACCCTCGGAAATTCGTCTTCCGGCACACCCACCCCTGATTTGAATACCATTTCGACATCTGCCGCCAGCACGGCTTTTGTGCAACTGACCAACGCCGCTGCTGCCGCCACTTCCACTTTCACACCGTCGCCCCAACCCTCCGCAACACTTGCCTCCGCGCCGACAGATACAGCGGAACCTGGCGTAGCGACAGACACGCCGGAGATTTCCGAGTCGCCGACCCTCTCACTCGAAGCGACCAGCCTCCTGACAGGCACCGTCATCCCGTCTGTCACACCGGTTTCTGTGGCTTCCGCCGGCGGAGACACGACCACCGGCTGCCTGCGTTCGAAATACATCAACGATATCACCATCCCCGATGGCACGATTCTCAAACCAGGAGAAAAGTTCGAAAAAATCTGGCGCATGCAGAACACCGGCACTTGCCGTTGGGACGAAGGCTTCGTATTCCAGGGCTGGTCTCCTGAAACTTTCAACGGGCAACCCCATCTCATTCGCAAGCTCAACCAGTTCGTCGAGGCGGGCGCTGTCGTAGACATCGGTATCGACATGCGCGCGCCTTATAACGCCGGGAACCACGTCAGTCATTGGAGTTGGTACGACGATTCGGGCAATCAGTTTGGGTCCGACTTCACCGTAGTCATCAACGTCTCGCCGTAGAAAAATTGTGGCTTCCCATGGTGAAGGGCTAGATGCGCTGGATGTGGCGCTTCGTGCCAGCCACCCCCCATAAATCTGCTTTGTCTCACTGATTCTCAGCGAGACAAAATCGTTTTCCCGTCCAGCGGATAAACGCGAGGACTTCGCAAATCACTAACATGAGCGCCGTGTGGACGGAATCTGCTCACGCGGCGCTTCACATTGCAGGTGCCCCATCGGCCACTTCATCGCGCCCGTTTTCCGGGCAGCGGGAAAGTCGGGGGGTCGTGTTCCAAAGCGGGTACAGTATAATTGTCGAGCCTGGTTCTCTTCTGGAGTCTCCGGGTTCCTCAAGAAGCCGTCCACATCTTTTCTCCACCGAAACCGAAAAATCGGCTTCAAGTTGTTCGATAAAACAGGTGCCACAATGAGAAAAACATTAACCATACTGATTCTCCTGTTCCTCTTTTCCCTGACTGCCTGCACGCTGGGTGGTTCTACCGAACCCACCGCCACTCCGGTGGACATCAACGCCTTACAAACTTCCGTCGTTCAGACGGTTATTGCAGGCGTCACACAGACTGTCTCTGCCGTACCGCCAACGCTCGAGCCCACGCTCACAGCGACGATTACCCCTACATCCGGTCCTACAGAAACACCCACTATCACGGCAACGCCCACTGGAATAATCTGTGATGCCATGGAATTCGTCTCAGATTCCAGCGTTCCCGACGGCACCCAAATGACCCCAGGCCAACAATTCGTCAAGACCTGGAAAATCAAAAACACCGGTACTTGCACCTGGACGCAGGGATACAACCTCATCTTTGCTTATGGCAGCAAACTCGGCGGCCAAACCACCGCTCTCACCGGCGACGTTCAGCCTGACGCGGAGACCGAAGTCTCCATTAACTTGACGGCGCCCAACAGCCCTGACACCTACAGTGGTTACTGGCGTCTCACCAACAATAACGGCTCCCCCTTCGGCACCATCCTGACCGTTGTTATCACGGTCAAATGACGCCTGAAGAACTGGCCCATGCACTCAAAGAAAAAGCCGGTCAGCTTGGGTTCACGCTGGCCGGCATTACGACGCCCGACTCGCCGCCACATTTCCAGGCATATCGCAACTGGATCGAAGAAGGACGGCATGGCACGATGGGATACCTCGCCGATGCGCGTGCCCTGCAGCGACGCTCTGACCCACGGCAGATTTTGCCCGAATGCCGTTCGATCCTCGTCCTGGGGATTCCATACACCAACCCACAAGCCGTTCCACCGTTAAACGGGTCAGGGCCTCACGGAAAGGTCGCCGCCTACGCCTGGGGCGAGGATTATCACCTCGTCCTGCCGGAGCGATTGCAGGCCCTGGTGGATTTTCTCCAGGACTGCGTCGGGCACCCGCTGTCCAATCGCTGGTACACCGACACGGGGCCCCTGCTCGAACGCGACCTGGCTCAACGAGCCGGGTTAGGCTGGATTGGAAAAAACACCTGCTTGATCAACCCGCAACGCGGTTCCTATTTTCTGCTGGCCGAAATTCTGCTGGGCATCGAACTGCCGCCCGACGCGCCACTCGCCACCGATCATTGCGGCACGTGTACGCGCTGCATCGAGGCCTGTCCAACCGACTGCATCCTCCCCGACCGCACCCTGGATGCGCGCCGCTGTATCTCCTACCTGACCATCGAACACAAAGCCGGCATCCCGCAGGAACTACGCCCACGCATGGGCAATTGGGTCTTCGGATGCGACATCTGCCAGATGGTCTGCCCTTGGAATCTGCGCTTCGCGCCCCCAACCGGCGATCCAGCTTTCGTGCCGCGCGCGGACGTCCCGCAGCCGGGCCTTCGCCAGGAGTTGGCGCTTACGCCCCAGGAATTCAATCTTAAGTTCAAAGGGAGTCCCGTCAAGCGCGCCAAATATCGCGGCTATTTACGAAACGCGGCTGTTACTGCCGGAAATGCCAAAGACCCCATTCTACTACCCGTGCTGGAACGCTCGAAACAAGCTGCTGACCCCTTACTGCGTGAGCACCTCGATTGGGCCATCCAACACCTGGAGAACGCATGAAATCACGCTTACTGATCGCCACTGAAAACCAAGGGAAAGTCCGCGAGATCGAAGCCATCCTTTCTGATTTGGACCTGGAACTGCTGACCCCCAAACGCCTGGGCATTTCGCTGCACGTCGTCGAAGATGGCGACACCTACAAAGACAATGCCGCGAAGAAGGCCAAAGAGCACGCGACCGCCAGCGGCTTGATCTGTCTGGCCGACGATTCTGGGCTGGAGGTGGATGCGCTGGAGGGTGCGCCCGGAATTTATTCAGCGCGCTATGCGCCCATCCCCAACGCAACAGACGCCGACCGACGCGCTTACCTGCTCCAGAATCTCAAGGGAAAGCCGCGCCCCTGGAGCGCACATTTCCATGCCACGATGGCAATTGCTTTGCCCGACGGCGGGTTGTCTTTTGCGGAGGGGAATTGCTACGGGGAGATCATCCCTCATGAGCGCGGCGACAACGGTTTCGGGTATGATCCGATCTTCCTGATCCCGGCTTTGGAGCGCACTATGGCTGAATTGTCGATGGAAGAAAAGAATCGTCTGAGTCACCGTGCGCGAGCGCTCGAAGAAACGCGCCCGATTTTGTTGGATCTGTTCCAGCGGTAGGGAAACAAAAAGAGCGCCTTGCTGAGAATCCTGTAGGCAGGCTTACGTTTTGTCGTTGGCCCCCGGTTGGTAGGGAATCCCGTCGAGAAAGAGCTGCAAAACGCGCGCCACACTGTTGGGGTTTTCGAGCATGAGCATGTGCCCGCCGTTTTCTACGGTATGCAGCATGGAGCCTTTGATGCGCTCGTGCATGGATTGCGCGTAACGCAGTGGCAACATCTGGTCGTCGCTGCCGGAAAGAATCAGGGTTGGCGCTTTGACGTGCCCCAAGCGGTTGTTGACATCAAAGGCATCACACGCCAGGAAATCACTGTGCAAAACCGAGGAGCGCACCTCGAGCATTCGCTGACAGGCAGTCTCTTTGAGCGCATCGTCTGCTTGCGAGCTAAACGACCACCCGACGACGGTTTTGACCGCAAGCTGAACAGTGGCCGGGTTGGCTGTTTGTTCGATCAATACAGGAGCAACGCGCATGCGCGAGCCGCTGGCAATCAGCCCCAATCCTAGTGTGCGGCTTGGCTTCGAGAGCCCAAGTTGCAAAGCAACGGCGCCTCCCATCGAATGACCGACGAACACAGCTGCACGCAGTTTCAGGGCATCCATAAACGCCAGCACGCTCTGCGCATATTCAGAAACATCCTGGCGACCGATTCCATTGGATTTTCCATGGCCGGGCAAGTCGATGGAATAGATTCGTTGCCGACCCATGCGGCGAATCTCCGGCGGCCACCACAGATGGTTGCCGCCCGCGCCATGGATCAAGATTACCGCCGGGCGGGACCAGTTCGTTTCCCCATTTGCAAAATAATATAATCCAGCAGCCAAAGGCATTGGACGCTCCAAGTACAAATTCTTGCGGCCCATCGATTGAAAGTGTGCATGTCATTGCGAATGAGCGTTCTTAGCGAGTGAAGCAATCTCACCTTTTGATGAAGGAGACTGCTTCGTCGCCAAAGTGCGGTTTTCCACAGTGACATTCCTCGCGCACTTTTCATACATGAGCCATTCTTGCAAGTTTAGCAAAAAGCAAGTGCCGCAACTTTATGAAGGTAGAGAGCGCAAGGCCTGTTTTTCAGGGAAGAAATTCAGAACGTAACCCTACAACTTAAGGAAGTTCGCGGTACGAGCGCGCTTTCTTCCGAAAGCGCCTTAGTAAACACTCCCCTGGATTTTATCGCAGGTTTAGCATCTTCTCAACAAAAAGCGCTTGGCTCTCTAGGATTTTCTATGGTGCTGAATAGATATGGGGAGCATTATTTCGTCTGGCTGGGCGCACGGTCCCGCCCGTGATGCAGGCGATCTGAGGCTTCTTCACTAAGCGGAATGAAGACCTGCACACGTGTGCCTTTCCCCGGCGTCGACTCGATGTGCAATAGCCCATTCACCAATTCTGTGCGCTCGCGCAGGTTGACCATGCCCAGGCTGCCGCGCTTATCGTAAGCGAGATTGACCGCGTCGATATCGAAGCCTACCCCATCATCCCCAATTTCCAACAAGGCAATGTCCCGCTGCCTGGGGACGGGATTCAGCGAGACCCAGATGTGCGGGGCCTGGGCGTGCTTGCGCGCATTGTTGATAGCTTCTTCGACAAGATAGAAAATCACCCCCGACTTACCCATTTCCAACTGGGCCGCCAACGTGTCATCGACCTGGATCGAAACAGCCTGCCCGTACGTTTCCGTCACCTTGGCAGCCATGGCCTGCAGGGCAGCCGTCAGCCCTTGCGATTCCAGCACCAGCGGACGCAACGTGAAGAGCATGTGCCGAATTTCTTTGGTGGTGCGACGAGCCAGCTCCTCGATCTTTTCGAGTTCTTCGGCCACCGAGGCCGGGTCCTTCTGGATCATCCGCCGGGTCAGGTTGACGCGCATGGCAATTGCCGCTACCGACTGGGTGGGGCCGTCGTGCAAGTCGCGCGCCAACTTTTTACGCGTCTCCTCCTGGACTTCGATCATACGCTCTTTTTCGTCGGCCAAATCCTGGTAGAGACGCGCGTTCTGGATGGCGATGACCGCCTGGCGACCGATAATATCCATTACTTCACAACGGTCGGGCGTGAAATAGTCCTTCTCCGGATGGCCGAAGATTAATACCCCGTAGGCGTTGAATCCGCTGCGCAGCGGGAAGCAATATATCGACTTGCATTGGTACAGGCTCACCAGGCGACCCAACTCCGGGTCTTTGGTGACGCTGCCCGTCACAATCGAATCGCCTTCTTCGATCACCCTGGCAAGCAGGCCCGCTTTGGCGGGCAGTGAGATACGCAGATCGGCCTGTGTAAAACGCCGCGCAGAACCCACCGTCAAGTGATCGCCATGGAAGAGCAGTACGGCGCTGATCAGCCGGTCGTCGGGCAGCGGCACGTCTGCATTCTGCGGGTCGTCCACATGCAGTGCGTTGACGCTCAAATCGAGGGCGCTATCCAGGATGAACTTATAGTCCAGGGTGGCTGTCAGTGCCGATGTCAGATTGTAGATGGCGCGCACCCGGTCGTTCTCGATGCGCAGTTTGCGCTCACGGGTGGCAATATCCTGCTGGCGGGCAAGGCGCAACTGCTGCGTCATCTGCTGGCTGAGATATCCAAAGGCGGCGCCCAACAAGAGCGTAAACACCACCGCGGATGCAAGCAAGGCAAAGGGAGGATGAAAAACGAAGAAGTCGAGCAGTTCGATCAAGATCACGCAAGCGGAAGACGCAACGGCTCCAACCCGATCGAAATAAATGGAGGCAGAAATCAACGGCAGGATGACAATCCAGGCAGCCGGGCCAGACAATCCCCCTTCCAGTAAAAAAAACAGCGCACTGATGCCCAGATCGACTCCCAGGCTGATCTGGCGATGATAGTTAAGACGCCGGTTCACGCCAGCCAACCAGGTCAACGTAATATTCCAGATGGTCAGCAGAGCGATCAACAGGCTGCCGGCAGAGACCAGTCTCTCTCCTAGAGCAAGCGAAATGACCACCCCCAGCAAGACCAGCCAACGCAAAGAAATGACGAACCAGTCTGCCAGGAATGGAGAATCTGACTTGTACATGACCCCCCTATGATACCCGAAACTTGCTCAACCGCAATCTAAAAACCATTTCAGATGTGTTGATTCTTTGTGGCTCTTTAAAACACCCCGTAAATCCGCTTCAGCTTTCGTAACCCATTTTCACCAGAGACGCGCCGAACTTTTCAACGAGCAGCCTCTGCTCCTCGGCGGAATAGCGCTCACGGAAACGACCAATCTGGCCTTTGAAGAAGTGCGTCCCCTGTTGGCCCTGCATTTGCCCGCCGGGGCGATACTTCTCGACGACGGCTTTCACCCCCTCGGCGGTTCCGTCCAACCCCAGAAAACGAATCACTCTCAAGGCTTCGGCCTCGTAATTCATCAACAGGTCTTCGTAACGCGTCTTGAGCACGCCGGCCAACCGGTTCCACTTTTCCCAACCGTCTACGTATTCCGTGAAGAAATCGAGCGTCTTGGGAAAATCCGTCAGGTGCGAGAAGGCGTTCGGACGGCCCTGTTTCTCCAACACGCGGCGACCATACTCGTGGGCCGAAAGCATCGCATCGCGCGGATCGCGGTAAACGTACAGCGCGCGCAACAGGCCCCCTTTGATCAGCGCCCGCGCCCAGGGTGTCGGCGCTGCGTGCACCTTGATAACGAACGTGTGCCCCAACAAAGCCGGCCCACTGACCAACGCCAGGCGGCGCAGGCTGAGCACGCCAATGTTGCAATTGACCTCCGTCAGGATGCCTTCCAGGTGGTACTGCGCCCGGATGTCGTGGGCATCGTCGCAGCCGGTGGTCGCCATCAGGTCATGGACCAGGTTGTAGTGCCAGCCCGATCCGGCGCGCGGCATTCCCGCAGCAAGGACGATCATGACGGCTCCTTCGCGCTTGCCCTTTTGGTCCAAAGCGCGGCCACGCCAGCCAGGATGCCCAGATTCAACCACATCTCCGGCATGGCAAACGAATCCTGCGAAACGCCCTGCATCAGCACGGCCACCAACCCGAACAGGGCCGCCGCCCCCAGCCAGCGCGCCGTCCGCGACGAATGTCGCAGCAAGGCCAGCGCGTCGGCAAAGAGCGTCAGGTAGAACGCCATGAACAGCATCAATCCCGGCAGGCCCGTCTCGGCCAGCAAGCGCACGAACAGGTCTTTCGGGTTCGGGTACAAGTGCGCACCCGGGCTGAGTTGTCGGGCAATCTCCGGCACGCCGCTCAAGACCCAATCGGGCATGAATTTATAGATATAAAAACCGCTTGCCCCCAGCCCCACGCCCGTAAATGGCGCAACCTGAAAAGCCCGTAAGGCCGCCACGGCGTACGCCAGGCGCGGGCCGAGATATACGTCCACGGCGTAACTCCACAAACCCTGCTGTTGGGATGTAAAAAAGGCATCGATGTAGCCCTTGTCCGTTAAAAAGAGACCTGCCCCGGCGATGACCGCCAGTGCCAAAACGGCCAAAGCGATCCGACCCCCCGCCGCCCGGATCGCCGCCCCACGACTCGTCCAACGCCCTCGCTCGAATCCAGCCCGAATCCAGTCCCACAGGGCGCCCAACGGCTCGCGGCCTGCCAACAAAAGAGTGACGAAAGCAGCGACCGCAATCACCAGGAGTCCCGAACGGGAATACGTCATCAGCACACCCACCAGCCCACCGGCCAGCAGGAGCGCTTCCAACCACTTGAAGCGCGTCAGGTGGAAGCGCGTCAGGACGGCGGCGAACAGCCAGGGCATATACAGCGTGGCGATCTGCCCCGCCAGCCAGGACGGCTCGTACGCGAACCCTGAAATCCGCTTGTTCTTGACCAGCCCGCGCACCGAGAACAGCTCCTGTATGCGCACGAGCGGCTTGCGGTAGCCGTGATTCAGCCCCACAAATTGGACAGCACCCCAAATCAGGTGCGCCGCCAGCCCCACCAACAGCCACTTGACCGAAAAGCGCAGATCGTCTTCCGTCTGGTTCATCCAGATGGCAGCCAGGAAGAAGACCAGCCCGGCAGCCACCGTCACCAGCGCGCGCAGGGCGCGGCCCCAATAATCGGCGCCGTGCAAGGGAATCTGGGCAAACAGGCCGCCCAGCCCGGTAACCGCCAACGTAAAGACGCCGAAGGCCAGCAGCACCGTCAGCGCCCCCGGCCAGGGACGCTGCACCTGCCTCCGTTTGAGGCGAATCAGCAACAGTGGCCAGAGCAACAGCAGCGGGTAAAGCGCCAGGGGCCGGACGTAGGTGCCGTCGCCGACCAGCGGGAAAAAACGAAAACTGGTGACCGGCAAGCTGACCAACACCAGCGCCCACAGCGCGCGCGCCAGCGAATCGACCGAAAGCCTAGGCACGTCGTTCTCCGCTGAAGAGAATCACCAAGGCACTCAAAGCCAGGAAAAGCAGCGCTCCGGCCAACGCGTAGGTTCCCAACCCGGCGGTGCGCCCTACGGGCAGTTCCTTGCCCTGGGAATAGGTGACCTGCAACTCCGGCGTAATCGCCAGCGAATGAGCTTCCAGGTCATCGACTTGGGCCTGCAACGTGGCGTCGTCCGGGTGGGCCGCCAGCGCCTGGCGGGCAGCATCCAGTTGGACGGCATCGTCGATGCCCTGTCGGGTCTGCGTGACAAAGGCCTGGGCCCAGGCAGCGGCCAGTTGGACGGCGCGCCCCGACTGCGGGTCGTCGGCGTAGAAATGCCAGGCGCCGTCCTCGGGCTGACTGAGTTGCAGCTTGCCGGAACGCAGCGTCGAAACGGTCACCCCGCCTACTGACTGCGTCACCGCTTGCAGCGTGGCATCCGACCAGGCCACTTCTTCCAGTTTGCGAGCCTCACGGTCGAGATAATAGAAAAGTTCGTTGTCGGAGCTGTTAGGCCAGGATTTCTCGGCATTGAAGCTGACCGTAACGGTGGCGCGCGCGCGGTACTCCGGCGGGAAGACGGCGTAGGCGGATGCGCCCAGCAAAGCGCCGACTAAAGCGCCCAGCACCCAGAAGCGCCACGCGCGCAACAGGCGAACGAAATCGTCGAGGGAAGGAGCAGTCAGAAGCCAAGCACGCATTGTCAATCCATGTATTTCTTCATCTGCCGCTGGCGACGCCAAT
>JBJKRF010000077.1:0-13536 GCA_046704785.1 Anaerolineales bacterium | reverse complement strand
AACTATTTAGAACTTTTCGTGCAGATTTTTGTTTTCTTCAAAGGCAGAATGAACAACAAAAGTGCGAAAAATGCCTTATACACAAGTTTGTGATTCTGTCAAATATGACTTAGCGGAAACTAAAGTTGGAATGGAGTTAGATTAATTATGGAGGAGACCCATATGCTCCGGAAAAATTTCGACACTGAGATTCAAGAATTAAAGGATGAAATCCTTTTGCTGGGCAGCATGGTCGAACAGAATGTCTTGGATGCTGTTGAAGCCATGAAAAAGCGCGATATTGAGTGGTCGCGGCGCATCATCGAGGTGGATAACACCATCAACGAGAAACGCTTTGCGTTGGAAAACCGGGTGATGGTGCTGATTGCCACGCAACAACCCATGGCGCGTGACCTGCGCGTGTTGGCTTCGATTTTCGAGGTCATCAGCGAGCTGGAACGCATGGGCGATTACGCCAAGGGAATTGCGGTGATCAATACCCGCATGGGCGAAGATGAACTGCTCAAGCCCCTGGTCGATATTCCACGGATGGCGCAGAAGTGCACCGACATGTTGCATCGCGCGCTGACGGCCTTCGTTAACGAAGATGCGAATGCAGCCCGCCTCATCCCGGCAGAGGACGATGTGGTGGATAACCTGTACAACCAGGTGTATCGCGAGTTGATCACGTATATCATGGCCGACCCGCGCAACATCGAACGCGCCAATTGGCTGCTATGGGCCGCCCACAATCTGGAGCGCCTGGCCGACCGCGTGACCAATATCTGTGAGCGGACGATCTTCATCGTAACGGGTGAGATCAGAGAACTGAACACCATCAAGGATGGTTAAAGGGTACGCCGTACCGGAATTCCAAAACTACCGTTGACATATCGCAACAAGCCTATTAGAATTTCGCCACTATGAAACTGACCTGCGCTCTGCACCATCATCACCTGATTTTTCCCCCTGCCTGACCGGAGAGCGGGTTCGTTTCGTTGAAAATACGCGAGAACCAAACACAGCAATGTACGAGTCCCCGGTCGAAAGCCGGGGGCTTTTATTTCCATATCACACCGCCTTCTCCGTTTTGACGGAGCGCGCGGAGGGCAAAAGGACTCTTATGCAAGAACGTACCGATATTCGCCTTTCTATTCCGTCCAAGGGCCGCCTGGCCGAAGATACACTTGCTTTCCTGGCCGCCTGCGGACTGGACATCTATAAGCCCAACCCCCGCCAGTACGAGGCGCGCATCCTTTCGATGCCGGGGCTGACGGTGCTCTTCCAGCGCCCCAGCGACATCGTGATCTCCGTCCGCAACGGCAGCGTGGATTTCGGCATCACCGGCATCGACGTGCTCGAAGAACATCGTGGTGAGAACGGCGACATCCTGGTTCTGCATGACGCCCTGGGATACGGCAAATGCGCGCTCACGCTGGCCGTCCCGGAGGCGTGGGCAGACGTCCAAACGGTGGATGGGCTGGCGGGGAAGTCTGAGACGCTGGGCCGCCCGCTGCGGGTGGCGACCAAATTCCCAGTGCTCGTCTCCCGTTTCCTGGGCGAAAACGCCGTCCCGTTTTCCATCGTCAGTGCCGAAGGGACGCTCGAAATTGCGCCCGCCATCGGCTACGCCGATATGATCGCCGACCTGGTCTCGTCGGGACAGACGCTGCACGACAACCGCCTGGTGCCGCTTGCTGACGGGGTCATCCAGGCCTCGCAGGCGGCGTTGATCGCCAACCAGGCGCTGCTCAAAGCCAATCCGCAGGTCTTGGCCCTTGCCCGGCAGTTGCTGGAATTTATCGAGGCTCGCCTGCGTGCGCAGGAGAACCTATCGGTGTTTGCAAACATGCGCGGCGAAAGCCCCGAAGCCATCACCACGCGCCTGTTCGCGCAGAAAACCATCGGCGGCTTGCAAGGCCCCACCATCAGTCGCATGATCACGCGCAGCGGCGACCCGAACTGGTACGACGTGCATATTATCGTCCACCGCGACCGCTTGTTCGACGCCGTCACCGAACTGCGCGCCATCGGCGGCTCCGGCGTGGTCGTCACGCCGGTGACTTACATTTTCGAGGAAGAACCGCCCCGCTACAAAGCCATGCTCGAAGCGTTGAAGGGAAGTTCATCATGAAAATCTATGATGTCGAAAGCGCACGAAACTCCATTCTGAAGCGCATCCCGCCGGACGAAACCGACGTGCCGCCGGTGGTGCTCGACCGCATCGCCGCCACCTTTGGCGAACGCATCGCTCCCGAGGAAGCCGTCAAACGCATTTTGCGGGACGTCCGCACCCGCGGCGATGCGGCCCTGCGGGAGTGGTCCGCCAAACTGGACAACTTTCCCCCCGATGCATCGTTACGGGTGCCCCCCGAAGCCCTGACTGCCGCGCTCCAGAGTCTAGACGCCCCGACGCGTTCTGCGCTCGAAAAAGCGGCGGAGCGCGTCCGCGCCTTTCACCAACGCCAACCGCTGACGAGCTGGCTCACCAACGACCTGGGCGGCACGCTCGGACAACTCATCCGCCCACACCAGCGGGTGGGACTCTACATCCCGGCGGGAACCGCGCCGCTGCCTTCCACCGTGCTGATGTCTGCCATCCCGGCGCAGGTGGCCGGTGTGAAGGACGTGGTGGTTGTGGCGCCGCCCCAGCGCGGCACCGGCGAGATTTCCCCGATCATCCAGGCGGCCTGCGCGCTGGTTGGGGTAACGGAAGTCTACGCCATGGGTGGGGCGCAGGCCATCGCCGTGCTGGCCTACGGGACAGAGTCCGTTCCGGCGGTGGACAAGATCTTTGGTCCCGGCAACCTGTTCGTGACCCTGGCCAAACGCCAGGTCTTTGGCGCGGTTGGCATCGATGGGCTGGCCGGCCCGACCGAAACGATGGTCATCGCCGACGACTCGGCGAATCCAACCTGGGTGGCTGCCGATCTGTTGGCGCAGGCCGAGCACGACGTGTTGGCCTCCGCCATCCTGCTGACGCCTTCCCAAAAGCTGGCCGAAGCCGTCCAGGCGCAGGTGGGCCACCAGATGGAAGACTTGCCGCGTGCCGACATCCTGGCCGTCTCGCTGGTTAATCGCAGCGGCATCGTCGTCACCCGCGACCTGGACGAAGCCGCCGCATTGAACAACGCTTACGCGCCCGAACATCTGTGCCTGTCGGTGGCCGAACCCTGGGCCCTGGCCGAGAAGATTCACAACGCCGGCGGCATCTTCATGGGCGAGCATTCCTTCGAGGTGCTGGGCGACTACATCGCCGGGCCGAGCCACGTCATGCCCACCGGCGGATCGGCGCGTTTCTCGTCGCCGCTCAACGTCTGGGATTTCGTCCACATCGTCAGCCTGATCGCACTCAACCCGGCTACTACGGCCGAAATCGCCCCGCTGGCGGCCCGCATCGCCCGCGCCGAGGGACTCGAGGCGCACGCCCGCTCGGCGGATTATCGGACTGCAAGATAATTGCAGGTGAAAGGTTTTTTTCCTATGGACCTGCCGTCCCACATCCAGAACTTGCCGCCTTACACGCCCATCGAGCCCTTTGAGGTGCTCTCCGAGCGCGTGGGCCGCAAGCCCGAAGACATCATCAAGCTCGACGCCAACGAGAATCCCTACGGCATGTCGCCGCGCGCCCACCAGGCCCTGGCCACCCTGGCCTACGGACACATCTATCCCGACCCCGAGAGCCGCGCCCTGCGGACCGCCCTGAGCCGTTTCACTGGCGCGCCCCTCGAAAACCTGCTGGCCGGCTGCGGCGCGGACGAGTTGATCGACCTGATCATGCGCGTGGTGCTCTCACCCGGCGATGCCATCATCAACTGCCCACCCACCTTTGGCATGTATGCCTTTGACGCCAATCTGAACAATGCCCGGGTGGTGGACATCTCGCGCCGCGCTGATTTTTCGGTGGATGTGGACGGTATCCTCGCCGCGGCTGAAAAGTTTTCACCGAAACTGATCTTTCTCACCTCGCCGAATAATCCCGACGGCTCGCTGCTCCCGCAAGCGGCCCTGCGAAAACTGCTGGAACTGCCCACCCTGATCGTGCTCGACGAGGCTTACATCGAATTCTCAAGCCAAAAATCCGCCATCACCGAAGTGCCCGGGCGTGACAACCTGATCGTCCTGCGCACCTTCAGCAAGCTGGCCGGATTGGCAGGTCTACGCGTCGGCTATGGTGGCTTCCCATCCTGGCTGATGCCTACTTTGTGGAAGGCCAAACAGCCCTATAATGTCAACGTGGCGGCCAGCACCGCCGCCATCGCAGCTCTCGACGACCCGGATTATCTGGCCTGGACGGTCAAGACCCTGGTGGCCGAACGCAACCGTATGGCCGAGGAGCTTTCCGCCCTTCCCTGGTTGACGGTCTACCCCTCGAATTCCAATTTCGTCCTGTGCCGCGTCCAGGATCGTGACGCTGCCCAACTCAAAGCGGACCTGGCCGCGAAATATGGCATCTTCATCCGTTATTTCAGCAAACCCGGCCTGACGGACTGTATCCGCATCAGCGCCGGCCGGCCGGAGCAAACAGATACACTACTAAGAGCACTTCAGGAGATCTAGCCACAGAGAGCTCGGAGTTCTCTGAGAAAATCTCAAAAACTCTGTGTCTCTGTGGCGAAAGGTTTTATTTATGAGAACAGCTACCCTCACCCGCAAGACCAACGAAACCGACATCACCATCGAACTGGCCCTGGACGGCTCCGGCCAGCATGAGATTGCCACCGGCGTGGGCTTCCTTGACCACATGTTGACGCACGTTGCCGTGCACGGACTGTTCGACCTGACCGTCCGGGCCAAAGGTGACCTGCATATCGACGAGCACCACACCGTCGAGGATGTGGCGCTGGCGCTCGGTTCCGCCTTCGACCAGGCCCTCGGCGACCGCAAAGGGGTGGCGCGCATGGGAAGCTTCTACGTCCCCATGGACGAAACCCTGGCGTTTGTCTCCATCGACCTTTCGGGCCGGCCTTACTGTGTGGTGGATGCCAGTTGGAGCGCACCCTCGGTGGGCGGCATCGCTACCAGCCTGTTCCCGCACTTCCTGGAAAGCTTTGCCGTGACTTCGCGTTCCACGCTGCACGCCCGTGTGCTCTACGGACGCGACGACCACCACAAGGCCGAAGCGCTCTTCAAAGCCTTGGGCCGTGCCCTGGATGCCGCCACCCTGTTGGACCCGCGGCGCAGTGGTGTCGCGTCGACGAAAGGTGTTCTGTAGTCTTCAGGATTTATTGGAAAAGGAGGAAGAAGCCATGTATGACCTGCACGCTGATCTGCTCGACGCTTTCAAGTCTGCCCCTGCCACATTGACCGGTCTGCTGGATGGGGTCAGCCAGGCGCAAGCCCGCGCTGCGCAGGGCGGAGACGAGAACTGGTCGGTGGTGGAGGTGCTCTGCCATCTGCGTGACGCCGAGGAAATTGCCCTACAGCGCACGCAAGCCATGCGCGATCAGGAGAATCCTGCCATTGCCGGCTACGACCAGGCAGCCCTGGCCCGTGAACGCAACTACGCCGAAGCCGACTTTCATGCGGCCCTGGCGGCTTTCATCGCCTTCCGAGAACGCCATGTGGCAGCCCTCTCCGCGCTGGACGCCGCTCAGTGGGAGCGCGCCGGACAACACCAGGCGATGGGCCAGATCACCATTTTCAGTCACGCCATCCACATGGCCGCGCACGACGCTATCCACTGCGCCCAGATCGCGCGCCAGCTCTTCCCCGAGCCTTGAAATGGCCGACAAAACGAATATTGTCTTGTTGGATGTCGGCACGGGCAACCTGCGTTCGGTGTACAAAGCTTTACAATCGCTGGGCGCGGTGGTCACGTTGAGCGATTCTCCGACGGCGATTCCCGCCGCGACGAAGGCCATTTTGCCGGGTGTGGGTGCGTTTGGCGATTTCATGAAGGGCTTGCGCGCCAGGGGCATGGAAGAACCCCTGCTCGACTTTGCAGCCAACGGACGACCGCTGCTGGGGATTTGCGTAGGCATGCAGGCTTTCTTCAATATTGGCGAGGAGTTGGGCGAGCATCGTGGTCTGGGACTTTTGCGCGGGCGCGTTCTCCATTTTCCGGCGATTGCGCCGCTCAAGGTGCCGCACACCGGCTGGAACGAGTTGCTGCCGTGCAAGCAGACGCCCCTGCTGCAAGACCTCGGTCCGCATCCTTATACCTATTTCAACCATTCGTTTTATTGCGCGCCCGCGGCGGAGGCCGTCATCGCTGCCGAAACGGAATATGGCATTCGCTTTGCCTCCGTCGTCCAACAGGACAACCTCTACGGCGTGCAGTTCCACCCGGAAAAGAGCCAGAAGGTCGGTCTGAAACTCCTGGAGAACTTCTTGAAGCTATGAGCAAATTTACTGTTTATCCCGCCATCGACCTGCGTAATGGCCAAGTCGTGCGCCTGCAACAAGGCGACCCCAATCGGCAGACGACTTTTGGGAACGACCCGGCTGCTGCGGCGCGCCGCTGGTTGGAGGAGGGCGCGCAGTGGTTGCACGTAGTCAACCTGGACGGCGCTTTCGGCGAGGGCGATTCTGCCAATCAGGACGCCGTGACGCAGGTCTTGGGCGTAGCGCAGACCTACGGCGCACGGGTCCAGTTCGGCGGCGGGTTGCGCAGCATGCAGGCCGTCGAACGCGTGCTGGCCTTGGGCGTCAGCCGCGCTGTGTTGGGGACGGTGGCCGTGCGCGAGCCGGAGGTCGTCGTCGAGGCGTTGCGGCGCTTCGGGGCCGAATGCGTGGCCGTGGGCCTGGACGCCCGCGCGGGCGAGGTGAAAATCTCCGGTTGGCTGGAGGGCACCGACATCGCGGCGCCCGACCTGGCGGCGCAGTTTGGCGGCGCCGGGCTGAAGTGGCTGGTCTATACCGACATCGCGCGAGACGGCCTCGGCTCGGGGGTGAACGTGCAGGAGACGCTCGAAGTGGCGCAGCGCTCCGGGCTGTCCGTCATCGCTTCGGGCGGCGTCAAAAGCGTCGAGGATGTCCAAAAGATCAAGGCGGCTGGGTTGCCGGGCGTGATTGTTGGCCGGGCGCTGTACGACGGCGCTATTTCACTGAGAGACATTTTATAAGTACGGAGGTCGTATGCTGGCAAAACGGATCATTCCCTGCCTCGATATCAAGGATGGGCGCGTGGTAAAAGGCGTCCATTTCGTGAATTTGCGCGACGCCGGCGACCCGGTGGAGCAGGCCCGCATTTACGACGCTGCCGGCGCGGACGAGTTGGTTTTTCTGGATATTTCGGCCACGGTAGAAGGGCGCAACACTACAGTAGAAGTGGTGCAGCGCGTGGCGGAGGTGGTCTTCATGCCGCTGGCAGTGGGCGGCGGCATCCGCAGCGTGGACGACATGCGGCGCCTGCTGTTGGCCGGGGCCGACAAGGTCAGCGTCAATTCCGCAGCGGTGCGCAATCCGGCCTTGTTGAGCGAGGGTGCCGAGCGTTTCGGGGCGCAGTGCGTGGTATTGGCGCTGGACGCGCGCCGCCGCGAAGGTGGCTGGGAAGTGGTGGTGGATGGCGGACGCACGCCGACCGGCCTGGACGCCGTAACGTGGGCGGTGGAGGCGGTGCGGCGCGGGGCGGGCGAGGTGCTGTTGACCAGCATGGACGCCGATGGCACGCTGAATGGCTACGACGTGGCGCTGACGCGCGCCATCGCCGATGCCGTGGATGTGCCGGTAATCGCTTCGGGCGGCGCAGGGACGATGGCTCATTTCGCCGAGGTGCTCAGCGATGGCAAGGCGGATGCGGCCCTGGCGGCTTCCTTGTTTCACGATGGAAAGTTGCAGGTGCTTGCGCTGAAGTGTTACCTGGCGGATGCAGGCGTGCCCGTCCGAATTCCGGCGGATGCGTGAGCAGGAGAAAAGGTAGGAATGGATGGATGACTTTTCCCTTAAGTTCGACGATCATGGATTGATCCCGGCGGTTGTGCAGGATTCCGCCAGCAGGGAGGTGTTGATGGTAGCCTGGATGAACGCCGAGTCGCTGCAGAAGACCCGTGAGAGTGGCGAGACCTGGTTCTGGAGCCGTTCGCGCCAGGAGTTGTGGCATAAAGGGGCTACGTCGGGTAATACGCAGAAGGTGGTCGAGCTGCGCTATGACTGCGACGGCGACACGCTGCTGCTGCTGGTAGAACCCGCCGGCCCGGCTTGTCACACCGGGCAGGTGAGTTGTTTTTACCGGAAGTTATGAGAAGCGGTGTTCTTGATCTATCGAAAAAGTTGAACACATCATTGGGCGTTTCTTGTCAAGAAATGGAGAAGCTGATGGAGATACGCATTAACAAGACCATTGGTATTGTCATCATTGTGCTTTCTGCATTGAATTTATGCCTTTTTCTGACTCTTCTGGTTGGGGCACAAAAGACAGATGTTTCTCTTGGTCTATCAAGTCTTGTCGGTATTGGAATTGGACTTCTGTTCTTGCGCGGTGTTTATTTTGAAGTTTCGCAGAACTCGTTGATCCTAAAGGCTCTGATTGGGAATTCACACAAGGTCTATTCTCTCACTTCTCCCAAGGATTTATCTTTAGAAGGTAAGGATGTTTTCCTGACTCGGAATGGAAATCGTCAAAAGCTATCCATTTACTCATGGATAGCTGACCAAAGGGATTGGAAAGTTTTTGCACAATGGCTTGGTGAAGAAATATAGTCATCCTGTGTCTCATTTTATGAGGCCAACACTATTTCAGTGAAACTAGAACTTTCAATGTTTTCCAAAACATTTAGAAGTCTTTCCAACAAGGTTCCATCATTTCATAAATCATCTTTATAAGGAAATCTCATGGCAATCAATGAACTCTATGCAACCATTCTCGACCGCAAAGAACACCCCACCGAAAGTTCGTACACGGCATCCCTGTTCGATAAAGGACTGCCGCGCATCGCGCAGAAAGTCGGCGAGGAAGGTGCGGAGGTGGTCGTGGCAGCGCTAGCGCAAGACAACGCGCGCCTGATCGAGGAACTTGCCGATCTGACATACCACACCCTGGTGCTGATGGCGGCCAAAGGGATTCGCCCGGCGGACGTGGCAGCGGAATTGGAAAAGCGGAGGAAGTAGGAGGAGAAATAACGAAATAAAAACGTGAGGAGGTGATTGGCCCAATCACCTCCTCAACGCTACAAAAACAGCCGTTCCCCTAACCCGGCTACCAACAGGCAAAAGATTGTCCAACGTTATTTTCAAATTGTCATGGTCGATCGACCCTTTCAGGTGATTGCGCGTAAAATTAAGAAAGCCTATACTCTGCAGAGCCCAAAGGGTAGGGCGTATTTCCGTCAGTGCATCCAAGGCCAAGGAGACCAGAATGTACGAAACCGAAATCGCAAATCTCAGAATGGAAGTGATGAAGCTCGAAACGCGCGTCTCCATGTTGGAGCGAGCCGTGCAGTTTTTACTGGGACAGTCGATCGTCCCGTACGTCGACGCGCCGCCGGAGACAAACTACGCTGATGTGCTTGCCCTGAAACAGCAGGGAAAGCTCATCGAGGCCATCAAGCTCTACCGCGAGAAAACCAACGCCTCGCTGGCCGACGCGAAAAATTACGTGGAGAGCCTGTAACTTGCCCGAAGCGAGGGCGGCTGCGCAAGCCGCCCTCGCTTTTTATAGCAATCGGTCTCCGACTTCGACGGCGTCGGTACGGTAATGGCAACCACGGCTCTGTCGATTGTGATAAGCGGCCTCGGCCACCAGCAACGCTACTTCCACGGCGTTGCGCAGCCCGATCAGGCCGTCGCTCAGGCGGGTTTTGCGATAGAACATTTCGATCTCGTTTTGCAGGTGACGCAGCTCACGGATGGCGCGCGCCAGACGTTCACCGGAGCGAATCAGGCCGACGTAGTTCCACATGATGCTCTGAATGGTCTGCATATCGCCCTGGATCAGCGCCGGGTCGGAGTCGCGCGTCAGGTTGGATTCGTCCCAGAGCGGCACCTCGTCACGGGTCGGGATCGGCGGGTAAGCCGTCGTCAGAACCTGCTCGATGTGATTGGCTGCGCGATAGCCCCAGGTCATGCCTTCCAGCAGTGAGGTGGAGGCCAGTCGGTTTGCGCCGTGCAGGCCGGTACAACTGACTTCGCCGATGGCGTACAAGTTGTCGATGCTGGCGCGTCCCCATTCGTCCACGAATACGCCGCCGCAGAAGTAGTGCGCTGCCGGTACAACGGGAATCGGCTCACGGGTCATGTCGATGCCCACGCGCATGCATTCGGCATGGATGTTCGGAAAGCGCGCGCGAATCGCGTCTGCGTCCATGTGCGAGGCAATGTCCAGCAGAACGTGTGAGTAGCCGTTGGCTTCCATTTCCATGTGGATGGCGCGCGCCACCACATCACGCGGGGCCAGGTCTTTCCATTCGGGGGAATATTTCTCCATAAACGGATGCCCGTCGGGGGTCAGCAGCGCGCCGCCCTCGCCGCGTACCGCTTCGCTGATGAGAAATCCCTCCGCGCCGGGGGCTGCCAGCGCCGTCGGATGAAACTGAACGTATTCCGCGTTGATGATTTGTGCCCCGGCCCGGTCGGCCATGGCGATGCCATCGCCGCGCGCACCCAGCGGGTTGGTGGTATTGCGATAGATGCGCCCCAGTCCCCCCGTCGCCAGCACCGTTATCGCGGCCAGCGTGCGATGGACGGCCTGACCGCTGCGGTCGAAGATGTATGCGCCGTGGCAGGTCACCGGGCGGTAGGCGTCCAGCGGATCGCGTGAGTGGTGGGGATAAGTGATCAGGTCGACGGCGGTGGCGTTGGAGAGCACCTCGATGTTCGGGTAACGTTTCAGCGCAGCGATCAGGCCTTGGCTGATGGCCGCGCCGGTGCCGTCGCCCACGTGCAAGATGCGCCGCCGCGAGTGGGCTGCTTCCTGGCCGTAGGACAGCGTGCCGTCGGCGTCGCGGTCGAACTGGATGTTGGCTTCTTGCATCAGGATTTGTTCCAATAGGTTGGGGCCTTGTTCGGCCAGGATATGAGCTGCCTCGGGCAGGGAGGCGCCTGCTCCCGCAGCCAGGATGTCCTCCACCAGCAGGTCGGCGTTGTCGTCGGGACTGCGATGGATGATCCCACCCTGGGCCCAGTAGGTATTCGACTCGTGCAAATCGGGCGCACGGTTGATGAGAATGATGTGGCGCTTCGGATTCTGCGCCAGGCGGATGGCGGCGGTGGCCCCGGCAATGCCGGAGCCGATAATGAGTACGTCGGTTGTTTTCATTATATTTGTTAGGGCAACCAGTAAGCGCCCTTACCCTATTTTGATCATCCGGTCGACGGCCTGGAAGGCGCGCGCGCGAATCTCTTCGGGAATGTCGATCACGTAACGGCCATGCTTCAGCGCGTCGCGTGTATCCTCCATCGTGATCATGTTCATGTGCGGACAGCGCACCATGCACAGGCGCAGCATGTCCTTATCGGGGTTGGCGGCAGCGATGTTGTCGCCCATGGAACATTCCGTCAGGAGCAGGTACTGCGGAGCGGCGCTCTCGCGCACATAGTTGATCATGGCGTTTGTACTGCCCGAAAAATCGGAGGCCGCCACCACTTCGGGCGAACACTCCGGATGCGTCAACACGGCCACGTCCGGGAACTGTTCGCGGATGGTGCGGATGTCGTCCACCGTAAATTTCTCGTGCACCTCGCAGCGTCCATGCCAGCCGACGAGTTGCACGTCGAGCAGGTTCTTCTCAGCTTTGGTCTGTGCGCCATCACTGCCGGTCACGCTCGGAAAAACGATATGTTTTCCGGTCTGTTTGGCGACGTTGCTGGCCAGGTACTGGTCGGGCAGGAAGATGACTGTATTGCTGTGCAGCGATTCGACCACTGCCACCGCGTTGCTGGACGTGCAGCAAATGTCACTCTCGGCTTTTACGTCGGCGTAAGTGTTCACATAGGTCACCACCGGCACGCCCGGATACTGGCGTTTGAGCGCGCGCACGTCCTCGGCGCGGATGGAGGCTGCCAGCGAGCAACCGGCCTTTTTGGCCGGCAGCAGCACCGTCTTAGCGGGATTCAGAATCTTGGCCGTCTCGGCCATGAACCGCACGCCGCAAAAGACGATTACATCCTTATCCGTCTGGGCGGCCTTGCGACTCAAGTCGAGCGAGTCGCCTTTGAAATCGGGGATGGTATAGAAGAGCACCGGCTCCATGTAATTGTGCCCCAAGATCACGGCGTTCTTTTCTTTCTTGAGTTGATTGATCTCCACGGCGATCTCGGCTTTGTAGGCCAGTTCGAAATCGGGCGCGAGCTTGTCGAGATGAACTTTCATTTCTTCATATAATTTTTGTGCTTCAGCGTTCATGCTGTCTCCTTTACCAGTATTTCATTTCACTTCCTCTTCCCTTGGAAGAGGGGAGGACAAATAATCGAACGACACGTCGAAGACTTTGGCTGAATGAGTCAAAGCTCCAACGGAGATGTAATCCACGCCGGTCTCGGCGATGCGGCGTACGGTTTCCAACGTGACATTGCCGGACGCCTCCAGCCTGGCCCGCCCGGCGGTTCTGCGTACCGCCTCGGCCATCGTCTCCACTGACATGTTGTCCAGCAGGATGCGTTCTACCCGCAGCTTCAACGCCGTTTCGACGTGTTCCAGTGTGCGCGCCTCCACCTCGATCTCCAAACCGCTCTGGGCGGCCCGCGCCCGCCGGACGGCTTCTTCCAGCGAGCCGGCGAAATCGATGTGGTTATCCTTGATGAGAATCATGTCGTACAGACCGACGCGGTGGTTCTGGCCGCCGCCGCGCGCCACTGCCAGCTTATCGACCAAACGCAGGCCGGGAGCGGTTTTGCGCGTATCGAGGATGACCGCTTGCGTGCCGGCCACTGCATCCACGAACTGCCGTGTCAATGTGGCGATCCCGGACATGCGCCCCAGGAAGTTAAGCGCCGTCCGTTCGGCGGTCAGCAGGCTGCGGGCCGGGCCGGATACGGTGGCCAGGGTTTGATGATCGGTGACACAGGCGCCTTCTCCCGCATCGAAATGGAACTTAATCTGCGGGTCGACTGTCTTATAGACAGCCTGCGCCACGTCCAAGCCGGCGACGACGCCCGCCTGTTTGGCGATGATTTGTCCATGCATGCCGGCCTCCGCCGGGAGGATGCTATCGCTGGTGACGTCGCCGCTACCGATATCCTCGTCCAGCGCGCGTTGGATGGCCTCCATGATTCGAGGCGGAAGGGTCGAAGGATTCAAAAGAAGCTCCCTTGGTGTATTTTGTACACTATTTTTGTTCGCAAAATGAAAGCGGAAAATCCGCTTCGTGTACTTTTGACACCATTGTATCGCTATTCTCCGGTTTGTCAAGGGACGTTGCCACTGTGTCAGCTTTGCGCACGAAGACTACGCCACCCTGACGCTGCTGACCTGCGAGGACTACAATATTCTCTTTGCCGATTACCCCTTACGACGTATGGTGCGGGCGGTGTTGGTCAATGTGTCCAATAAATGGCACGGTTCAAAAGAGTTCAAAAAGAGATCGTGGCACCTTTACAAATTATGCAATAGACTGTGGTCGGGTACAAACGAAGTAGCCCCGACAGAGCGGGTAGGATGGTAGCTTGGCGGTAAAAATG
>JBJKRF010000076.1:0-14079 GCA_046704785.1 Anaerolineales bacterium | reverse complement strand
CTTTCTAACCCAGCAAAACAGCGGCATGTTCGTTTCAGTATCCGCTGGTCGGATCGATAGGGTGGAACTCCAAAGTTTGCCAAGGTAGTTAAAGCCAACGCGCGTTTCAGTATCCGCTGGTCGGATCGATAGGGTGGAACTATCTATGTCCATGGTTGGATTATTAGCATAATAAGTTTCAGTATCCGCTGGTCGGATCGATAGGGTGGAACACGAAGGCTCCCTCGAGAGCGTCATCTACAACCTGCGTTTCAGTATCCGCTGGTCGGATCGATAGGGTGGAACTCGTTGTCATCCTGGCGGCCATCAGCGCGGTCAGGAGTTTCAGTATCCGCTGGTCGGATCGATAGGGTGGAACGCAGCAGAGCGACTGCGAGGATCCCAAGCAGGATAGGTTTCAGTATCCGCTGGTCGGATCGATAGGGTGGAACTCTTTTAATTTGCCAGATAAACCACCCCTTCCCCTTTGTTTCAGTATCCGCTGGTCGGATCGATAGGGTGGAACCAACCGTACTATCTTTTCCGCCAGAGAGAGCGACATAGTTTCAGTATCCGCTGGTCGGATCGATAGGGTGGAACGGACAGAGATCATCCGCAAACGGATCGCTGATGTGCGTTTCAGTATCCGCTGGTCGGATCGATAGGGTGGAACCGCCTACGTTTAGAAGCAAAAAAAGCCTTGCGACATCGCCACGCCCTGTTTTGGACGCTGTAATGCCTTCCTGTTGCCTTCTTTTTCAGTTTTCCTTGTGGCACTTTCGCCTTTCAGGCCCAGTTTTTCGCAAATCCATTTCTGCTCAAAAAAGCGCCGGATTTGCGAAGGCTACTCCTGTAGTCACGGCATCAGACGACATCGTTGCAAAAACGCCGGAACTCGCAAGCCAGGCACTTGTTGCGGTTGGGCGTGGGCGGCGGCATCCTCTCGCTGTGCAGCATTTGATGCATACCGTCCAGCGTCGTCAATAGTTTATCACGCAACCGTCCCGTTAGCACCACCTTTTCGGCGTGTCGTGTCGGAATCTCATACAGGAATCCCCGACGGGCAGGCAGCCCGGAGAACTCCTCCAGCATCAGGCCATAGGCCATCAATTGCATCTTGAAATGTTCCCCGGGGATACGTGAAAGTTTGTAGTCGACCGGAATAACCTCCTCGGCTCCGGGGCGTTCGACCCAGACGACCATATCCACCATCCCGCGTAGCCCGTAACGGTCCGAGACCAGCCGCACATTGAACTCGCGCCGCCCCTCCGCCAGCCCATAGGTCCGCAGGCTGCGCCGCAGCTCGCGCCCTTCTTCTTCCTCCCCTGCTTCAGTCCCGGCCTCCATCTTATACGTGACCGGACGCACATCGGGCAGGCACATGTAGTAGTACAGGATACGTGGGCAATAGACCCACTGCTTCAAATCCGTGACGCGAAACGGCGCTTCCATCATCTCTCTATCCTCTCTCTATCCTCTCTCCTCTGCCTTCTGCCCTCTCTCCTCTGCCTTCTGATCAATCACCATGCGCTTTTGCCAATCCTCGGCGCAGACCGGGAACAACTGGACGTTGCCCGGCTTTTTGCCCAGGATCTTTTTGACTTTCAGGAACAACTCTTCCTGCTGTGTTGGCAGCAGCCAGCCCTGGAAGGCGCTGTACTGGATGCGGTCAAGACCATAATCCAGGCAGGCATCGGCGACCTTGCCGCGCTTGCGGTCATCGGGGATATCATAAACCAACAGCAAATTTGGATTTTTCATTTACCAGGTGGACAGGAAAGGTTCATAAGTCAGCCGCTCACCGCGCAGGAAGGTGGCCAGATGGCGCGCCTGCATCTGGATAATGGCGCGCAAAGGGTGACGTTTGCCCTCGAAGGCCGCCTCGCTATCGAGCCGTTCGTTGATCCGGTCGGCCAGCAGGCGACGAGTCTCCTTCGTCAACATGCCCTTCTCGTCCTGTTCAAAAGCCACATTTTTGTTGGCCAGTCCAAAGACGGTCCGATCCACCACCACCGGGCGAAATTCCTCGATAAAATCCAGCGTCAGGCTGGGTTTGCCGGGACGGTCGACGTGCAGGAAACCGGCGTAAGGATCCAGCCCGGCCAGCACCAGGCAGCGCTCGATTTGTCCGTAAAGAATGCCGTAGCCGTAATTCAGGGCAGAATTGACCGGGTCGGTTGCGCCGCGTCCCGTCCGGGCGCTGAAACCGTATTTCTCCGGCAGGGTCAATTTGACGGCGCTCCAATAACGCCGGGCTGCCTGTCCCTCCAGACCCATCAATTCCTGGCGCAGGTCCTTAACGCTGACCGTTCCCTCCTGGTACTCCGGGTAATCGCGAATGCGTTCCAGCTCAATTAAGCTGTCGAGCACTTCCGCAGCGCAACGCCGCAGTTCCTCATAAAGTGGCGGGTCGCTTTCCTTGCGGTATTTGCCCATATACTTGAGCAGGTTGGACTGGTTTTGCAGTTTGCCCATACCAAAGGCCAGCACCAGGCGCAGCCCGCGCGAATCGTTGAAGGCCTCCAGTTGTGCGCGCCGTGTGGCGACGGTGCCGGTTAGCCCGGCGCTATACAGGCTGGCATAGGCCGTGCCAGTGCCGCTGATGAAGAAAATGGGGATACCACGCTCGGTGCATTCGCGCACTGCTTCAGCGCTCAGGCTGACGCCCTGGTTGGCGATCACCACCGATTCAAGGTGGATCAGCGGGGCCTGGGCGATCTTTTCGTCGCCCTTGGTCACGATCAGGCGTTCGCTGTGCTTTCCCAGGAACGCGCCGTACTGGTCAATTACGAGATGTTGGATGATCATAGGAACTCCTGTTAGAGGGGAGAAGAGCGGAGAGGGCAGATGATAGAGGATAGAAGTCTGAGGCTGGACTCTCCCCTCTCCCCTCTGCTCTCTGCCCTCTGCTCTCTGCTCTCTATCCTCTATCTTCTGACTTCTGCCTTTGTACGTTGAGCAGGCCATGTAACATTTTTTTGATCTCGGTCAATTCTGTGACGAGGGGGACCAAGTTCTCCTGCGCAAGATAACCAATATGCTGCGCGATAATCAGTTGTGTTTCCAGTTCGGCGGCGGAGCCGAGCGATATATTCAGATGACTGGAAAATGCACGGGGTGAGTTGCGCGCCTGCCCCTCAGCGATATTCGATGGAATGGAAACCGCGGCGCGCCGAATTTGTGAAGTCAGCCCATACATTTCCTCGCGTGGAAAGCCGTTGGTGGTTATATATATATATCCACCACGAACTTTACCGCTCGCTGCCATACGATCAAATCCCGATAATTCCGTGCGTTACCCATGCGCTACTCCTTTCATCTTTACTCTGCCATCTCTCCCCTCTAGCCTCTCTCCTCTGATATCTTCACTCTAAATGCTCCGTTGCCCTTGGCCGTATCCTTGCCGACCTGCGCGATCTCGCCCCACAACAGCCAGGGCAGCAGTTCGCGCCAGACCTCGGTCGCAGCACTGTAGCGCGCCGCGCCGACCAGTCCGCTGATCCAGGTCTTCTGGCCGGTGCGGCTCGACCCGCTGGGTATATCTTCCCAATGGGTTTCGCTCTCCACCAGGCGGACCTGGTTCGCCGCGTCCCACAGCCGCTGGCGTTCTTCGGGAGAGCGTTCGCTGCCGCCCGCATGTTGCATTGCCAGGTCATCCAGACGCTTCAGCACATGGCCAAAGATCACACTGAAATCGGGCGACTTGAGCAGGCGGTTATCCACAATCAGGCGCAATGGCGTGACGAATTCCAGATGTAAGCGCGCCTGCCGGTTCATCAGTCGCGTCGTCAGGACTGTCGCCGCTTTTTCGATGTCCGCATGGCAGACAGGCTCCAGCGGCGGTCTGACCAGATTCTCACCCTCCTTGAGTACCTCCCAGTCGGCCGTCAATGGATGTTCAGCGTGGATGCTTTTCAATGTAAAGCGTCCGTGCCCGGGTCCGACGCCGACACGACCCGCCTCGGGCACTGCCAACACGAAGTAGGGCAGGTAGCGTGCCGCCTCACCGAAGAGCGTGATGTGGAAATCAAAGGAGGCGCCGGGTTCCAGCCCCCTCCCTGGCCCTCCCCCATCAGAAGAACCTGGATGGGGGAGGGGAGATGGTGGCGTGATGGCGTAGCCGCGCCGCTCCTCACCTGGATGGTCGTCCGCTGCTACCAGCCAACAGACCGGGCAGACCGCCAGGTGTGCCTTGTCGCTGGGATCGCCAGCACAGGTGGCACGTCGCATGACATTGACCAGCGCGCCACGCAGGTTGCTACCGGCACGCAGCCCGCCCAGTTGCAGGAACGTCTCGGCCCGGCAGGTGAAGCGCAGGCGCAGGGCGGTAAGGGGAAAGGAATGTGGGGATGTAATTGCCATCATTAGACTCTCTGGTGCCCTAATCGCCAAGGCAAGACCTTGGCGAAGGAATGTTTAACTACCCAACATACTCATACAAAGAAAACGACTTGCTGGCGCGTTCCAGCCGGTAAGGGATAATGATGTTGCGACGAATTCGGTCCTCCTCTTTTAACTTCTCATTGCTATAGACATTGGCCTTTGCAAAAGTCAGGCTTGCAGCGCAATCATCCAATACCTGAAGCGTGCCAAAGACGTTAAAAGTGGTTTGTTCTTGCGTAATGGGGATAAATGCATCTGATAGATGCTCGATCAATTTGGGCGCATTTAATAGCTGCACAAATCCGCCGCGTTTACCCAGATAGTTGATATTCATCAACAAAGTTGAAAATATATTTTCCTGACCAGCACCCAAGTCGAAGGCTAATGACCAGGCTCCGAACATCTGCACATACTCTCGATATCCGATTGTTCGCTGGAAAGGTCCAAAATCGGGTGCACCTGGCGCAGGCGGGTTTCTATAAGGTTTCAAGATTTTTTGAAATAAATTTGTCACCACGACTTTTTGGGCAGGACGCAATGCCAACTGCGTATCCCGAATCTGCGGCCAGAGTGTTTCTGCTTGTTGTCTGCCCAGCGTCCGGCAGGCAACGTCGAGCAGCGCCATTTTGACGGCATAGGGGGTCGGCGTTAGCAGGCTTTTCCCGCCGGATGATGTGGCCGCGCTCACTTTGAGTGAAAACAGCGAAACGGCCTCGTATTCAGCAATCAGCCACATAAGGGCCTCCTCAGTCTTTGAGAGCGACCGGCATACTCAAGGGTGTAGCCATTTTTGTCAGGTCAGCCATGATTTGGGCAAACTCGCCCAGTGATGCAAAGGACTTCACTTCTACTGCATCAGGATGCAGGCTGTTAATAGCGTCAGCCACTTGTTGCACATCGGTGGAAAATTCAGTCTTGAGCGGTGAGATGCAAGGGGCAGGAACCACTTCGCAACTGATGGTGATGACGCCCTTGAAATCTACGATGTGCGGATTTTGTGTGCTGCGCATGGCTCCGGCCGGTTCGACAAAGGTATATAAGACGCTTTCAAGCAAGGTTTTCAGACGAATGGCGCGCTGGGCTTCATCAATTGCATATTTCTGCGAAATATCGTTGAAACCAATTCGCGCCGCTTCCAGGTTCAGAACTACCGCATACGTGCCCGAAGAAGCCGGACGGTGGAAAATTGCCTGCCCTGTATTGCCTTCGCGGGCTTCCTCGGTAGCCGTGGCTTTTTCGCGGGCGGCTTCGCTGCGCTCTGAAGCATACTTGACATGGAAATACGAATCGGTTTCGACCATTTCAGGGATACCCACCACCCAGCCAAATTCCACCACGCTCTTGCGCGGTAGGGAGCGCTTGCCAGCAGTCACAAGAATGCCTTCCATATCAGTCACGGCACAACGTTGCAAAATGACATCCAACTCACCAGAATTGGATTTGGCCTTTTCCATTTCCTTGAGCAGGTCGTTGCCCAATTCAATATCTGCATTGACCCGGTTGGCGTTGAAATCGCGTGCGCCTTGCGAAAGCGGCAGGTTCGCCGTCACTGCCAGCCGGTGCAGATGCTCTGCCTGGATATGTTTGAACATATCACCCGACACTGCGTTGACGTTGTGCATTTTGCCGTCTGCGCCGATGATATTGACCATGCGGGTCTGGATCTGGTTGCCCTCGCCGCCTTCGTTGTTGAGCGAGTGCATATCGAGTGTGGCTTGGGCCGAAACTGCGATGGAATAGATTGTCTTGGACATGGTTTGTTTTCCTTATGGGGTTGAATTTATTCTTCGGAATCAGTTTCTTCATCATCACCCGATGGTTCTTCACCCACCAGGGCATCTTCTTCTTTGAGCGCATCCTTGCTTCGTGTGTCGCTGGCATAGCCAAAGGCCACCAGCATATTGCACACCACTTTCGAGCCGAATTTATCCACCAAGGCCACGACCTGTTCCACATCGTCGGTAGAAACATCCTTGCGGAAGGGGTTGCGGTTCTTCTCGCGCAATTGGGCATTTTCGGCATTGTAAAGGTGCAAAAATTCACTCAACTCAGCCAGGAAATCTGCTGCATAAGCGGCCTTGCGCGCCAATTGCTGGCCTAGTCCATAGCGAATATCGGTGGCGGGCTTGTGATGTGGTTTAGACTTCTGCAAAGTAACGGTGCTGTGCCGAATGGCATAGGCGATGTTGCGAAAGCCTTCGTTTTGCATAATTTCGCTAAACTGTGGTTCCTTGCTGTTCATAAAAAGCACCTCCAGGGTTGGAATAGAAAAAAGTGTGACGAATTTCTTACGTTCCATCTGACTCATCACAAAGCCACTGTATGCATTGGTGAAGTCGAAGAAGGCCCCCAGGTCATTGGCCGAAAGGAAATCGCGATAGCGCACCATCAGGTTAAACTGGTCACCGCGCGATTCGTCCAGGTTGCGCACGATCTGGATGTGTTCCTCCAGCGAAGTCTGGAATTCGGCCAGGTTTTCGGGACTGCTGGGCCTGACCCAGGTTGGCAGGTTGATCGAAGCCATGTTCATGACCGCTGGGGAATTGCCCAGGTTTTTGTAAAAAGCCATTTGCATACCGCTGACCAGGTCTGCGGGCGCTTCGCCAAAAACATCCAGCGCCGGGTCGGTGGCGCGCGCACCCTCGTAGTATTTCAAAAAAGCCTGGGTGTAGCGCAGCGCCACCAGCACGTCCATTTTGATAGCGCTTTCACTTCCTGGCATGAGTTCGCGGAAGTGCTTCATTACATTCTGATGCTCACCCCAACCCAGCCGAGTTGGGCATAGCACATAAGTTTTACGGTCTTTGGTGTTTTTGACCAGGCGGGTATGCGCGCCAGCAAATAGCCCTACCGTTTTTAGCCACTCCAAGAGCCAAAAGCTCTTTACATTGTTTGGGTCGCGCCATTCTGCTTTGATATGGTTGGTACCCTTGCCCTGGGATGGGTTTAGCAATTGGTTGGCGGTCACATCTTTGGCTTTTTCCAGCCCGGCCGTTTTGATCAGCGCAGCCCAGGCTTTTTCTGTGGCTTCCAGGCTGTTCGGGCACTGTGCCGTAAATGCCAGCAGCACTTTGAGCAGTTCAGGGAAAGCTTTTTTTGTTTCCAGCCAGATTCCCAGCGGGGTGTTATAGCTTTGCAGCGCGGCCGGGTTGACTGCCCGGAAAATATCCCAATCCGGGTGAGGGCGGGTATCCGGTTGGAGTTCTTTTTTGTAAAACTGCTTCTTTTGCTCTGGCGTCAGCCCTTTAAACCAGGCAAAATAATCGCCGCGGTGTTGTTTCTCGGTTTCGTAGTCCAGGAAAATTACACCGTCTGGCTCTGGCAGGCTAACCAGACTAGGGCCTTTCACCGTTTTGACGATTTTGCCCTGTTTCTTGGTCGCGGCGCTGTCCACCGTCACCAACAAGGGCGCGCCGACAAAAAAGGCGCAGTTTTCCACCCACTCCTGGCGGATGGCTGGCTCACACACCACTGCAAAGGCAAAGCCGCGGTCTTCCAGGCGCACCTGGGCGCGCCCATCGGCGATGGTGTTTAAGGTATAGGCCAGGCCGAATGCCGTCAGGTTGTCGGCAAAGGTGTTGCTGGCTTTCTCGATGAAATATGTGATTTGATACAAGAAGACCTCCTTTTGCATCTCAAATTGAAAAAGGTAATTGACTTCTGTCCGTGTTAGTGCTATCCTCGATGACTGTATAACCTTGCTTTCCAAAAACCATCGAGCAAAAACCGATAACAGCATTCAAATCTGCCGGAATCAATTCCCAGGAGCGTTTTGCCTCATCCCAGTTTTTCAACTGAAAGGTTTTATTGAACTTATCCATAACCAGATTGAATCGTTGACGATTACCAACACCTTCAAATCGAACATAAATCGCTTGATCGGATTTGGTAATTCTTGCATAACCATTCATAGCCTATCTCCTTACGAAGTAATCGAGTATAATGGGATGAACATTTCTGACCATTATATGCTTTTCGTTCGGATTGTCAATATCTGATTATGCTTTTTCGATCCATTCGTGGATACTGAAACATTATCACTCGGTTGCTGTCGAGTTCGATCCAACGTGGATACTTTTACGACAGCATTGATTAGGGTTGGGAACCTCTTTTTGTTCCTTCCTGATCTGATTGGCGCAAAATACGCGCCAATAAACTATAAGCCAGCCATTCCAAATCATTTTCTGGTTTGGCTAGGTATTTGGGGAAATCATTGACTACAACAGCGGGGGCATTTTCTGTCAATAATTCTAAATTCAACATTTGGCACATTTCTGCAGGGACAAACTTAAATGTTGCAAAAACATGCCTACTCGCTGACTCTTCCAATGCAAAAGCTTTGCATTCATTGGCAAAAGGTGCGTGATGGCGGGTGATCGCGGTTAGCGCAGCTTTTGCCAACGCCGCTTCTTCTTTGGGAAACGAACGGGCCATGATTCGGGCAACTGCCAGGGCGCTCTCGCCAGCATGGGGCGGTCGGGGGTGTTTCTTGCGGGCGCGTTTTTCAGCATCCAGATGTTCCTGGTTTTTGCGGTCATATTCAGTGTGTCCCAGCGCATCTTGGGCCGTGACAGGCATCCCGACTTCTTTTTGATACGCCCGCGCCCAGCCTTGCCAGGCTTGATTGAGTTTGCCCACGTCATGCAGCAGGCAGGCCAGCCAGGCGGCGCGCAGCACACTTCCTTTGGTCCAACCGGCGGCTTTTTCAAGTGCTTCGCCGGTCTGTTGTAAACCTTCCAGCGAGTTATCTTGAAAAGCCTCCAGTACGCGCCGAATGTGATCCTCGTATGATTCCTTGCGATAGACAGTGGACGGAAAAGGCCGTTTGCCTGCCGATGCTGTCTCGATTGCTGAGACAAAGCCGGTGTTGCCCCTTTCCGGCACAAATCCTTCGTCGGGCAGGTAGCCCGCCAGTTCGGGGTTGACCACCAACACTTGCGCCGCGCCCACTTCGCTGACATCGCTGAGCCGCACCCAATCGTATTCCGTCTGGTAGCTTTCGCCGTCTCCCTCGTCCTCGATCAAACGCTTGATGGACCATTTGACATCTGCTTCACGCTCCAGCCATTCCTTGACCATGCCGCGCAGGGTATTGGTCGAGATACTTACCCCGCTGGCCTGGTAAGGATTCTCAGTCAGTTCATCCGGGTTGGGATGAATCAAAACCCGTTTGCTATCCACATTGCGGATCAATTCGCGGGCTGTCAGGCTGTTTTCTTCGCCGCGCAAGGCTTTGAGAATGTCTTCTCTTCGCTGCGCGCGCGCCGCAGAAATATTCTCCAAGATCGTTTGGTCACGCGGCGTGGCAACCGCATTGACAAACTCCTGCTCTTTGCCAAAATCAAAGACTTCGCCCTGGCGCGCTTTCAACCATTCCAGCGCTGCCAGCATTTCTTTGCCCCATAATGAATTTTCGCTTTCAGAGCCATAGGGACGCAAAGTTTCCACCGGGTAGACAATTACATTCCCTGTTTCGCCGGGGTAGCGGGCGCAGCGCCCGGCGCGCTGGATCAGGGCGCTGGCGGGGGCCAACTCGGTATGCAGGATTTCAGACGTAATATCCACGCCAACTTCGATAGTCTGCGTGGTGACAGCAATCACGCTACTATCCGTATTACCGCGCGCAAACAGGGTTTTGATCTCTTGCTCGATCCGTTGGCGGTCTTGTGGCAAGAAGCGGCTGTGCAGCATGAGTAGTTTCACGTCACTGCCTTGTGCCAGAGTTTTCAACTCCCGGTAGAGCGCTTGCGCCGAGCGGACGGTATTGCAAATTGCCAGGCTGCGTTTTTGATGTTGATCCCATACGGCTTGGGCGGTCAGGGGTGCTTCGGCAACCTGCCAGGTTCGCTGACGCTTTTCTTGCTCCCCAAAAGCGGTTTCAATCCCTTGCGCTTCTGCGGGGTCTACCAAAACCACTTCGCAATTGTGGATTTTCTTTTTTAGTTCGCCCAGCATTGTAGCGCTAAAGGTGGCGGTCATCAACAAGACCGGGGCAACTTTGCTCAAGCGTTGGATGGCATACAAGGTGGTTGGCAAGGTCGAGTTGGGGTCAAGCAGATGAAACTCGTCAAAAACCAGGTATGCGCCCACAAAGGCCCCAGCGTTGATATTTGCCAAACGGTGCGGCAGGCCATAAGGCATGTGTAGATAGCTGGCAAGGAACTGGTCAATCGTGCAAAAAGTCAAATCGCTGGTAAATTGCGAGTCTTTGGGGTACTCGCCGGTTTGAATACCCACCTCAATAGGTTGTTTGAAACGCCGGGCAAAAGAATCAGCGATTTCGTCATATTCCTTGTAAAACTGATTCGCAAGTACACGCATCGGCACACTATAAATGCACTTCGCTGGAAATACGACATTCACTTCTTCACGTTGAGCATGTAAAAAGGGCCATAAGGCTGCGTAAGTTTTGCCCGACCCGGTGGGCGCTTGCAAAATTACGCTCTTGCCGGTTAGCAAAGTTTGGGCAACTCGTTCTTGATAGGGATGCGGTGTTTTATCCATTTTGCTACTCTCCAAAAAAATCTTGAAACGAATCGCGCAGGCTGATTTCATTATCGCCATTGGTTGAACGAACTTGCCACCCATACCGTTCCGCCATCGCCTTTGCCTCGCCCATCAGCGTTTCGCGCAGTTCTTTCGGCTCCAACACCTCGCAGTCCGCGCCCCAGCCGCGGATCCAAGGGAGCAGATCGAGCGTGTCGGCCACATCCACCTGCCAGCACAGCCAGCCGGGTTTTTCGGGATCGTCGCTGGTTTTTTGAGAAGGGTGCCAGCGAGTCTCGAGTACGCGTTTTTTTACGTCCGGGCTGAAGCGTAGCATCACATGCACAGTCTCCTCGCCGAGCACGATGCTCCAGGCATTGCGCAGAATCTCCAGACCGGGGAAATCGGGCGGGAGAGCATATTCATCTCGCGTAATGCGCACCGATTTGATTCGTTCCAATTTGTAGGCGCGCAAGGCATTAGACACAGAACTATGCCCGATCAAATAGGTGGAAAAGCCAATCGGCGAAGGTTCGATCAGGTAAGTCGAAAAAACAGTCTGGAATGATTTGTTCGATTTCAAAGGCTGGTACACGACCTCGATCTGTTTTCGATAGATATACCCGCGCACCACATCTCGGAAAATTGGTTGGTATCCTTCCTGTATGGGATACCCTGCCAATTCGTGTGCAGCCTGTTCGATCTCACCGCCCACGCCAGCATCGGCCTTGAGCACTGTGGCCAATTTGAGCAGGGCAGTCTCTGCTGGCTCGTTGCGTTTGTCCTGTTGCTTGACAAGCAGGCGCGCGCCCAGATAAAGGGTGACAGCCTCTTCTGGCGAAAGATCAAAGGGCCGTAGACGTGTTTCCTTGAGTGTGAAAGGCAGCCAATACAAACCATCTTTATACGCTTTGCCCTGAATTTCCAATTCGCGCAAGTAGTTGTTGACCGTGCGGCGTCCCAGGCCAATCTCGTTTGCAATTTCCCCCTCGGCGAGTCCCAGCGAGTGACGGGTTAGCAACAGGTAGATGCGGTCCAGACGTTGTTGTTTGGTTGCTTCTTCAATCTTCGGCATTGTTTTTTCCTTTATCTGCTTTAAGTGTAAAGAGCAGTTGGAAAATTACAAAGGGGTCCTTTTCCAGCTTTATTTTGCAAACCACGAACGCCCCTCACGGTAAGCTTTCTCGTCATCTTTGAGATCGTTCAAATAATTGTTCACCGTGCGACGTTCCCATCCCAACTCTTCGGCGATTTCCGATTCTCTGACGCCCCAGCGCAGGCGTTTGAGCAGACGCAACAGTAAATTCTCGCGTTCTTCATGTTCCCCTTGGGGTAACCGGGCCATAGAGCACCTCCTGAAAGTAGTTGATCTACTCTCAGGATAGTCACCGGTTGGAAACTAATTTTCCAGATTTGACACCAGATTGAAGATTAATCCATTATAGAGCGGTTTCCTCCCTTTGTCCGTAAAGTCAGTACATTTGCCTATGTAGTTTTCCAGAAAACAAAAAAGTGTGGGCATCTACAACCGAAATACAATTTTCGGCCTCAGTTCCATATGATTTTGACTTCTGGTTACCTCATTCTTCTTTTGTCTTTCTCCACACATCCCCCACTACTGTTTCGAAGGACAATTTTCCTCTTGCTACCTCGTCCAAGGCGGTCTCCATCTGGACCGTGGCAGCAGGTTCGAACAAATCAGAAAATTGCTCAATTAGGAACTCATACACTGCCCGTCCGCGTTTGGTCAGGCGAAGTTGCCCATCCTTCTCCCGCTCGACATACCTGCGTGCCAGCAGCGACTCGACGATCAACGCATACGTCGCTGGTCGCCCGATGCCCTGTTCACGCAGCGCGCGGATCAACCCGGCTTCATCCAGTCCGCTGTGCCTGTGGGCCCGCACTTTCCTGGGCCGCACACGCTGTCCGATCTTCAAGGCAGCCAGCTTTCCCTGGCCCGACGAAACAGCCCGGTCTTCGTCGACCAATGGGCGGGTAGGCCTTCTGCCAGCCCGGGTCGAGCAACTCTTTTTCCACGGCTTTGATCTTCATTGGGATAAAGACCTTTTCACCACGAAGTACACAAAGGGACACGAAGGAAAACCTTAATTGCTCTTCCTTTGTGCTACTTTGTGCCCCTTCGTGGTTTTGGTTCTTCTAATGCTCCACATCGAATAAGATCGTCGTCACCCGGTAGCGTGCCGGTTTCAGGAAGGAAGCCGTATAGCGGTCCCAGATCAGGCGATACAACGCGCGCAGATCGGCGTTGAACTCGTCGGGCAGGCGGGCGGCCGAGGTGGTCCGGATGGCCTCGTGGGCGCCAGCCGGGCCACTTCGTGTGGCCCGTGCGCCATCCCCGCGGCATGAAGGTGAAATCGTATCATATCCCTATGTGTCCACCACAAGAATGTTTTTGTTGATACTATAATAGCCTACTACGAGTAGATGTTGGATCTCGCAACCCTTGAGCAATCATCGATCATGATAAAAACGGAGAAGGTCAAGTGAGAACAATTCTGTGGATATTGCTTTATGTTCTGGGTGTGATGGCCGGGCTTGGGATAGGGGCTGGCTTGTTGGTATTGCTGGCTTACGGCGTCGGGCAGTTGCTTAACCCTGTGACACATTTCGACCCATTCCAGGCAACGGTGATCAGTCTGGCGGGGATGTTCGTCTTTGGTTTTCTCGTAGAGCGTTGGTGGGCATCGCTCATCAACCATTCGCCATTCCCCATTGAATATGAAGAGGATGAATATGATGATGAAGATGACGAAGAAGACATCTATCCCGGTATTCCCCGTTGGCGACAGCCACTGAAAAAAGTTGATTTTTCCGATGTCAAGCCTGATGACCGTTGTCCGTGTGGTAGTGGACGCAAGTACAAAAATTGTCATGGCGCAAAATAAAGTGCAGCCTGTAGTAGCGGGTCCACCAAATTACGAGCGGATGAAGCAAGTAGCTGGGACAGCTGTACAGTAAACGCTGAAATTCGCGCTGTGCGAGATGGGAAATGATGCGCGTTGTTCTCGATACGAATATCCTCGTTTCCAGCGCGATGGGTGGCGCGCTGGAATTGATTCTGGACAAATGGGCCGAGGATGCCTTTACTGTCGTCGTCACCAGTGATATTCTCGTCGAATATTTTGAAGTCATCAATCGGCCCAAATTCAAGCTCAAACAAATCACCATTGACCTGTGATGGCTACTTGGCTCATCCGTTCGAATTTAGAA
>JBJKRF010000075.1:0-22002 GCA_046704785.1 Anaerolineales bacterium | reverse complement strand
GTTTGCCGCCAGCTTCCTCCAGACCCCACCTCGCGGTGATGCCCTTGCTCTTGGCTAATGGTTGGTGCAATCAACCTCCATAAGGGTCTTTCACCCTCTAGTCAACGCCCATGCTGGGCGCACAACGGCGGACGGGCGGCAAATTGCCGCCCGTCCGTTATCCAGCGCTTAGACTCAATGCTTCTTCATTTCGTCCTTGAAGATCAGGGTCAGGATTACGCTGACGATGGTGACGACCAGGCCGCCCAGGAAGGCCGGCCAAAAGCCGTCGACGGTGAATCCAACACCAAATGTAGCGCCGACCACACCCGCCAGCCAGAACAGGAAGGTGTTGATCAGCAAGGTGAACAGGCCGAGCGTCAGCAGAATCAACGGGCAGGTCAGCAGCTTGAGCAGCGGACGCAGCAACGCGTTGAGCAGGCCAAAGATCAGCGCAAGCCAGATGAAACTCAGCCAATTGGCCGATTGGGGATGAATGCCAGGGACGATGGCAATCGCTACGTACAAAGCAACGGCGTTAATCAGCCAACGAAAAAGAAAACGGGTCATTTTGCCTCCTTGCATCGAAACGGGATTAGCCGGGAACGGTTCTTGTCTCTACTGCGATGATAAACTCTACGCAAGGGGCTTCACAAGGTTTCGCCCGATCTCTCCATCCATAGCAGCGTCCGTCGCGGGGTAAAACCGGCGGCGCGGATGGCCTCGTCGGCTGGGCCGGTGGGATACTCCAACACGAGCCCTCGCGAGCGGGAGAACAGTCGCCGGGCGTGCAGCAGAAGCGCGGTGACGGCTTCCTGGTCGGGGTTGGGGGGAAAGGCCGCCCAAAGTTGTTCAGGGCGACCGAAAGCGTGTTGAGCGGCCAGCACGCCACGCAGCAGGGCATCCTGGTAAGCCGACCACTGCATAATGTTGGTGTCAGAAAAAAAGCGGTACAGGCCGCTCAGCAAACTCGGGTTGAGCAAATCCAGGGGGCGCTGAATATACCAGCTCAACTCTTCTGGGTAGGCCCGTGAGAGCCACTTGCTTTGCAATTCCCAGTCGTGGCCTGTGCGGGAGGAAATGTCGACGCGCGTAGGTTGGATGCCGCCAAAGGGGGTTGTGCCGGAGGTTGCATACCAGTTCGTGCGGCGGGTTCGTTCGACAAAGCCAAGCTCCTGGTACAGGTGAATCGCGCCGGGGTTGTCGTCTCGCACATGCAACCAGAGGGAATCGGCGTGTTTTTCGCAAGCGCGTTGCACGGCGGTTACCGTCAGCATGCGTGCGATCCCTTTGCGGCGGTAATCAGGATGGGTAGCAACGTTGGCAATCAGGTAGTAGTGTCGTCCGTTTTTGCGAAACGGAATCAGGCTGACGTTGCCCACAATCCGGCTTGAATCTTCCCAGACGAAACCCGAAAGCGGCAGGGAAACCGTATCGATGACTTTGGGCGCCCAGCGCAGGAACGTGGAGTCGTGCCCGCTGCGACGCATCTGCTCCAGGTACGAGCGACCCTCCGGGTCCATCGTCTCGGAGAAGCAAATCTCGATTAAGTCCGCTACGGCGGGCAGATCGTGTAACACGTTAAGTGGTCGCATTTCCCCACTGATTCCCGATAGGGTTGCGGTAGTGACAGTCATCGTGTTAATTATACCCACGGCAGGTGAAAATTGAGCTTTTTACCTGCTCCACAAAGCGAGGTTGGGGATTTTCACCCGCGGGCATAATATAGCGCTTTCTGCCCTCTTTCGAGTAAAATCGCCTGGAGGAAAAATGGATTTTCAAACGCCCCCCCGACCTTCTGTGCGCGTACGGTTTCTGGCGCTGCTGCACAAGCTGGTGCCACCCCTGTTGCTCGAACAACGCGCCGAAGTCCAGGTCAAATTGCGCGATACATCCAGCCCGGATTTCGATTTCTTCTTAATGGTCATCCTCTCGTGCGTGATCGCCACATCGGGCCTGCTGACGGACTCGGTCGCGGTCATCATCGGCGCTATGCTGGTCGCACCATTGATGTCGCCCATCATCGGACTGGGGCTGGGTTGGTTGAGCGGCGACGCCACCCTGGTGCGCAGCGCAACCAGTTCGCTGGCGCGCGGCGCATTGCTGGCAGTCTTGATTGCCGCTGCCCTAACCTGGGTGAACTCCTTCCTGCCATTCGTTACGCTGCAAGACCTGCCCGGCGAGGTCATCTCTCGCACACACCCCTCGCCCATTGATTTGACCATTGCGCTGGCCGGCGGGCTGGCGGCAGCCTACGCCCTGGCCGAGCCCCAACTTTCTGCCACCCTGCCGGGCGTTGCCATCGCAACTGCCTTAATGCCGCCGCTATGCACCGTGGGCATCGGCGTGGCCCTTGGTCGCTGGGACGTGGCCGGTGGCGCGCTGCTCCTGTTCGTCACCAACGCCGTCACCATTGCCTTCGCTTCCATGCTGGTCTTCTTCGTGCTCGGCTTCGGACGGCACGACCAAAACGGCAACCGCATGCCCAGCCAACTTTTGGTCACCGCCGGCCTGACGCTGGTGCTGCTCGTGCCATTGACCGTCGCCAGCGTGGAATTCTTCCAACAGGCCAGCCTCAACCGCGAAATCGACAGCGTCGTCCGCCAGGAAGTTCAGCGGATGGGCGGCGAACTCACCTCGTGGACCGTCACATCCAACGGCGATACGCTGCGGCTCGACATCACCGTCCGCACCTTCCGCGCGCTGCAATACGAGGACGTGCTCCAACTCCAGCGGAACATCGCTACGCGCCTGCAACGCACGGTTGCCATCGTCGTCAACCAGGTGATGGCGGCCCGCCTCGACCCACTCGTCCCGCCCACGCTGACGCCAACCCCGGTATTTACACCCACCTCCACCTTGACCCCAACCGCCTCCCCTACGATCACGTCCAGCCCGCTGCCCACCGACACGGTCACCCCATCCCTGACGCCCACTCCCTGGCTGGCTCTCATCGACAAAACGAACGGGCGCGCCGTCGACCTGTCGCAGACTCCGGGCGGGCCTTCGATCGCACATCTCAAGCCGGGCGACCAACTGACGGTATTGTACGGCGTGCAGGTGCAGGACGGCCTCGTCTGGCTGGAAGTCCGGGATGGGGATGGGCGCATTGGTTGGGTGCCGCAAATCTATCTGTTCAAGCTGACCTCCACGCCAACCAGCACCTCCACAGCCTCTCCAATACCGATGATGACTCCAAGCCTGACGGCCACGCCGGGATAAAGCAAAAATTACAGATTCCTTGGGAATTGCCACAAAAAGAGAGCGGTTTGTAGCCGCTCTCTTCGCATTTTACCGGTAGAATAATGGTAAGTCTCGTCGGTGTCTATCAAAGCGCGTGGCATGTACCCACGAAAGATAGATTCATACGCGAATCTAATGCCGCTCTTTCAATTCGCTAACGGCGCTTTGCTATAATCACCGCGTGACAAAGGGTAGTGTTGTACGTGTCACTACGAAAGGATTTCCGCTTATGATGCGATTTGATCGTTTTACAGAGCGAGCACAAGAAGCAGCCCAGCGTGCAGCCGAAATTATCCAACGCTACGGGCACAATCAAATTGATACCGAGCACATCCTGCTGGCCTTGATCGAACAACCCGGCGGTGTGATTCCCCAAATTTTGGAAAACCTGAACGTCAACGCCCAGGCGTTGGCCGACCGGTTGGACGCCACTTTGCGCGCCAGCCCCAAAGCCAATATCTTCGGCGGCGGCGCGGGCCAGATTTTCATTACCCCGCGTGTGAAGCGCATTATCGACCTGGCCAACGAAGAGGCCAACCGTTTAAAGGACGAATATATTTCGACCGAACACATCTTCCTGGCAATTTTGACGGAACGCAACACGCCTGCGGCCCGCATCCTCGAATCGGCGGGAATCACCCGCGAGCGCGTCTACGACTCGATCCAACAGATTCGTGGCGGACAGCGCGTCACAGACCCGCAGGCGGAATCCCGCTACCGCACGCTGGAGAAATATTCTCGCGACCTGACCCAACTGGCCCGCGAAGGGAAACTCGACCCGGTCATCGGGCGCGACAACGAGATTCTGCGCCTGATCCAGATCCTTTCCCGTCGCACGAAGAACAACCCGGTGCTGATTGGCGAAGCCGGCGTAGGAAAAACCGCCATCGTCGAGGGGCTGGCGCAAAAGATCGCCAACAACGACGTGCCAGAGATCCTATCAGGCAAGAAAGTCGTCGCCCTGGATTTGGGCGCGATGATCGCCGGTTCACGTTTCCGCGGTGAGTTCGAAGAGCGCCTGAAAGCGATCATGGAAGAAGTGCAGCATGCCGAAGGCGACATCATCCTGATGATCGACGAGCTTCACACCGTCGTCGGTGCGGGCGCGGCCCAGGGCGCCATGGACGCGTCGAATATGCTTAAACCGGCCCTGGCGCGTGGCGAACTCCAGTGCATCGGCGCCACCACCCTCGACGAATATCACAAATACATCGAAAAAGACTCGGCCCTCGAACGCCGCTTCGCCCCCATTTATGTGGAGGAGCCCACGGTGGAGGACACGATCCAGATGCTGCAAGGCTTGCGCGACCGCTACGAAGCCCATCACAAAGTGCGTTTCTCCGATGAGGCCCTGGTGGCTGCCGCCCGCCTGGCAGATCGCTACGTCACCGACCGGCACCTGCCCGACAAAGCCATCGATCTCATCGACGAGGCCGCCGCTAAACTGCGCGTGGCGCTCTACTCCATGCCGCCCGACCTGAAAGACATGAAGAACGAGATCGACAAGCTGACCTCGGAAGAGGAACAAGCCGGCCTGTCACGCGAATATGAACGCGCTGCGCAGAAGAAGTCCGAACGGCTGCGCATGGAAACCGAATACAAAGAAAAGCGCGACAAGTGGGAAGCCGAGAACCACATCGACGAGATGGTGGATGTCAACGACATCGCCGAAGTCGTCCACCAATGGACGGGCATTCCCGTCAGCCAGATGATGGAGACCGAGTCGGAGAAACTGCTGCACATGGAAGAGCGCCTGCACGAGCGCATCATCGGCCAGAACGAGGCCATCCACGCCGTCTCCGACGCCATCCGGCGCGCCCGATCGGGTCTGAAAGACCCCGACCGGCCCATCGGGTCATTCATCTTCATCGGGCCGTCGGGCGTGGGCAAAACTGAACTGGCCAAGGCGCTGGCCTGGTTCATGTTCGACGATGAAGACGCCCTGGTGCGTATCGACATGTCGGAATATCGGGAGCAGCATACGGTGAGTCGGCTCTTCGGCGCGCCGCCGGGATACGTCGGCTACGAAGAAGGCGGGCAGCTCACCGAGGCGGTACGCCGCCGTCCTTACCGCGTCCTGCTCTTCGACGAAATCGAAAAGGCCCACCCCGAAGTTTGGAACGCGCTGCTCCAAATTCTGGACGATGGGCGCATGACCGACGGCCAGGGCAACCAAGTGGACTTCCGCAACACGGTGCTGATTATGACCTCCAACCTGGGCACAGAATTCGTGCGCAAAAGTGGCTCGCTTGGCTTCCTGCAAAAGACCGACAACGACGAGGAACGTGAAGCGCAAGACAAGATCGAACGCGCTCTGCGGAGCACCTTCCGCCCCGAGTTTCTCAACCGCATCGACGAGATTATCATGTTCTCGCCGCTCTCGGTGGACGAAATGGAGAAAATCGTCGACTTGCAGATGAAGGAAGTGCAGGAGCGGCTAAGCGAATACGACATCCATGCCACACTGACGGGTGCAGCGCGCACCTGGCTGGCGCAGGAAGGCTTCGACCCTAACTTCGGCGCCCGCCCGCTGCGACGCGCGATCCAGAAATACGTGGAAAGTCCCCTTTCGGTGGAGTTGCTCGCCGGAAAGTTTGCCAGCGGGGGCACTGTGAGCGTGGACGTTGAAAACGGAAAGATCGTCTTCCGGTAAAATTCAATCCAATATTCCAACACAAAAGGCATCCCAAAACGGGATGCCTTTTTGATTTTGCGACAGTATAGCGCCGCTACCCTACTTTTCCATTTTGGCAACGGTAACGCCGTCGCCGCCCTCGTTTTCGAGACCGCTTTCGAAGGATGTCACCTGCGGGTGCTCCTTGAGTGCGGTGCGCACCACCTGGCGCAGTTTGCCCGTCCCTTTGCCATGAATGATGCGCACGAAGGGCATCCCCGCCAGGTAGGCTTTGTCGAGATAGTCATCCAACATGCTCAAGGCCTCCTCAGAAGCCTGCCCGCGCAGGTCGAGTTCTATACCGGGGCTGGGTTGCAAACCGAACGACGGGGATTGCAGGTTTTCGACTGCTTTGTGGATGCGCCGCGTACGGCCGGCCGGCCCTTCGTGTGTCTTTCTTTCCTCGCTCGCTGTTTTGCGAACCAGGTCGACCAATTTGGCCCGCACACGCAACGAACCGACCTGCACTTCCGCCTCGGATTCGCTCAAGGCGCTGATAATTCCTTCGGAGCCGAGGCTGCTGACGACCACGCGTTCGCCCAGCTTGAATGCGCCTTGTGGCGCGGACGGCTCAGGCGAGGCGCGGCGCGCCACCGGTTGCTGCACTTTCTCCTCGACCGCATCCACCTTCTCTTCGATTTTTTCCAGCGCATCGAGCGGCTGATGCAGCTTTTTCAACTGGCTCCTGAGCGACTGGATATTGCGCTTGAGCACTTCCACTTCCAGTTCACCTTCGGCGCGGGCCTTCGACAGCACCTCGCGGCGTTCGTCTTCGATCTTCTCCAGGCGTTGCTCCAACTCCTGGTTCAGGACATCGGTTTTATGGCGGGCCTTTTCGGTTTTCTCGCGCTCACGGCTGGTGCGATTGCGTTCCTTGCGGATGTCGTCAAGCAATTTATCGGCGCGTAAGTTATCGGGGTGGACTTCGCTTTTCGCCGCGGCAATGATGCCATCGGGAAGTCCGAGGCGGGCGGCGATCGCCAGGGCGTTGGAGCGGCCTGGGAGGCCCAAGGTCAGTTTATACGTGGGGCGCAGAGTCCGCAGGTCGAATTCCAGCGAGGCGTTGACCACGCCGGCCACGCTGTGCGCGAAGGTTTTCAATTCGGGATAATGCGTGGCGACGAAGGTGGTGCAGCCGCGGTCGAGCAGGTGCTGCAGGATGGCGCGCGCCAGGGCAGCGCCTTCCTGCGGGTCGGTGCCTGCGCCCAGTTCGTCGAGAATCACCAGCGTGCGCGCATCGACCCTTTTCAGAATGCGGATGATGTTGGTGATATGCCCGCTGAAGGTGCTCAACGACTGCTCGATGGACTGCTCGTCGCCGATGTCGGCAAAGACATCGCGGAAGAGTGAAAGCTCCGAGCCGCTCCGGGCCGGGATGTGCAAGCCCGACTGCGCCATGACCACCAGCAGCCCGACCGTTTTGAGCGAGACGGTTTTGCCGCCGGTGTTGGGGCCGGTGATGACGACGGCACGTGTGCCGGGCGCCAGGTCGATGTCGTTGGCTATGGCGCTGGAGGCGCCGAGCAGGGGATGGCGGGCCTGCAAGAGTTTAAGGGTCGCGTGGTCAGCGACGGCCTCCGCTTTTTCGCCGTCCGCTTTGGCCCTTTTCGCTTTCTTCTCAACGTCTGTTCTTTCGACCAAAATCGGTTCGCTGCCATGCAATTCCTCGGCATACTTGGCCTTGGCAAACGCCAGATCGATCTCGGCCAGCGCATCCACGCCAGAAACGATCTCAACAGCCTGTGCGCCAACTTGCGTGGAGACTTCGGCCAGCACGCGGCGGACTTCGTCGCGTTCGGCCAGTTGGATTTCCTTGTAGGTATTATTCAACTCGACCACGGCCAGCGGTTCGACGAACAGTGTTGCGCCCGAGGCGGATTGGTCGTGGACGATGGCTTTGATCTGCCCCTTGAATTCGGAGCGCAGCGGGATGACGTAGCGCCCGTCGCGCTGCGTGATGATCGTATCCTGTAGCATCTGGGCGGTCTTACTATCCCCCAAATACCGTTGCAGGCGGCTCATCAAGCGTTCGTGCGCCACGCGCAGTTCGGCGCGCAGCGAGGCCAGCCTGGGCGAAGCGCCGTCGAGCACCTCGCCTTTGTCGGAGAGGGTGCGCGAGATGGCGTCGACCACGCCGTGCGTTTCCGGCAGAGCGAGGGACAGGTCGCCCAAACGTGGATAAAGCGGCGCGGCGCGGGTCGGCCCGCTGCCTTCAGCCTTTCTACCGTTTGGACGGCGTCTTCCCGCCGGGGCCTTGTCAGCCGCAGCCTGAGCTTTGGGCTCGTTCTTGCCGCCCAGTATCCTCTTCAACTGGCGGCAGGAAATCAACGTGGACTTGACATCCAACAGATCGACCGGATCGAGCACGCCACCGCGCGCCGCCAGTTTGACCTTCTCGCGTACGTCGTGCGCCCCGCCAATGGAAACATCCTGTACGGAGAGCAGGTGCCGCGCCTCGGTCGTCTCCTGCAGGCGTAACTTCGCCAGCTCGTAGGAGGCGGTCGGTTCGAGGGTGCGCGCCAACTCCGCCGAAGCCGAGAAATCACACTGGGCGGCCAGGCGTTCCAGAATTTTGGCGTACTCGAGCACAGCGAGAGTCTTGCTATCCATGCGTCTTCCTTATCGTTCAAGCTCTGCGAAAATCAGTGGGATGAAATGGATTCATGAGGGTATAGGCGATCAGAGGCTTGTATTTGATTTAACCATAAGACTGTGATTTCGGAAATGGGGCTTAAACCATACAAGCCTTGACGCCGCCGAAGCCATTCGCATGCAGGCCCTCGTTGGAGAAGACCAACTACGTCTGAAACCTGGCCTGATACAACGCTTCGGCCAATTCGACCACACTGCGCCAGACGCGTTCAAGGGCGCCGACCGTTTCCGTCAATTCAGCCGGCCAGTGCATAGTCCACCGCGGCCAACGCATGGATGCGGGTGGTATCGAACAACGGCAGGGCGCAATCCTCGTCTTTCACCAGCAGGCCAATCTCCGTACAGCCCAGGATGACGCCTTCTGCGCCGTCACGCGCCAGATTCTCGATAATGCGCAAATACTCCGCCCTGGACTGCAGGTTGATCTTGCCAAGCACCAATTCGCCGTAGATGATGCGATGGACGATCTCACGATCATCGGCCTGCGGGATCAACACGTCCAACCCGTGTTTTTCGACCAGCCGCCCGCGATAGAAGTCCTCTTCCATGGTGAATTTCGTGCCCAACAACCCGATTTTGTGCAATCCTCGCGCCTTGACAGCTCCGGCAGTGGCGTCTGCAATGTGCAGCAACGGAATTCGGATTCCGGCCTGTACGTCGTCGGCCATTTTGTGCATGGTATTGGTACAAATGACCACGAAATCTGCGCCGCCCGCCTGCACCTGTTGCGCGGCAAGGACCATTGTCCGGGTGGCTTCGTCCCAGCGCCCGGCGTGCTGCAAGGCTTCGATCTCGGCGAAATCGACCGAGACCATCACGCTTTTGGCAGAATGCACACCGCCCAGGGCTTCGTGCACCGCTTCATTCACAATGCGATAATACTCGACCGACGACTCCCAACTCATGCCGCCGATCATGCCAATGGTTCTCATTCGTCCTCCTTCCCAGACCCCTGGAGTGAAACCCGCATGAGCGTCCCGCCTTCCGCGGGGCTCTCGGCTTCGATGGTTCCGCCATGCGCGCTGACGAGATGTTTGGCAATCGCCAGGCCCAGGCCCATCCCTCCCGAATCGCCCGATTTGTAGAAGCGCTCGAAGACGTGCGGCAAATCGTCGGCGGAGATGCCGGGGCCGCTATCCTGCACCTCGAGGATGGCTCCTGTGCCACTCATCCGACACTGTACGCATACTCGTCCGCCTGGAGGCGTGTAGCGCAGCGCATTCGCCACCAGGTTGGACAGCACCTGACGGATGCGCGCCGGGTCGATCTCCAGACCCGCCTCATCGCGCTCCCTGCCGGACGAAGAGTCGTCTCCCGTTTCGACGGTCAGGTCCACGCCGCCGCTCTCTGCCGTAGCCTGGAAGGCAGCCACCGTATCGTGAATCAACAGCAAAAGGTCGGTCGGTTCCTTTCTCAGTTTGAGCGCGCCACTCTCTGCCAGAGCCAGTGTGCGCAAATCCTCCACCAGCCGCGAGAGCACGGTCGTCTCCTCCAGCAAGGAACGCAGATTGGCCTCGTCGGGCGGGTAAACCCCATCGAGCATGCCCTCCAAATTGCCCTGGATAACCGTCAACGGGGTGCGCAGTTCGTGGGTCACATCCGCCAGCAAGTTTCGGCGCTGCTCGTCGGCCAGGTGCAGACGGGCAGCCATGTTGTTGAAGGCTTTCGACAAGGCGCGCACCTCGCGTGGGCCCGTCTCGCTTACCTGGATGGAATAATCCCCTTCGGCCACGCGGCCGGCGGCATCAAGCAGGTCATCGAGCGGCATGAAAATTCGGCGCAGCCCAAAGCCGCCCACGCCAGCTACCGCTACGATAAAAACGACCACCAGGGCGCCCAATGGTAAAAGCCAGGGCGAGGCCGCCACGGAAAGATGCACCAGCCCAAGCGCATTGACGACGAACACGATAACGGCGGCAAAGATTGCCAGGCACAGCAAATTGAAAAAGATGAACAGGCAACCCAGCCTGCGAAAAAACGGATTATGGCGCAGGTGGCCGCGCTTCGGCGGCCAGGCCTCGTTCTCCGGCCACCAGGGAGGCCGATGTGGACGATGAGGGTGGCGCGTCACGTCCGGCCACCAAGCAGGGCGATCCGGGTGGGTGCGGTTTTCGTGTGGCATTAGCGATCCGTGAACTTGTAGCCTACGCCGTAAACCGTCAGGATGTAGCGCGGCTCGTCCTGTCCCGTTTCGATCTTGCGCCGGATGTTCTTGATATGCGCATCGATGGCGCGTTCATAGGACTCGAACGCGAGCCCGTGGACGGCGTCCAGCAATTGGGCGCGGGTGAAGACCCGCCCCGGAAAACGGGCCATGGCAGTCAGCAGGGCAAACTCGGTGGGGGTCAATTCCTCGATCTCGCGGTCAGCGGCGCTGACGCGCATGCGTGGAACGTCGAGGGTCAGGTCGGCCACGCGGATTGCCTCCGGGCTGGCAGTCGCGCTTTCCATGCGCCGCAGCACGGCGCGCACACGCGCCACCAATTCTTTGGGGCTGAAGGGTTTGGTGATGTAATCGTCGGCGCCAAGCTCCAGTCCCACCAGCTTGTCGGACTCTTCGGAGCGCGCCGTCAACATGATGATGGGCACGTTGGAAAGCTTGCGCAGTTCGCGGGTCACATCCAGCCCGTCCATCTGCGGCAGGCCCAGGTCGAGCACGATCAAATCGGGTTTTTCGGTGCGGGCCAGCGAAAAGGCGGATTTCCCGTCGGTAGCGACCTGCACGCCGAATCCGGCGCGTTCGAGGTAGTCACGCACCAGTTTGACAATCTTAGGTTCGTCATCCACGACAAGGATCGTTTTCATAATTTTTAAGCCAATGGGTGACGGCCACTTTATAGGTGACCGCCACCCTGATTATACGCGGAGGGTTCTCAAAAGTGCTATTACTTTTTAGTCGTTTCGTCGGTAGGCGGTTCTGCATGCATACGGCGGTGCCATTCGGCGACCATGGGTGGAACCTCGTTGCCCCAGGGACCGTTCTCGCCCCAACCGTGATGACGATGGGCATACCAGCCCCAGCGTGGTCCGCCCCACAGCAGGCGACGCAACGCGCCGAATGCCAGGAAGAGCAGGAACAGGGCGATCAACGGGACGAAGCAGCCGAATCCCAAGAAGGGGAAGGGATGCCCATAGGGCGCGCCCCAACCCCAGCCGAAATACGGACCTGCCTGCTGGGCAGTGGCCTGACTGCCAGAAGCCTGGGCCACATTCAGGGCAATACCATGCGTCACGCCAACGTTGAAGGCCAGGAAGGCGATTCCAACAATGGCCGCCAGCAGGATGATCCCGGCCAGGATACGAAAGAGGATGGGTCTGTTCATTTTGATTCTCCTTGTTGATGAACGTTGATTTCCTTGAAATCTGAACGTAGTATAGGAATCAATTGTGAATTGAGTGTGAAGCCAGCAGGGAGGCCGGGAACATCTTTTGTGCGCGTGCTATAATCGCGCCAGGTTTTACCGCACGCGCTGGAAAATCAGCGAGAAAATCAAATTCGTTCGTTTTATAATGCCCAGGGTATCCCAACCTATGAAAGAAATCATTTACGGACGGAACGCCGTCTATGAAACGTTACGCGCCGGGCGACGGCAGGTTTTCGCGCTGGATGTGGCCGAAGGGGTGCAAGAAAAAGGTCGCGTGGCGCAGGTCGTCGCACTGGCACGAAAGCGGAACATCCCGCTGCGACGGGTGCCGCGCGCCAGGCTGGAAAAACTCAAGGCCAACCACCAGGGCCTGGCGCTGGAAGTCAGCGCCTATCCTTATGCCGACCTGACCGACGTTTTCGAACGGGCCGAGCAGCGCGCGGAGCCCTTGTTCGTGCTGTTGCTCGACACGCTCAACGACCCGCAGAACTTCGGCAGCCTGCTGCGCACAGCGGAAGCCGTCGGTGTGCACGGCGTGGTCATCCCGCTGGCGCGCACGGTGGAGGTGACTCCCGCCGTGGTCAATGCTTCGTCGGGGGCCAGTGAACACCTGCTGATCAGCCGCGACAACCTGCACCAGACCATCCAAACGCTGAAGAAAGCCGGGGCCTGGGTCGTCGGCCTGGAAAGCGGCGAACAGGCCACCAGCGTGGAACGCGTCCGCTTGGACGGCGCGCTGGGGCTGGTGGTGGGTTCCGAAGGCGAGGGGATGCGTCCGCTGGTGGCAAAATCCTGCGACATCCTGATGAAGTTGCCCATGCGCGGGCAGGTCGAATCGCTCAACGCGGCGGTCGCTGGGTCGGTGGCGCTGTACTTGGCGTCTCTGGCGCGCAGCCACTGAACCCCACACAAGAACGCCAAAAAACATATTTGTGGGGAATTTTTGGGGGCCTTTCCGCCATTATCATGTAGAATCGAAGGGTGGCTTTTGGAGAGCAGAATGGACAACAAAGAATTATTGGAATATCGTTCGCGCTTGCTGACCGAACTCCACCTGGCGCTGAACAGGTTTGTGGTCGCCTGCGAAAAGGTCGCCGACATTTATGTGCCGGTGGACGCAGGGGGTTGGAACGTGCACCAACTGGCCGGCCATGTGCGCGACGTTCAGGTGCGCGTCTACGGGATGCGCATCCGCATGACGTTGCGCGGGAACGAGCCCGTTTTTTCTGACTTCGACGCCGAAGCCTGGATGGCGGAACACGACCAGCGCGAGCAGCCCCTCTCCGCTATTCTGGATGAAGCCCGCACCGACATGGACGAGTTAATCCAACTCTTATCAGACCTGCCACGTGAAGCCTGGAGTTTCAAGAGTCGGCACGCCATCTACGGCGAACGGACGTTACAAAATTGGGTGGAGCGCGACCTGGGACATCTCCGGGAACACCTGGAAACGGTCGAACGGGCCAGCGCCTGACAACCACTTTTTCCAGGGCTTCTGGAAGAACCGAAAAGGAGTCCGCCATGCGTCTTGTGGTGATGTGCCTCTTTGCTGGGTTGTTGGCGGCCTGCGCACCGACGGCAGCCTCCACCTCGCCAGCCTTTCCATCGCCGACGAGTGGGTCAGCGCAACTCCCGGCCTCATCGGCAGCCTTCACGCTGTCCAGCCCGGACTTCGAGGCGAATGCCGCCATCCCGGTGCTCTACACCTGCAACGGGAAGAACATCTCCCCGGCCCTGGCCTGGAACGATCCGCCAGCCGGAACGCAGTCCTTTGCTTTGGTAGTCGACGACCCCGATGCGCCCAACGGCGACTGGGTGCACTGGATTTTGTTCAACATCCCAGCGCAGGCGCGCTCGTTGCCGCAGGCCGCGCCGACAGATGCACAGCTTTCAGACGGTTCATTGAACGGCACGACCAGTTTCGGCAAACCCGGCTACGGCGGGCCTTGCCCGCCATCCGGCACCCACCATTACATTTTCACGCTCTATGCCCTGGACATCCGGCTGGACTTGAAGTCCAACGCGAACAAGAACGACCTGCTCGGCGCTTTGCGAACACACATCCTCGGCCACGCCGAGTTGACCGGCATCTATTAACATTAATCCCCCTATTCCAACGGAGAAGCCATGCTCGTTATCATCAGTGACCTACATCTTAGCGACAGCACCTGTTCCCGTTCCATCCCGGCCAGCGCCTTCCACGTATTTGCCGACCGCATGCACGAGCTGGCTTACCACAGTTCGTGGCGCACAGACGGCAAATACCGTCCGCTGGAAAACATCGACCTGGTGCTGTTGGGCGACGTACTCGACACTTTGCACTCCACCCTCTGGCTGGATACGCCCCTGGGGTCGCCGGACTGCGTGCGGCCCTGGAGCGATTCGACCTCCCCGCGCTACGCGGCCAAGGTGCAGGAGATCACCCAGGCCATCATGCAGAAAAACGCCGACGCGCTGGAAGGCCTGCGCAACCTGTCGGGCGGGGAACTGGTCAAACTGCCGCCCGCCGACAGCCAGGGCCATCCCGCTTTCGACAGCCAGGAACGGATTACGCCCAACATCCGCATCACGCATACGGTGGGCAACCACGACTGGTACTATCACCTGCCCGGCCCTCGTTTCGACGCTATCCGCCACGAGATCATTGCGGCGCTGGGGTTGAGCAACCCCGACGACAATTTCCCTTGGAACATCGAGGAATACGCGCCGCTGCACGATACGCTGGCGCGCTATGGGGTCTACGCCCATCACGGCGACAAATACGATGTCTTCAACTGTGATCCGGAAAAGGGGCGTGACTCGTCCACCCTGGGCGACGTCTTCGCAGTGGAGATGCTCAACCGTTACCCCGTGGAAGTGGCGCGCCAACTGGGCACCGAGTTGCCGGCAGGAATCATCGCCAGCCTGCGACGGCTGGTCAACGTCCGCCCGGCGCTAGCTACCTCATTGTGGATCAGTTCCCAGATCCAGCACCACTCCGGCAGCCAGGCGCTGGAGAAGGAACTCAAACGCATCTGGGACGACCTGGCCGAAGAATTCCTGCAGGTGGATTTCGTCCGGCACGCCGACAAAGCCTTCCAGTTCGACCTCGTCGACGCGCTGGAAGTCGTCATCAAAATCTCGAAGCATGCCTCGTTCCATACGATCAACGAGTTGCTTTCGTGGGTGAGCGAAAAGATGTGGGGCGGTGAAATTTCGTATACCAAGCACGCATTGCAAGAACCGGCGTTCCTCAACGACGCCGCCCGCTACATCGTCTACGGACATACACACCATCCCGAAACTGTGGTGCTCGACGAAGACGGCACTCCGCCCAACATCCAGGGACAAATTTATTTCAATTCGGGTACCTGGCACGCCTATGATGCCCTGGCGGTCAAAGACCCAGACCAAGAGAAATTTGTGCCCTTCGACGCGATGACTTATCTGGCCTTTTACAAAGATGACGAACGCAATGGCCGTCGTTACGAAACCTGGACCGGTTCCTTCGCGTAAAAAGCCTCAATAATAACAAATCAGGAGATTTCGGAGTATGCAAATGCTCTAATGATGAACTGGAGACAATCATGCCTTTTCAATGCGATTTGGGCTTCCACGAGTGGAAGAAGGTATATCTTCGTTACTCCGAAGAAGTCGAAGAAACTTGTGAACTATGTGGCATTTCCAGAACTCGCCTATCTAATTTTTCAAGCTTTGTAGGGCAAAGCAAAATCAAAGGCAGCCTCACAACGCTGGTTGCCGCCGCATACAAAAAAGGAAAACCATTACACCACTTATTGCTATGTGGACAACCTGGAATGGGAAAAGTTACCTTGGCAAAAATTATTGCCAGCGAGATGGGGGTAAATACCAAAATTATTTCTGGCAAAACAATCAAGGGTGCAGGAGACCTTGCAGCCATATTGACTAATTTGCGCGCACGAGATATTCTCATCATTGAGCAGATCGAATCAGTGAGGAAACAAGTGCTGGAAGTGCTGGTACCTGCTATGTCTGAATTCACTCTTGATATTGTTATAGGGAAAGGTCCTTCTGCCCGTAATATTGCATTGAAACTCCCTCCTTTTACCGTAATTGGCACTTCCTCCAAACCATGGCAAATAGACGAACACTTAAACAGCCTGACGTTTGCTTTTAATTTTGCCCCTTACGCCCCAGTTTATATCAGCAAAATATTATCCCTGTTTGCTACGCAACAAAATTTAATCATTGGCTCAGACGCAATAGATTTAATCGCCACACAAAGCAATGGTTGCCCATCTGACATGTTGCTCATGTTGAAAAAAGTGCGTGAGTATGCTATCGCTTACACCAATGGGCAATTTGATTCTAGATCTGTAAGAGAGGCCCTTCTTGTTTTCAGCACAAATAACAATTCTCAGCCATTCGAACGACAGCCAATACCAGACGATGTAAAGATGTTCGTTTGGCAACGAGATGGGGGTCATTGTGCCAAATGCGGAAGCCAAGAGAAATTAGAATATGACCACATTATCCCTGTTTCAAAAGGGGGTAGTAACACAGCACGGAATATTCAACTTCTTTGCGAAAAATGTAATCGATCAAAAGGTGCAAATATTATCTAAAGATGCTTCAGTTTATTACTGAATTATCAAGTTAGACTCAGAATCCACGCCCAATACTAGAACAACTTTTCTGATAGACTCAAGGCCGGGCGGCTCCGTCCGGTCTCTTTTCTCGAGGAGCTATGGAATCCATCGGCGAACTTGCGGCACTCTTTACGTCATTCTGTTGGGCGTTCTCGGCGGTAGGATTCGCCAAATCGACCCAACAGGTCGGTTCACAGATCACCAACCGCGTCCGCGTGGCAGTGGCTATGCTGGCGCTGATGCTGATCAACCTGGCGCTCTACCGGCAGCTCGTGCCACTGGATGCCGGCACATCGCGCTGGGCCTGGCTGGGCATCTCCGGGGTCATCGGTCTGGCACTCGGCGACGCCTTTCTGTTCCAGACGTACCAGGAGATCGGTCCGCGCCTGGGGCTGCTTCTGCTCAGCCTGGCGCCCGTTTTCGGCGCGGGCATCGCCTGGATTTTCTTCGGCGAGCAACTCAACGGACTCCAGATTCTGGGCATCCTCATCACACTGGCCGGCATTTCCTGGGTGGTCATGGCTCGCCCGGAACCGGGCGCCACCGCAAACTACACCGTCAGCGCACGCGGCATTCTCTTCGGCACGTTGGCCGCCCTCGGCCAGGCCACCGGGCTGGTGTTCTCCAAACAAGGCATGCTCGGCGATTTTTCGGCCTTTTCAGGCACGCTCATTCGCATGATCGCTGCCGTGCTGACCTTATGGATTCTGGCCTCCTTCCAGCGCCAGGCCAGGGCCACCATCGACACCATGCGGCAGCGCCCGTCGGCCTTGGGTTGGGCCTCCTTCGGAGCATTCTTTGGGCCGGTAATCGGCGTCTCGGCTTCGCTGCTGGCCGTCCAGCATGCCGAGGTGGGCGTCGCCAGCGCCTTGATGGCCTTGCCGCCCGTCTTCATGCTGCCGCTCAGTTATTTTCTCTTCAAGGAACGTTTTGGCTGGCAGGCCATCGCCGGCACTTTCATCGCCATGATCGGCGTGGGCCTGCTTTTTCTTCAATAGGAGTATGGATGACCGTCTACCCCTTGAGCGCCGTGCGCGCCCTGGCCTTGCACGCCACCCAACTGGATACCGCCAATGGAAGCGAGCCACCCGCCAGCCCGGATTCCGTTTTTGAAACGGTGGATCGCCTCGGGGGAGTCCAGATCGACACGCTCCAGATGGTGGCGCGCGCCCATTACGTCACGCTCTGGTCGCGGCACGGAAACTACGATCCAGCCATCTTCGACCGTCTGGCCTACAACGCCGAAGAACGCAAGCTGTTCGAGGGCTGGTACCACGCGGCCTGCTACCTGCCGCTGCACGAATATCGCTACCAGATGCCGCAGCAGCGCGCCCTGCGGCAAAAGGGTCACCGTTGGTACACGGATTGGATTACGCAGCCCGGCAACCGCGAATTGATCGAAGAGGTGATGACGCGCATCCGTACAGAGGGCGCGCTGCGCACCAACGATTTCGGCAGCGACGGGCACAAACGCGGCACCTGGTGGGACTGGAAGCCGGCCAAGATGGCGCTCGAACACCTATATTCGTTTGGCGAGTTGATGATCGCTGCGCGGGTCAACTTTCAGCGCGTCTACGACCTGACGGAACGCGTGCTGCCGGCCTGGGTGGATACGCGCGAACCAGGCGTCAGCGAACGCGACCGTTTTTGGGTGGAGCGCGGCGCGCGGGCTCTGGGCATCAGCCTGCCGCGCAACCCCGGCGATTACACCTGGATGCGCATCGGCAAGTCGCGCCCAATCCTGAAAGAATTGATCGAGGCCGGGGCGCTGGTGGAAGTGCAGGGCGAGACGCTGGACGGCGTGCAAACGCTGATCGTCCACCGCGACCACTTGCAGGCACTGGAACAGGCCGCTTCGGGTGAAATCCGCGCACAGCGCACCACTTTTCTCAACCCGTTCGATAACTTCTGGTGGGCGCAGGACCGCGACGAGGCCTTTTGGGGCTTTCGCCAGGCTCTGGAGGCTTATCTGCCCGCATCAAAGCGCGTCTACGGTTATTATTGCCTGCCCATCCTGCACAAGGAACGCCTGGTGGGGCGCTTCGATCCCAAGCTGGAACGCAAGACCGGCCTGCTGCGTCTCAAGGCGCTCTACCTGGAGCCGGGCGTCCAACCGCAGGAGGCATTGGTGAGCGACGTGGCCGCCGCCATGCATGACTTTCTGCGCTTCCACACCGCCAGTGACTTGATCGTCGAGAAGAGCCAGCCGGCAGCCTTTGGAAAGAAATTGATGAAAGCCTTATAGATGAGCCGATGGACTTTTCTCCTTCGTGCTCTTTGTGGCCGTAGTGGTTAAAATTTCGGCTCTTTGGAAATCAGCGGGGCAAAGTGGATTTGTGGGGATGCCGCCGGAGAGGGGCCAGAATTATGGTATGCTTAACGCCGATTTTCTCTCCGGGAGTCAACGCATGTACATCGCAATCGAAGGCGTGATCGGGGTTGGGAAGACCACCCTCGCGCGCCTGCTCCAGCCGTCGTTCGAGAAGGCGGAGTTGCTGCTCGAGGTCTTCGAGGAGAATCCGTTCCTCTCGGATTTCTACGCCGACCGCGCGCGTTACGCGTTCCAGACACAACTCTTCTTCCTGTTGAGTCGTTACCGCCAACAAAACAGCACCGTTCCAACGATCCTGTCGCAGGGCAAGACTCTGATCGCAGATTACACCTTCGCCAAAGATGCGCTCTTCGCCCGTATCAACCTGTCTGGCGACGAATTGAACATGTACCATCGCGTGCATGCAGCGCTGGCAGAAAAAATTCCCCTGCCGAACCTGACAGTCTACCTGTCCGCCAGCGTCGACACGCTGATGAGCCGCATCGCACAGCGCGACCGCCCCTACGAACGCGCCATGGAGCGTAGCTACATTGCACAGCTCGCCGAAGCCTACGAAGACTTCTTCGCCAGGGCCGGCACGCCCAAACTGACCCTCGACACCAACCCGTTGGACTTCGTGCGCGTCCCCGAACATCTCAAATTGATCGAAAACAAAATACGCGAGGCGCTGAGAATCGCGCCCTATCAGCCCACGCTCTTGAATGGAGACCGACATGCGTATCACGCGTGACGCCTTGCTCAAACTCGCCAGAGACACCGTTACCAAACGCCTGGCCCCCGACTCGAACGTAATCGCCGTCTTTCTGGTTGGGTCGGTGCTGCATGAGCCCGCCTTTTTGGGCAGCACGACCGACATTGACCTGTTGGTCATCTACGACGGTCCGCCCCTGCGCGAACGCGAGGTGATCAAACTCTCCAACGAAATTCACATCGACATATTCTATGAAGACACGGCCCTGTACGCCCAACCACGCGAACTGCGCAGTGACCCCTGGCGGGGCTTCACCATGTGGGACCCGCTGCTCCTGCACGAAAAGACCAAATTCTTCGAATATACCCAGGCCATCGTCCGTTCGCAGTTTGACGATCCGCTCAACCTGCTCAACCGCGCACGCGCCTTCGCCAATCCGGCCCGCACCGCCTGGAACGACATGCAGTTCAGCGACGGAGACATCCCCATCGCCGACTACCTCGCCGCGCTGGAAAAAGCCGTCAACGCTGTGGCCGTGCTGACGGGTGCCCCGTTGCCGGAACGCCGTTTGTTAGCCGAGTTCCCGGCCCGGGCGCAGGCCGCCGGCCTGGACGATTTGAGCAGCCTGCTGTTGACCGCCCTGGGTGCGTTGCAGACCAACCCCGACCTGCTGCGTGGCTGGTTGCCCGCCTGGGAAGCAGCCTTCTCCTTCGTGGCCGAGAACCACCTGGACGCGCGCCTGCATGCGGCCCGCCTGGGGTACTACAAAGGCGCCATCGACGAGTACCTGTCGGGCGACTTCCCGCTTTCGGCGCTGTGGCCGCTGCTGAGCACCTGGGTCCGCGCAGCCGGGTTGGTCGAATTCGAAGCCGAGCACAAAGCCAACTGGACGGAAGTTTGCAGCACCCTGGGGCTGACTCCCGCCAGAATCGCCGCCCGCCTGGACACGCTGGACCAATTCCTGGATGCTGTGGAAGAAAAGCTCGAACAGATTGCCAGCGAAAATGGACTGGAACCCCAGATGTAGGGGGGACTACACGTAAGAACATTTCTCAGATTCCTCTTATCTTCTGTGGATAAGTGCCCGAAAACTGTGGATAAACGCCTTTTGCTGTGGAAAACCTGCTCGTTTGTTCGGTCTGATCCCCCAAAGGGCACCCCCATATCTGGGCATGCTGTTGCGAGTCACCCTATCTATGGATTGTGGAGAAAACCTGTGGAAACACGGTGGGCAAAACCTCCCGTTTTTTCCACAGGCCCAAGAACGCCAACAAGCGCAGAAGGCCCCACATCTGGGCTACGGCATAAAGAGCAGCGTATAAATGGGCCCGAATATCTTTTCTCCACTTTTCCACAGGCTCTACGACGAATACTATTAACAAATCTATTAATTAAAAAATGAGGGGAGGATTTAAAAATCGGTCGAAAGATAAAATTTCGGCAAACCTTGAGAGACACCCTATCCATTTCGAATAAGACAATAGGGCGGCTTGTATTGCTCGTGTGAATCTTGTACAATCTTGAGTAAAGTAAAGGAAGCCCCTCATAATTGTTCAGAAGGGAGATTCGCTATGGATATGATCAAAGTTTCTGCCAACTCCCGAACTTCCGCGGTCGCTGGGGCCATTGCCGGCGTCGTCCGCGAACATAAGCGGGCTGAGGTGCAAGCCATTGGTGCTGGAGCTGTCAACCAGGCTGTGAAGGCACTCGTGCTGGCCAGAGGCTATCTCGATGGAGACGATATTCACGTTATCTGCCTTCCAGAATTTGTGGATGTCGAAATAGACGGAAAGGTGCGCACGGCCATCAAGCTGGTCGTCGAACCTCGTTAGCCATCGGCCACTCTCAGGGCGGCTATATCTCGTCCGCTACGGAACTTGCGCAGCGGAGACTCCTTGTGTGTGTTTATCATGAAACCTATAACGCCACAACTCTTAAAAGTGTGTCTAATCCCCAACCCCAGAGTGCGTCACCTGCTCGTCGGGTTGCTTTTTCTGTGCGGTATGGCTGCCTGGATTATTTTCCCTTCTCCCGTATTATCTGCACCCGCCTCGTCAAGGCAGGCAGCTACTTTGCCGATGACTGTAATTATCAACGAAATCGGCTGGGGTGGAACGCAAGCCAGCGCCACGGATGAATGGATTGAACTCTACAACCCCGGTGCGACAGCGGTCAATTTAACCGGTTGGCAATTGAATTCGACAGACGGCAATTTGTCGGTCAGCTTAAGCGGTTCCATCTCGGCTGGTGGCTATTTCCTGCTCGAGCGTACCGACGATACGACGATCAGCAATATTACAGCAGATGAGATTTATACCGGGGATTTGAGTAATGGCGGGACCGAACTGGATTTGTTGAATGCGACCAGTACCCTCATTGATACGGCGAATGCCGGGGGGGGAGCCTGGCCTGCCGGTTCGGCCTCTCCCAACTATTGTAGTATGGAACGCAAAGGT
>JBJKRF010000074.1:0-27426 GCA_046704785.1 Anaerolineales bacterium | reverse complement strand
TTCCCGCTTTGCTCGCCGGTTGGCTGGTGCTGGTCGGCTGCGGCGGTTGGTCCACATCCGTGGTACTGGCAGCTTTCGCCGGTACGCTCAGTACGCCGTTCAGCGCAAAAATCACAATAAAACAGGCACGAAAACCGTTTTCGATCAGTCGTCGCATGGTAGGCCCCTTCTCAATTGTTCATTAAAGAGTGATGTGTCGTTGACTTTCCCCCAATACAGGGTTCCCTTCACATCCTGAACCTCAGGACTTTACGCCTCTTCTCCTTTTGTGTCAAGCCTTTTGCCGTAATTCCATAGGGTGAACGCATCTAAATTTTAATGCCCTGTATATGGACGAGAACACTGTATTTTCCCCTTGCTGTCTTATTAGTATGACAATGATTTTCGTGGAGCAGATCAGGAATCTGCCTGGCCCAGATATGGCTGAAAACATTGGAATTGCCCGTATTTGGCCGTACAAATTGCCATCATGCGCAGCATTTTACAGGCATCATACTATCAAGACAGTCAGGGGGTTTTCCGAAAAAATGCCCGTATATTCGGTTTTTTGCAAATTAGATGCGTTTGCCCTGGGAATCAGTAGGCTATTTGCAAAGTATGAATTATCCCATCCTTTCGCCTTTGCAATATCCGTCAGGCTTTGAGCGCCTCGATGGCGGCGGCTGCCATCAGTGCAGCCGCGCGCGGCAAAACGCCCTCGTCGAAGTCGAATTTGGGATGGTGGTGGCCGTAGATCAGGCCTTTCTCGGCGTTGGTCGAGCCCACGAAGAAGAACGTCCCCGGTTTCTTTTGCAGGTAAACGGCAAAGTCCTCGGCGCCCATGGTAACGTGTCCGCTGCTATCGATCTCATGCCCCGGCAGTGTTTTCTTGGCGGCGCGCTGCACGGCGGCGGTTGTGGTCGGGTCGTTGATTACCGCCGGTGTCAGTGCCTCAATCTCGATTTCCGCCTGACATCCCAGGCCTGCGGCTACGTTGTGCACCACCTGCTCCAAACGCCGGTACACCAGCTTTTCCACTTCTGGCTCGAAGGTGCGCATGGTGCCGCTGAGTTCCACTTGCTGCGGGATGACGTTGAAAGCCTCGCCGCCGTGGATACTGCACAGGCTGACGACCGCCGCCTTTTGCGGATCGACGTTGCGAGACGTGATGGACTGTACCGCGCTGACGATTTGCGCCGCAGCGACGAGCGGATCCGCCGTCAGATGGGGCGCCGCAGCGTGCCCCCCTTTGCCGCTGACCGTTATCTTCACCACCGAAGCCGAAGCCATGACCGGCCCTGCCGCGATTCCCAGCCAGCCGAGCGGATGCTCGTTCCAGATGTGCAAGCCCAGCAGTTGCACCGGCTCCGGATTCGCCAGGCAGCCGTCGGCGATCATCCCTTCGGCGCCGCCCATGCCCTCCTCGGCGGGCTGGAAGATCAGCTTGAGCGTTCCCGCAATCTCGTCGCGGTGCTGGTTGAGCAGGCGCGCCACCGTCAGCCCGATGGCGGCGTGACCGTCATGCCCGCAGGCGTGCATCACGCCCGGCGTCTGGGAGGCGTAGTCCGCGCCGGTTTCTTCATGGATGGGCAGCGCATCGATGTCGAAACGCAGCAACACCACCGGGCCGGGTTGTTCGCCGTCGATCATGGCGACGACGCCGGTCTTGGCCAGGCCGGTAGTCACTTCCAGGCCGAGTTCGCGCAATTCCCGCGCGATGATGCCTGAGGTGCGCACTTCCTCGAAGCCAAGCTCCGGATGGGCGTGAAAGTCGCGTCGCAGCGTCTGCGTATAAGGGAAGAGTTCCTGGGCTTCTGCGTAAAAATCAGTCATACTACCTCGATTCGGTGATGCGTAGCGTGTGCTGTAGTCGGCCCGAATCGACCAGGAGTTTTCCGCCCTTGACTTCGAGCGCGTAATAGTTCGTCGAATCATACCCAACGTTGATGACGTTCATTGCTCTTGGAATCAACCGTATTTGACGACCCGGAATTTCTCTTCGTAGCGCGGATTCTCGTCCGTACTGTCTTCTGTGTGGCGCTTCTTCATGCGTTCCTTGAATTTATCAGGGTCGCCAACCTGGGTTTTGTGTTGCGAGAGCGCTTCGAGTTTGGTCGCCCAGGTGTCTGTGACATTCATGGTGACATCCGGTTGGCTGGTCAGCGAACACCAGACTTCTCGGGGCTGGTGGGGCTGGAAGCCCTTTTCCAACAATTCGGGGAAATACGCCGCGTTGCCGGCTGCCGGAAAGACGGCGTCGAGCACCACCTGGCCCGCGGCGCGGTGGTCGGGGTGATTTAGTCCGTAGCCGGCAAATAAATTCTGCGGGTCGCAGGTGACCAGGATGTCGGGTTTCATCTGCCGGATGATCTGTACCACCTGGCGGCGCAGGTCGATGCCGGGGACAAGATAGCCGTCTTCGTGCTCCAGCCAGTGGACGGCTTTGACGCCCAGCGTCCGAGCCGCGTTGGCCTGCTCGTCGTGCCGCACAGAGCACAAATCGTCGGGGGTGATGTCGTCGATGGTGGTGAAGTCGTTGTAGCCCTTATCGCCGCAGGTCAACAAATAATAGCTGATTTCGTGCCCTGCCTGGGCCCAACGCGCTAAGGTCCCCCCGCAAAAAAATTCCGGGTCATCCGGATGCGCCAGGATGACCAGGATTTTTTGAGGCTCAGACCAGCTACCGGGCTGTTCAGAACTTGTGCTCATTTTTTGTTTGCCTTACGTTTACCGTTTGAGTCTTTCGTATTTTCGCTTTTCCCGCAATCGCATTCGCCGTTTTCGTGGCGGTCGCAGGGCGCTTCGGCCTTGCGACGCAGGGCCTCCAGCTCGTCCCAGGGCTCCAAAACGTCACGATGGTATTCGCGGAAGCTGCGTGGCCCATTCTCGCTGGTGAATTCGACCAACACGGCGTTGCGCAGCGGGTAGATGTCGACCACTTTGCCTTCTCCGTCGGCGGTCACCACGCGCTTGTTGCGTTTGGGGAGTTCCTTGCGTGCCGCCACGTATTGTTCATATTCGTAGATCAGGCAACAGCGCAGGCGTCCACACATGCCCGTAATTTCGGAAGGAGTCAGCGAGATGCCCTGTTCTTTTGCCATTTTGATTGAGATGGGGCTGAAGTCGGTCAAGAACTTGGAGCAGCAGCGCGTCTCCAGGCCGCAGGCGCCCATGCCGCCCAGAATCTTGGCTACATCGCGCGGGCCGATCTGGCGCATTTCCACCTGCGAAGGCGTGTAGAGTTTTTGCATGTCTTTGCGCAGGGATTTCAGATCGACTTTTTCCTCGGAATCGGTGCTGTACAGGAAGGTCAGGCGCGACCCGTCGAAGGCGAATTCTGCGGCGACAATTTTGACCCCATCGAGTTTGAGTTCGGCGGCCCGCGCGCGGCAGTTGATCATCGCCTCGACCTGTTTTTGCTGCCACGACTGGCGCAAGACCAGGTCAGCGGGCGTAGCGCGACGCTCGATCACTTTCCATGTGCCTTCCGGTGGAGCCGGCGGGTCTGCGATCTTTTGAATGACTTCCCCGAGTTGGCGCCCACGCGTAGTCTCGACGATAACGTGTTCGCCAATTTGCAGTTCAGGTTCAGGACTTGCATCAAAGTGATAGAGCTTGCCCACTTTGCTGAAGCGAATACCTACAATATTAGGTTGCATGGAGAAATTATAACCGAATCTGTCCCAATCAGTGCGGCTCTTGCAGAGGTATTTAACTCTTGGCATTTTCGTGCCCTATGGTGAAGTTCCCAAATCTCAGTAGGGCCGTTGTTTTTAAGACTCTGAAAAAAAAGAGACGTTCCGACAAATTGCCTGAAACGCCTCCTGATATGTGTGTGCGCGTAGCGTCAAACGACGTTGATCGTTGGAGCGCTGTCGCCGCTGAGGGCAGCTACGCTGATGCGCGCCGCCACGGTTTGTGCCAGGTTTTGCAGCGCCTTCGATGCGTCCGAATCAGGGTCAGAGACGACGATGGGGCTGCCGTTATCGCCACCGATGCGCACGTTCGGATTCATGGGTACCGCGCCCAGGAAGGGCACCTCGTAATGTTTGGCCAACGCCTCGCCGCCGCCTTGCCCGAAGACATCCATCTTTGTGCCGTCGGGCAATGTCAGGTAGCTCATATTCTCGATCACACCCAGAATCGGCACGTTGAGTGTGCGAAACATCTCCAGCCCGCGGCTGGCGTCTTCCAGCGAGACGGCCTGCGGCAGCGTGACGATCACCACACCGCTCAAAGGCAAAGCCTGCGCCAGCGAAAGGGCGGCGTCGCCGGTTCCGGGGGGCAGGTCGATGACCAGGTAATCGAGTTCGCCCCATTCCACATCGCTCAAGAACTGGCGGATGGCTGAGTTGAGCATCGGTCCGCGCCAGATCAGCGGTTGTCCCGGCTTGACCAGGAAACCCATCGACATCATCTTGACGCCATAGGCTTGCGCTGGAATCAACCGGTTCTGTTTGGGATTGGGCATGGCTGGCACGCCCATCATGGTCGGCACGTTGGGGCCGTAGATGTCGGCGTCCATCAGGCCGACGCGCGCGCCACTTTGGGCCAGCGCTACTGCCAGATTGACGGAGACTGTGCTTTTGCCGACTCCGCCTTTCCCCGAAGCGACGGCGATCGCATTGCGGACGGGCGCGTTGACCAGTCCACGCATGCGCCCGTCGTTCGGGACGTCCGAATCGAGCTTCAGGTTGACGGATTTGACGCCCTCGATAGCCAGCAGCGCCTGTTTGGTTTCCTTCTCGATTTGGCCGCGCAGCGGGCAGGCCGGGGTGGTCAGCATGACGGTCAGGCTGACCGTATCTTTTTCGATTTCCAGGTCGTGTACCATCCCCAGTGTCACCAAGTCCTGGTGTAATTCAGGCTCCTGGACTTTGCTCAAGGCTGTCAATACAGCCTCTTGTGTAATTTCAGTCATAGCTCCTACTGTTTAGCTTTTGAATGCAGTTCTTTTGGATTCCTTTTGCCAAGTTGATGAATTGAAGCAGCGCCACAATGTCGGTGCGTTTTCAGGAGGAAGAGCCTGCTGCCTGCGCTCTGGCGGCCTTGGCCGCTTCTTTGGCCTTGCGCGCCTCATCCTGGATGGCGTAATTCTTGGGACGGATGCCGGCGTAATACGAAGCAGGCTTCAACAATTGTTCCATAGTAATCAGGTTGCGATTGTACGACGCGATCTCGTAATCATGGTCCATGATGATCGCGTCGAACGGGCAGTACTCGGCGCAGAAGCCGCAGTTCATACAGATGTCGGCGTCGATGTAGAATTCAGTCGGTGCGGGGATGGGACGTCCCGTTTCCGGGTCGCTGCTACGCACGATCCAGATGCACTGCGGCGGGCAGACCTTGGCGCAGATGCCGCAGGAGGTGCAGCGTTGTATTTGCTCACCGTTTTCACCCTCGTCATAGACCAGGAAGGGTACGTAGCGAAACTCTTCTGGAACCGGCAACTTTTCGTCCGGGTACTGCACCGTGAAAATTCCCTTGGCGTCTTTGCTGGAGCGGTGGGCAATCCCTTCCGGGGAGTAGTAGCGCCTGCCCCACCAGCGCAGGTCGTCTAGGTAGGAATCGGCGAAGTGTTGCAGGGTGACGGCCAATCCTTTGAGAATACCTTTTCCATCCATCATAATTTTTATCTCTCTGTTCTTCGATCCACGAATCTAACGGTCGGTCTCGCCCAGCACGATATCCACCGCGCCGAGGATCGCCACAAAGTCAGCGATCTTCTCGCCGACACAGCTTTTCTCCAGCGAAGTGAGATTGATAAAGGAAGGCGCACGGACATGATAACGCCAGGGGTTGGGCTTGCCCGTCGAAATGACATAATATCCCAACTCCCCTTTGGGCGACTCTGTGCGCCCGTAGGCTTCACCCGCCGGAACGCGCACCTGGTACTGTGGCTTGGTGCCCATGATCGGCCCTTCGGGAATTTGCGTGACCGCCTGTTGTAGGATGCGCAGCGCTTGGCGAATTTCATCCAGACGGATCAGGTAGCGGTCGTACATATCACTGTTATATCGTACGGCCACGTCGAAGTCGAAGCGTTCGTAAATGCCGTAAGGCTCTGCGCGGCGGATGTCATAAGGGATGCCTGCGGCGCGCAGCAGCGGGCCGGTCATCGAATAGGCGATTGCGTCTTCGGGGCTGAGGTAGCCAACCCCTTTCAGGCGCGAGATCAGAATTTCGTTTTGGGTCAAAAAACGGTCGAATTCTTCGGTTTTGCGCGGCAAGCGCTCGAAGACCAGGTCCTTGATCTTTTGCATCACGTCTTCGGGAATGTCGCGCACCACGCCGCCGAAACGGTAATAGTTACACATCATGCGCGAACCCGCAATGGTCTCAAAGATGTCGAGAATCAGTTCGCGCTCTTCGAAGGCGTATAAGGCCGGGGTGAAGTAGGCGCCCAGGTCGTTGAGCAGCATACCGATCAAGATCAGGTGGTTCTGGATGCGGCTCAATTCGCCGACGATCACACGAATGTACTCGGCGCGTTCGGGTACCTGCACGCCCATCAGCTTTTCGACGGCCAGAGCGTAGCCCCAGTTGTTGTACATCGAGTTGAAATAGTCGAGCCGGTCGGTATAGGGGATGATTTGCAAGAAGGTGTTGCGCTCGCCGATTTTTTCGTGGTTACGGTGCAAGTAGCCCATGACCGGTTTCAAGCTCAAAATCGTCTCGCCGTCCAGCACCACTACCGCGCGGAAAACGCCGTGCGTGGATGGGTGTTGCGGGCCCATGTTGACCACTACGTGGTCTGTGTGGATGCCATCTTTGTCTTCGAATTTGTACTTCTTGAGCGTTGCGTACAGCAGGTCTTCCGATTCGTCCGGGATCCATTTTTCAGGGTCGAATCCGGGCTGGAACATGATATTGTCGCTGAAAGGATTCTTCTGCTCGGAGCTTTCGAACTTGCCGTCCGGCCAGCGAGACTTGAACGGCTTGTTATCTTCTTCGTAAAAAGCCTCGTGCCAGTCCTTGCGCAGCGGGTGGCCGTCGAAACCCTCCCACATCAGAATGCGGCGCAGGTCGGGATGTCCAATGAACTTGATGCCGTACAGATCCCAAATCTCGCGCTCCTGGAATTCCGCGCCGGGCCAGATGGGCGTCAACGAGGGGACTTCGATCGGGTCGACGCGGGGCACCTGCACCTTAAAGAGCAGGAGCGGTCCCCCCGATGTTTTGTAAGCGTGGTAGACGACTTCCATCTTGCCTTCGGGCAGGTAATCCACACCCGTGACGGACGACAAAAGATCATAGCCAAACTCGTTTCGGATGGCGCTGGCGACCTCTACCAGGTGATCGACATCTACGATCCAACCCGCGTAGTTGGGGCGAGTATCCGCTGTGACGCTGTCGGGAAATTTGGCAGCCAAGTCCAATGTTTCGGTTTGTACAGGGGTAACCATGTTTGCCTCCTACGCCTTGGTCTCTTCCGCCGGGGCGGGCTGCTGGGCCAATTCTTCCGTTTTGGTCTTGATATCGGGGATGCGACGCGGGTCGATCAAATCCGGCCCAAGGATCGGAATAGGAATTTCGACCGAGTCAACGCCCTTTTGATACCAACGCACCTTGCGGAGCGACTGCTTGTCGATCTTTTCCTGCAATTTGATCAAGCCGTTGGTCAGCGCCTGCGGGGTGGGTGGGCAACCCGGAATGTAAACATCCACCGGAATGAACTTGTCTACCCCGGCGACGACGTTGTAACCTTCCTTGAAAGGCCCACCGCCGGAGGCGCAAGCGCCCATCGCTACGACGTATTTCGGTTCGGGCATCTGGTTGTACAGGCGCACGATGGCAGGGATCATTTTCTTGGTGACCGTGCCGGCGACGATCATCAAATCACTTTGGCGTGGGCTGGCGCGCATTACTTCCATGCCGAAGCGCGCCAGGTCGTAGCGGGCGGCCTGGGCTGCGATCATTTCGATGGCGCAGCAGGCCAGCCCGAACATCATCGGCCAGATCGAAGAGCGCCGTCCAAAGTTGTAAATACGGTCGAGCGTTGTGATGGAAACCTGTCCCTGCATTTCGGGCGGAATCTCATAGCCCGGAGAATTCAATTCATTTTCACTCACGAGAAAGTACCTCCTCAAACCAGTCTTGGTAAATTGATGCGAGAATCTCGTCATTTGCCAGTGCAGGGTCGTCCTGGAAATCTTCCAACGCCAGCGTCCATTCGTAAACATTCCCCAGCGAGACATCGTTTAAATCCACGTCGGGATGTCTGCGTTTGAGCGCCAGCGCAATGGCAAACGTACTTTCCCAATTTAGCGGCTCTGCCATGTTGATGAAGATTATATCGAGAGTGGTTGCACCTGTCAATCGACTAACGAAAATATATATTTTCAAAATTAAAAAAGGACTATAATAGGGATAAATGTCATGCCCCCTTTAAATGCCCGCCAGAAAGTCTTGATCTTTTTACGCAGCCATCGCGGTGTGACCGCCAACGAAGTAGCGCGCGCCTTGCGTGTAACTTCTGCAAACGCGCGCCACCACCTATCGATCCTGGTCAAAGACGGTCGGGCGGAAGTGCTTGGATTTCGTCGCAGCCTGGGGCAGGGGCGCCCGCTCAAGATCTATGGTGCTGTCGAAGTGGATGCCGGAGAGCTTCTGGTCGGGCTTGCCGATGCTTTGTTGGCGAACTGGATCGAGTCGGTGCCTGTGGATGGGCGTGACCGCCTCCTGGAACAACTCGCCGTTTCGCTGGCGGGTTCCGGCGCACCGGACGCAAAAGCGCATATCAGCCGTCGGTTGGCGAACGCTGTCGAGCGTTTGAACCAGCTCCATTATCAAGCGCGCTGGGAAGCGCACGCTCAAGGTCCACGCGTTGTCTTCGGTCAATGCCCATACGCGGCCATCCTGCAGCGACACCCTGAACTCTGCCGCATGGATGCTTTTTTGTTGCAAGCGCTTTTGTCTGCGCCGGTGAGGCAGATGGCCAAACTGGAACGAAGCGTTTCAGGCTTGCCGTTCTGCCTGTTCATTGTAAAGGAATAGCGGCTTGGCCGTTTTCAGGTCATGATCCCCAGGTGCGCCAAAATCAGGTATAGGATGACCAGGAACAGGGCGGCTCCCAGCGCGAGTATCAATTTGCGCTTCTGCGACCAATGGGGTTCGACAACTTCCAATACGCTGAAAACGAGCGCGCCGCCTGCCAGGCCCAGAAAAAGAGACTTCGCCAGTTGCGACTGCGCAATTTCCAGGACTTTGTCGGCCAGATTGTCGGCGGCGTTGGGCGTAAAGTTGTTCGTGGTAAAGAATTGGACCAGTTCGGCTTTCGAGGTGGTATTGCCAAGCTGGTACATTTTCAGGGCGGGTGGGATGATGCCGCCGCCGGTTCCCATCGCTTTGGCCACATCTTGCATGCGGACGGATGGGCCCGCCTCGTGGGGTTGGTTCTCTTTTTCGGAAGGTTGTGCTGCAGATACGACGGGGGGCGACAGCAGCGCCAGACGGGTCAGCGGCGAGGCATACAGGCTGGTCGCCGGCGACGGATCGAGGGGCACGAGTCCGGAGGGGGTGAGGACGTGACTTTCCTTAACTTTATATTCTCTCGATAAGGGGTGGGGAACACTGGAAAAGGTTGTGATTTTCATCGGGGACATCCTTCTGATGAACGGTCGTAAGGCGCCGAATTTAGATGATAAACTGCTCGATGTATTGTAAATACCCTCTCATGCCTCCCCGTTTATTCCACTTCTCCACGGATTTGTGTATTCGCTTGAGGCAAGCGATGATTTCTTCTACGGTGATTGCCTCTGGCTTATCGAATGATGGGTCTTCTGTAAATTCTATGTCTACACGGCCGAGCCGCCATTCACATATTTGTTGGACTCCTTCGTAGACCTGCTCTGGCAATGGCGAGAATTGGGGCTTGGAAAAAATTTGATGTTGTTGTTCTGCTCGGTAGCTTTGAATTAAAGTTTTCAGGGCTTTGTCGACGTCGTAGTCTGACAACTCTTTGTTATCATGATATATACGAACGATGATAGCTTCGATGTTTTGTAGGACGTCCAGATATTCCTCTTCGAAATCGACCATAGTATTTGTGCCTTTCGGACTTAGGGATTTTAACTCCTCCGGAATCAGAGCCTTGCTTTTTTCCCGTTAATCCGCAGGAAAACCGGAATCTTGAGTTCTTTTCGCCAATTCACTGACCAATGAGTAGTGACCGTTGGCTTCTTGCTGCATCACGACGATTTGGCCGTTGCGCGGATTGAGCAGACTTTCGAATTCCTCGACACTCCAATGGAACCAGCGCATCAAGAACAATCGCAGGGTCATCCCGTGGGTGATGATCAATGTATTTTGGGCGTAATCAGATTTCTCGAAATCGCGGTGGAGCGTCCCTAAAAATACACTGACGCGGTCATACACGTCTGCACCGGATTCTCCGTCCGGTATCCGATAATAAAAAGTGCTGAAATTATCGCGTTCCTGTATGATCCCGTGATTGATGTCGGGATGCCGCAGGTGGCCCCAATCTTGCTCCCGAATGCGCGGGTCTTCGGAAACTTCCACCACATTGGATTCGATATTTTCTCGAATGTATTGATAAGTCTGGCGGGTACGATAATAGGGAGAGAGATAGACCTGTATCGTTTCCTGTCCAATGATGTCTTTGATTGTGCGGCCCGCTTTCCTGGCCTGTTCAACTCCTTTGGGAGTCAGGTTCAGTGCAAAATCTGGGGTGATCTCGTGTTGGCTTCGATCTGCATTGCCCTCGGATTGGCCGTGCCGCATTAAAAGGATACGTTTGGGTTTCATGCCTTGCCTTGGTTATGGAAGATTATTTGACGTTTTTATTATACGTATCTTCAGATGGCCTCGACAAGCTCGCCTCCTATCTGATTCCCTCTGCGGTTACGGTCGCGAGGCACTCCCCTACCGTTGATCACGATGTACTGAAAGGCGACTTAAGTTTCCATGTGGGAGCGGGCCGCTTCTAAAAATTCCCGCGCTTGGTTGATCATATCTGTCGTTACTTCTCTTCCGATGTTCGCTTCAACCCCATAGTCGCCAATGATGCGCTTATCGAATGCGTCGATAAGCCAGCGATGAAACTTTGGATCCGATGTTTTTGTCTTGGCAAATTGTTCTCCAAAGGCTGCATGGACTCCGCTGTGCTTGGAGAACTTCAGTGCTCTCTCGTTTAGCAATGCTTCCGCAGTATAGAACATCGCATAATATGCCCGTCCTGCCGCAATGTCAGGTTTGCCCATTTTCAATAATCCCTCCGCTGCTTCGATGGAGTCAACAGCTTTCTCAAGGAGTTTGCGGCTGTAATCCTTCGTGCGAATATACCATCGGCGCGAATATTGCGAAGCAACGGGGTATCCCCGTTTTTCCATTGCTCCTCTGTCATAATCACTCGACTGATGCTCGTGCTATATTCCAACGACAATTTGCTGACTAATTCTCCCGTCCTGTCGATTTCCACACCGTAACTCTCGTAATGACTCAACACAATCATCACGTCGATGTCCGAGTCAAGTTGCTCCTCCCCGCGTGCGTATGACCCGTACAGATATAAACCCATAAGGCGGCTCCCATATATTTGAATAAGGCCCGCCTTTAATTCACTTAACAGTTTCTCAATCTTTTTCGACATGGTTTTATCTTGATGGCTCTTCAGGAGCGAGTGGAATGAAGCGGATTTATGGGGGCGTGGACGGTGCAAAGTATTGCCACAACTCCATATCTACTCCCAGCCCATAACCGTCTTAACTTGATTGCATTGATTATACACGCTGGCAGGCCAGTAAACTGCAACGGATGGAGGTGTTACGCTGTTCGAGTGGGCGGATTTCGCCTTGCTGTTGCTATCGGGCCGTCTTCTCGTAGAACACCAACAGTGTGCTGCCGTACTTGCGTTCGTCGACTTTTTCTAGATTCACGAGCGTTTCCTCATGATATTCGCGCGGATGGATTTGCACGAGTATCCAGGCTTCTGGTTGCAGCAGGTCGGGATGGTCGTCCACGTTGTGCAGCGTCCGCGACCACAGCTCGTGATACTGCGGCGGTGCAATGTACATGTAGTCGAAACGGCGGTCGCCGAGCGCGGCCAGCAGCGCGAAGGCGTCGCCGCGTTTGACCTCGGCCTGCGCCGAAAAACCGGTGTTGCGCAGGTTCTCCTTGATGATTTCGATGGGCAGACGGTTCAGGTCTGAGAAGCGGACGAAGGCTGCGCCGCGACTGAGCGCCTCAATGCCAACGGCTCCCGTCCCCCCGAAAACGTCCCACCAGACCGAATCGACCACGTCTGTACCCAGGATGTTGAACAATGCCTCCTTGACACGGTCGGTGATCGGGCGGGTGGTATCACCGGGCACGGATTTGAGTCGTCGCCCTTTGGCTTTCCCGGCGATGACGCGTAAGCTCATTTTTCGACGCTTTGGCGGGCTGTCAGCAGGTTGCCGTGCGGGGCAAGCACCTCGACCACGCAGCCGGTGCCCAGGATGAATTTCTGTCCACCGGTCTGTTGCAGGGCGTCTTCCGCTTCGCGGCGAATATCCTGCGCCGTGCCGAGCACCAAGGTCTCGCGGCGCAGCCCGCCGCACAACGCGCCGTTGAATTTCTTTTGAGCCTCGGCCAGCGACGGGGCCGTATCGCGGTCGTGCCAGTTGACGACCTGGACGGGGTAATCGGCGAACAGGTCGAAGTAGATGTTTTCGCCGTGCAGGTGCAGCAGGTTGAACCACAGCGGTGCGGCGGCTTCCAACACCGGCAGGTCGTAGGCCACACCGAAATCCTCGTACTCGGCGGAGGTCAACAGTTGCGCCTGCGCGTGCTGCACGGCGTAGAAGACGCCGTCGATACCGGTGGCGCGGGCCGCCTCGATGAAGTGCCGCGTCGTCTCGGTGATGATCTCCAACCCCTTTTTGACTTTCTCCGGGGCCTGGCGCAGGTGCACGAGCAGGGTCTCGCCGCTGACCAGGTTTTTGGCTTGGGAAAGCGGGTTGAAGATGGTCTGGATGATGGGCGTATCGGGGCCGAGTTCCTGCCGGATGAGCCGTAAACAGGCCAACTGGGCGGCCAGATACGGGGAGTCCGCTGCAAGCACGGGCAGACGGGTCCAGTCGTCGACCTCCTGGATGACGTGTTTGGTGTAGGTGCGCGTCCCCTCGGTGGCGCCCTGCCATTCGTCCTCCACACCCCAGTCTCTGAGGCAGAACGACGAAGCCGGCGTGACCTTGACGAAGTCGAAGTCGTAGGTGTGCTGGAACTGGACGACGGCGGCAGCCAGCGTTTCGGGAGACTGGTCGTCGACGGGGAAGTGGCGCCAGAGTGCCACGGGTACGCGGTCGAGGGGGTTCCCGGCGAAGCAGTTTTCCAGGCGTTGACGGTGTGTGATCATGGCTTTTCCTTCTTCTCTACAAGGTGAATTGTGGGCAAAATTTGGCGGATGATGCTTATTATTATAATGCGAGCCCCTGGGAATCGATGTGACACCAGAACCAGATTGCGCTACAACGCCCGGCGTCCCGCCGCGTCGTAGGCGGCGATCTCCAGGCTGGCTGCCGGGCTGGAGGGATAATCCTCTGCGAACAGGCTCCAAACCATCTGGTCGGCGACTTTGCCGTGGGCAAACCCCCGTCCGCGCAGGGTAGCTTCGTGGTAGTAGCCCAACTTACGTGGTACGGCGGCGGAAGCGATATTTTCCACCGCGCAATGGATTTCCAGGCGGCCAACATGCTGCAGCTTGAAGGCGACTTTGGTCAGGGCTGCCGATGCCTCGGTGGCGTATCCGTGGTTGACGAAGTCTTTATGGATCCAGTAGCCTATTTCCAATGCATTCGGGCCGATACGTGGGTGCAAGCCTGTGCTGCCCAGCAGACGATTTTCTTGTGAGTTGAAGATGCCGTAAACAAAATTCTGGTCCAGGTCGAACTGTGCGCGGAATTGGCGCAAGTGCTCCACCCTGACTTGCAAATCTTCCGGTTCATTGGCTGCCCAAGGCATCCATGGCAGCAGGTGCTCCAGGCTTTCGCTGATGGCGTTTTGCAGCATGACTGCATCGGCGGGGGTGTAGCAGCGGATGACGAGTTGCGGAGTAACAATGCGATAGGCGGGGCCAGACAGGTTCAAGGCTTAGTCCTTTTGTTTGATCAGGCAGAAGTCCGCACCCTCGCGGCCAATGGCATGCAAGACGGGCACCCTGCGGTAGATGGAGCGCTCGTCCAGGTTGGTGCGTGTGGAGAACAGCAGCAGGTCGCCGGGCTGGATGTCGTCTTCCGTTTCGGTTTGTAAATCCTTCAAATGCAGGTTTCCCCCATAGTATTGAGCCAGATCAAACTCTCGTTGAATGTGCAGTGTGGCCTGCGGGTCGTTTTGTTGCACCCAGGCGATGGACTCTTTGTAGCAAGTCAACCAGTACTCGGTCTCGTAGGAGCGGAAAGCACCGCGCGTGCCACCGACCAGGGCGTTGTAATAGGCATATTCGTACGGATGTAATTGCACCCCGTTCCACAGCCCTGGCAGCATCAGCGTGAAGACGGCCAGCCCCCATAGCCGGCGCGCATGCAGCCGGTCGTAAAGCCACTGGAAGGCAAATCCGCCCAACAGGAACACCGGCGGCAGCGTGAACAGGAAGTGCCGGAAGCCGTCGTACATGGGCGGGACGACGATCACCACATAAGCGAACATCAGGAAGAACCAGGTAAAGATCACCGCCGGCATGCGCCAATCGAGCTTTTTCTGCCATGCCTGGCGGATCGCCAGCAGGAGTCCTGCCGCGAATAACAGCCAGGTGGGCTCGGTAAGCTTGGTGGCCAGCATTTGCGGGAAGTAGCGCCGCGGCAACGCGCCTGCGGGGAACGTCTGGCCCAGGAAGAGCACATTGAGCTGGGTGGGATTGTCTGCCATGTGCTGGGCAACTTCGATCAGGCGCTGGACGGGGCCGAACCACAAGAACGGCCAGAAGACGAACGCCACCAGGATGGCAAGCGCGCCGTAGCCAACCAGCCACGGAATAGCCCGCCATTTCTTTTGTAGCAGAGCGTAGGCGAGGATCAAAACACCCGCCAGCGGACCGATAACCCGCACTGCCACGGTCAGCCCCAGCATGATTCCCGCCAGGATCAAACGCCCCCTGGGTGGTTTTCCCGTCCCCGACAGATGGTCAACGGCGTCGAGGCCGAGCGCCATCGCGGCCATGAAAAACACCATGAAGGGCATATCCTTGGGATTGATGAAGGCGTGCCCCCACAGGACAGGTTGCCAGGCGAAGAACGCCGTTGTGGCGGCAGCCGGCCACGGATCGATCCAGCGCCGCAGGATGGCGTAAAAAGCAATCAGGCCGATCTCGAAGGTCAGGAAGTTGACCAGGTGCCAGGCGGAGGCTTCATCTGCGCCCAGGGACATGATCCCGCGTTGGACGGGCCAGGCCAGCAGGATGTAGGCCGGGCCATAGAATTTGTGGTCGGTGGCGCTGGGCCCATAGACCTGGTTGAAATCGAAGCCGGGTGTGAAGGCCTGGGGCGTGTAGGCCATGCGGATGGCGTCGGCGTACTTATAGAAGAGCGGCTCGTCCCACGACAGGCCGAAGTTCTGAAACGTCAAAAGAGCGACCGTCAAATTGACGGCCAGGAGCAAAATCAGGGGGGAAAACGGATGTCGAATGGAACGGGAGAATTTGGCGGGAAGTGCGGTCACAAGCCCTCGGTTCAGGATTTCTTTTTGGCGTGGGACTTGCCCAACTTTGCGAGCAGTTCGTTCAGTTCGTCCTCTTCGCTCTTTTGTGTATCGAAATATTGGGTCATGAACACGGAGCGACGCAGGCGCAGCGCCATGGGAGCTACGGCGCGCAGGTCGTCGGCAGCGACTTCCGTGCGCGCGTCGGCGGCAGCGTAAGCACGCGCGGCTTCGAACCAGGTGATCTCGGCGCGCAGCGAATCGATGCCCATCGATTGGATCAGCGCGATAGCCTGCACGGCCAATTTGTCGGAGAGGTTCACCCGGCGCAGCAGTTGGCGGGCCTGTTCGATTTCACCTGTGGCGGCAGCAATGGCCTCGGCGAACTGGGCGATCATCACGCGCGGATTGGTCAGGTAGGCGCGTACACGTCGGTAGGCTTCCAAACGTTCGCCGGCTTCTTCCAAACCGCGCACGACCACGCGCAGCCCGAAGCGGTCGAGAATCTGGGGGCGCAGCCGGCCCTCTTCGGGGTTCATCGAGCCGATCAATACGAAGCGCGCCCGGTAGGTTCCCGAAATCGCGCCGCGCCGCACGGTGTAAGTGCCTTGTGCGGCAGCATCCAAAATGGCATCGACGATGTCGTCGCTGAGCAGGTTGATCTCGTCAATGTAGAGCAGGTTTTTGTCGGCCTGAGCCATGATTCCGCGCCGGATGCGCATGCGTTCGTGCGCCGCGGCGCGTTCGTCGATACCGCCCACCACGTCTTCCAGGCGGGCGTTGAGCGGCAACTCTACCAACCGGACGCGGTCTGGGGCGGTGAGCGGTTTGCCTTCGGCGTATTTCTGGGCGCATTCCGGGCAGACGGCGTCGATTCCGCCGGTTTCGATGTCTTCAGGCAGGCAGCCGTAGTGGCAGGTGGAGCGTTCGATGGCGGGCAGCAGGTCGAGCAGGGAACGAACAGCGGTGGTTTTGCCGGTGCCGCGCGGCCCGATCAGCAGAATTCCACCGATATTGGGGTTGATCAACCCCAGGAGCAGCGCCAGCTTCATCTCCTGCTGGCCGACGATGGCGAGAAACGGGAATGGCAGCGGTTCGGCCAGACCCGAATCGCCCATCTCGGCGACGCTTTTGAGCAACTCCTTGCCGGAGGCGAAATCGAGCAGTTCCTTCAGTGAGCGGAAGGGTTGTGAAGAATCGGGGGGTGTGGTTTCGGGCGCAGGGGCCGGGACTTGTTCGGGGGAGGTCATCTTGCTTACTTGTTTAACTTCAGGCGTTTTGTCTGGCGCAGGCGCGCCTGTTCCATGCGGGCTTTTTCTTCGTCAGTTTCGGCGATGAGCGGCGGGACGGGGGTGGGCCGGCCCGCGTCGTCCAGGGCAACGTAAACGAGATAAGCGGTGTTGGTGTGCGTTCGTTCGCCGGTGACCGGGTTTTCTGCCTCCACGTGCACTTCGGCTTCCATCGAGGTGTGTCCGGCGTAAGTGACTTCGGCGTCCAACATCACCAGGTCGCCAATTTTGATTGGCTGGCGGAAGGTCATACTATCCACGACGATGGTGACCACGCGCCGTTGGGCATGTCGCATGCAGGCCAAGGCCCCGCACTCATCGACCAGTTTCATGACCCAGCCGCCGTGGATGTTGCCCTGGCTGTTGGCGTGTTCCGGTTGCATGAGTTGCGCGATGCTGACGCGCGAGGCGCGCATCGTCTTTTGGGGGAATGGGTCGGACAAGATTCCTCGGCGGGTCAGTCCAGGTCCTGGAGCAGTTCGCCCGAGTCGCGGGTGTGCAGACGCTCCGGTTCCTCTTCCAGCACGTCAATTGTACCAGTTGTCAGTTCGCTCATCATTTTGGGTAGAGGCACCGAAGGGGGGACGTTGATGCGCGAGGGCGCCGACAGGGGCGTGACGGGGGCTTTGCTATTCGCCATGCTTTTTCGCAAAATGCGAGGGTCGTTCGTTAAGTACCCGACGTAATACCCCAGCACCGAGTAGACGTCGCGATTCGGCGCGACGAAACCAATCCACTCGCCCTGGCGGTTATAGAGATAAGGGTAGACCAGAAACGCTTCGGCATCGCCCCGGCTGGTGTAAATCGGGATGATGGATCGTGTGGAAGCAACCATACTCTTATTATAGTAAGAAATGCGGTGCTTTTACTCTTCAATATCGTCAACGTCGCCATACGTCCAAAAGCGATTGATGAAAAAGTTCCCGAACATGACCACGCCAACGGAGAGAGCCAGCGCCAGATTGTGCCCCAGAAAGTTGGGGTCGATTCCCTGAACCGGAAGGTTGTTCTGGAATTCATGATCGAGCAGGGGTTCCAAAAAAGCGAACAACGGTGTGCGGATGCTTAACCCAAACAAGCTGACAAGTATAAACTGACTTACCTGGTGGGTAATGCGCTTGGAGCGTGAGTCCGGATACGTCCAGAAGCGATTCCATAGGAAGTTGCTGGTCACGGCCATGCAGAATGAAATCATACTGGACAGAACCGCATTGACGTGCAGCAAAGTGCTGAGAAGGTTAAAGACACCAAAATCCACGCTGGCGCCGATCGTGCCGACCACGGTGAATTTAAGAAAGCGCGTACGCTCGACGGGGTTTTGGAAGAATGTGGTCATGCGAGCCCCAATTTTTGGCGAAAATAGGGGATGGTGCGTTCGAGGCCTGTTTCCAGGCTGAATTTTGGTTTCCAGCCCAGGATGGATTTCGCGCGCGTGATGTCTGGCTGGCGCCGCTGCGGGTCGCGCGCGCTGCGGGCGTTGGGGACGAAGGTGATGCCTGCTTTGTTGCCAGTCACGTTGTTGATAGTCTCCGCGAACTTCAGCAGGGACATTTCCACCGGGTTGCCGATGTTGACCGGCATGTGCTCGTCGGAGTGCAGCAGGCGGACGATTCCGTCTACAAGGTCATCGACATAGCAAAATGAGCGCGTCTGCGACCCATCGCCGTAGACTGTCAGTGGTTGGCCGAGCAGAGCTTGCTTGAGCAAGTTGGGTAGGGCGCGCCCATCCTCCAGGTCCATGCGCGGACCATAGGTATTGAAAATGCGCACGATGCGTGTATCCACGTTGTGCTGTTTGTGGTAGGCTAGCGTCAGGGCCTCAGCAAAGCGTTTGGCCTCGTCATAGACAGCGCGCGGCCCAGACGGGTCAACGTTGCCGGCGTAGGTTTCCTTTTGGGGATGTTCCAGCGGGTCGCCATAGATTTCGCTGGTGGAGGCCAGTAGAAAGCGCGCCTTTTGCACCTTTGCTACGCCCAGGGTGTTGTGCGTACCCAGTGCGCCGGCTTTCATGGTCTGGATGGGAAGGTTGAAGTAAGCGTACGGTGATTGCGGATTGGGGCTGGCCGGAGACGCAAAGTGCAGCACGGCGTCCACTTTTTTCGGCATGAAGATGTAATTCGAGACATCATGTTTGTAGAATTTAAAATGTTCGTTGCCCATCAGATGCGCGAGATTATCCGGCGAACCGGTAATGAAGTTATCCAGGCCGACCACCTCGTGGCCGTCTGCCAGCAGACGGTCGCACAGGTGCGAGCCCAGAAATCCGGCGGCGCCGGTAATCAAAATACGCATGAATTCCTCCTGCTTGTGCCCGTTGGGATTTTCGTATGTGTATTCCCAGGGACTCAAAAATAAAGTGGTAGACCTTCTGGCGGACGAGTTACCGCCAGTCGATTTTTTGGATCAGGCCATCGCCGGTCACCTGGTGCGGTTGTCCCGTGTCCACATCGATGAACCACAAGTTGCCTTGATAGACTACGGCGACGAAGTTACCCTGCGTGGCAGACAGCGCCGCCGGCGCCCAAACGGGCGTCTGGGGTTGCAGGCCGGGCGAGCCTTCATCGGGAAATAACACGCGGCGGTTGGATCCGTCGCGGTCCATCACTACCAGGCGATAGCCACTCGTGTCCGATTGCGAGGGCAAGAGGGCTTGGAGATAAGCCACCGAATAGGATTGCGCTTTACTTGTCCCGCGCAGCGGCGAAGCCGAGGGATAGGCAAACATCCCGCTTTGCTGGACGATGTCGACGTTCGCACTATTGACCAGGGAGAGCGCGCTCAGGTCGAAATAGGGCGACTCTTCCGGGTTGACCAGGCCCGGCGGCGGCGCGTGCGTCACCACATACAGGATATTGCTGTCCGCGCCCCAGGCCAGCCCAGGCAATAATGCCCAATCGCTATGCGTTTCTAGCGGCGTAATATCGAGCAGCGGGACGAGTTGCTTGTGTTTGAAGCTGACCAGGCCGACTCCATCGGGACGGCTGTAGGCCAGGGCGCTGCCATCCGGCGCCCAGGAGAAGTCTGTGCCCCACCAGCCGTACAAGCCGCCGGTGTTGGCGTCGATGATTTTTTGTTCGATTCCCAAGACGCCGTTTTTGCCGAACTTGCGCCGGAACAGGTTGTTGTTGGCCTGCCAGCCCGGCGCAGCCGTGCGCGGCTCGACGGTGGAATAGTCGACCGTCAGGGCATCGTTGGGGTCGAAGTCGGCAAAGTGAATGACGTTCGGCACGCCCAGGTCGATAGGCTTGGCTTGTGGGTCGGCAAAATTGAGCGCCCACAACCGGTTGATCTCCTGGTCGGCAGGCTTGTCAGATTTGCGCGTATACAGCAGCCAGTCGCCGTCGGCAGACAGGCGCAGGATGCGCCCGTCCAGGTCGCCACTGGTCACCAGCGGAATACGGTTGGCGGTGGAGTCCTCCATCAGCCAGGCGTTGCCGCCTGCAATGTAGACCAGTTTACCGACGATGGGCAGCGGTGTAAAAGGCGTCTGCACGCCGACCATGACGATTTCAGGCACGGCCGCTTGCAACGTGACCGTCTTGACCACATTGTCGCTGACTTCCGCGCCGTCTTCGTAGACGTGACGATACGTCAGTTCCTGTGAGCCGTTGACGCCCGGCTGGATCAAGCGCGTCTCACCCTGCGGCATCGACTCGTTGCGCACGGTCTGGTGCTCGAACGGCAGGACGACGTCTTTGGTCTCGAATTTTTCCTGGACACGAGTGACCGTGATCGTCCCACCGTCGCTCAGGACGGTATATGCGGGCGGATCGACTTTATCCAGGCTGCCAAGTTTGACTCCGGCAGAGTCGAGCGCCTGGGCCACCGTACTGCCCGACGACACCTGGGCGTTCTGGGTTTTCCCATCCGCCGTGATGTGAATGTTGATGTTCAGTGTGCTCTGCGATACGCGCGGCGAGAGGCAACCACTCAGCAGGAGCGCTATGAGCAGCAGCAATGAACTGGTGTAGAAGGGTCTCTTGGACTTTCCTGCGCATGCCGGGAACATGGTTGCTGGTATAATCGGCCTACTTTACCCGTCCGCTGACGGTCATCGTCCCATCCGCAATGGTAATCTTCTCCAGCCGGAAACCGATGGCGGCGGGGCCAAGCGCACCGGTGAACGTCTGGTCGATCATCGTCCCAATGGCGTCGTTCAGGCCCGTCGGGGCGGGGAGCGGGCCGAAATCTGCGGAGGTGACGGTCAATTGAGGTTTGCCGTCGGCGTCGATGCTGGCGCTCAACACCACGCGAGCGTTGGCTTGTAAATTGCCCTGAACGACCTTCCCGTAAACCTGTATTTCGTTGTCTTGCAGCACAACCTGTGGGTCGCTGATTAGCGGGCTATCCTGGGTAGCCAGTTTCGAAGCCAGCAGCGAGGTCAGTTGTTCTTCGTTGATCGTCAGCGTGAAGACGCCGGTTTGGGCGGCGCTCTGCTCGGCGGCGTGAAGTTGGTCGTCGAAACGAGTCACCGCCTGTGTCGAGGCCGGAATTTGCGTCTGCGGATAGTCCGGCCCGCCCACGAAGATCGTACAGGCCAGACTGGTCAGTATCAGAGCCAATAACGTTAAAATGATTGCAAGGCGTGATTTCATCTTTTGTACTCGTGTCGAGAGAATTTCGAGTTAAGCGGAGCAATTATAGCATGAGCGACTCTCAAAGCAGTTCCGAATTGAGCCTGCCGGCCATGCTCGAGGGCCTTTTGTTCGTCACCGGCGACCCGGTGGCCCCGTCGCAGTTGGCGGCTGCCCTGGGATTGTCGACGGGCGAGGTGGAACGGGGCCTCGAAGCATTGGACGAGCAGCTTCGCACCCGTGGCCTGCGTCTGCAACGACATGCCGGACGCCTGCAACTGACGACTGCGCCCGAACTGGCTGAGTCGGTCGAGAATTTTCTGGGATTGGAAGCCACCAGCCGCTTGAGTCGCGCCGCGCTGGAAGCTCTGGCGATCATCGCTTACCAGCAGCCGGTCACGCGTCCTGGCGTGGATACCATCCGTGGTGTCAACAGCGACGGGGTCATTAAGAGTCTGCTCAACAAGGGCTTATTGCAGGAAGTCGGTCGTTCCGAGGGCCCCGGTCGTCCCATTTTGTACGGCACCACGCCGGAGTTTTTACAGCATTTTGGCATGAATTCGCTCTCCGAGCTTCCCCCGCTCGATTTGCCGGACGCCGACGAAAACCAGAATGTGGAGTTGTTGAAGGGCTAGAAAAAAACAAACATCCCCCTATCTTGCGAACAATTTACACGAACTTGAGTCTGAGCGCCGCAATGATCACCATGCGCAGCAGTAACAGGCCGTGCCGCCAGCGGTCGATGTTGGTCTGGCCGTAGGTGCGCTCTTGATAGCGGATGGGCAGGTCGACGATTTTACGGTTCTGCCGGGCCGCGCCGAAAATCAGGTCATAATCGCCAAAGGGGTCGAATTCACCAAAATAGCTGCGGTTGGCAGCAATCCGTTCGTAATCCCGTTTCCACAATATTTTGGTGCCACACAAGGTGTCTTTGATGGGCTGCCCGATCAGCCAGGAAAAAGCCATGCTGAAGAACTTGTTCCCAACCAGGTTCAGGAAGCGCATGGCCTGTCCTTGCATGGGATAGACCAGCCGCACGCCGTTGATAAATTCGCCTTTGCCGCTAAGCAGTGCTTCGTAGAAGCGTGGCAGGGTTTCCGGCCGGACGGTCAGATCGGCGTCCAGAATCATCAGCACCTCACCGCTGGCTTTCGAGAATCCCAGGCGCACTGCGTCCGCTTTGCCTTTGCCGGCCTGTTTGAATAATTTCGCGTCTCGTTCGGGATGGCCGGCAATGGCCTTCTCGATGGCTGCAACCGTATCGTCCTGGGAATGCCCCTCCACAAAGACCAGTTCGGTGTGTGCGCCCATGGCCGGGATGCGCTGGAAGGCTGCTTCGATGTTGCCGGCTTCATTGCGCGCCGGGATGATCACGCTGACTGTCGAGGGGCGCACCGGCGGCGTTGGTTGCGGCCTGGCGACGAAGATATTCGTCCAGGCCAGGGCGCTGAACGGCCAGAGTTTGACCAGAATTTTATTGAACAGTGCGCGGATGCCGGGCAGGGGCAAAGGCAGGAGAATCTCTCGCCGGTAATGGACGCTCTCGAATCCGGACAGCCGTAACAGGTTCTCGACATCGGCCGGGGCGAACCAGTTCTGCGGCAGCATGGGCTGCGCCAACCCCAACGCGCCGGCAGCGGAGAGCGCCGGTTGGTAGACCCGGCTGTGTACGTTCAGAATCAGGCGTGTGTCATTGGTGCAGAGAGGTTTGAGCTGTTCCAGCACGGTTTGCACGTCCCACAGGTCGTTGAGCAAGTCGGAGAGCAGGATCACGTCAAAGGGACCGCCCAGCGCTGGTAGGTGGGCATCCGCCTGGAGAAAGTTCAACGTCGGGTGGCGTTGCCGGGCCTGGGTCAGCATCTCTCCTGAAAAATCGAGGCCGATGCCCAGGGAAGGGGAAACGGCGGCCAGTAGATCGCCGCGTCCACATCCGATTTCCAGCACGCGCAGCCCCGGGGAGACCAGAAAACGGTAGACTTCCCGCAGGCGGCGGTGATATTCCCGGCTGAAGAAGGTCTCGTCGGGTTGGATGCGCGCCACTCCGTCCCAATGCGTGCGGCGCAGGGCGCTGTATTCGTCTTGCTGGTTGGTAGAAGGATGTTCCGGGCTCATGCCGGCAGACAGACAGCCTATCCCCACAGGCTCGTCAGAAATTTGACTTTTTCGACAATCTGGTAGCTTTCGCCGCCCTCGTGCTTGTTGTACGGCCAGATGCGCATGTCCTTTGGCCCGGCGTAGTGGTTGTATGCGGCGAAGACCGTGGACGGCGGGCAGGTGTCGTCCATCAGCCCGACGGAAAAGAGCGCTTTGGCCTTGGCGCGCGCGGCAAAGTTCATACCGTCGAAGTAGGAGAGCGTCTGGAAGGCCGTTTCGACTTTGTCGCGGTGGTTTTTGCAGTAACGAACGATCTCGCCGTACGGGTCGGTATCGATAATTTCGGTGGCGCGCCGGTAATGGCACAGGAAAGGGACATCTGGCATGGCGACGGCAATCTCGGGGACCAGCCCGGCTGCTGCGAGGGTGATGCCACCGCCCTGGCTGCCGCCGCTCACCGCCACCCGTTCACCGTCTACCGTTTCGTGAGCGCGGACCGTTTCCACGGCGCGGGCCGCGTCGGTGAAAACGCGCCGATAAAAGTAGGTCTTGGGGTCGAGGATGCCGCGCGTCATGAAACCGGGAATTTGCGGATTGCCGTCTCCCGGTTCGATGTCGGGCGTGTCGCCGGTGCGCCAGGAGGAACCCTGCCCGCGCACGTCCATGATGAAGTGGGCATAGCCCACGTTGGCCCACAGCAACCAGTCCTGTGGAAAGCCGCGCCCTCCGCCGTAGCCGATATATTCCACAACACAAGGCAGTTTACCCGATCGTTCGCGCGGCAGGATCAGCCAGCCTCTGATGGGTTGTCCGCCATACCCGTTGAAGGTCACATCGAAGGTTTCGGTCAGTTTCAGTCCGGTTTCGACCGGTTCGAAGCGCGCTTCCAACGGATACTGGCGCGCCTGCATCAGTGTGTCTTTCCAAAAGGCGTCGAAGTCCGCTGGCTCGTGGCGGGCTGGTTTATAAATGCGAAGTTCTTCAAGCGGGAGGTCGAAAAGCATGACGTACTGCTCCTTGTGCGTGGAAAAAATGGTAGCTTGCTGGGGCAATTACCCTGGATCAGAGGTAGAGAGAAAGAATCGTCTTTTTGTGCAGAGCGCCACAATCATACCACGGCGAGCTTTGGAGAGCGGCGTTTTTGCATGAATAAAGCGTTCCAATTCCGGCTTCGCTGAGCAAGCGTTTTAACAACAACGTGCCCGGTAGTTGACTACCGGGCACGTTATGCTGTTGCAACAGGCGTGGAGAGGGGACGCCTGTTGCATTATATAGAGTTGGTTACTGTTCGTAGGCGCCGATATCATATCCTGCGCCCAGTGGCCTCGGATTGCCGGCGTAGTCGTTGGGATCGGAGGTTGCGAGTCCCGTGTCTTTCGCCGGCGAGCTGGCCTGAAGGAGGTAGTTGCCGCTGGCCGCATTCACGAACAATGGGTTGACGCCCCATAGATCAGACGGATGGCTGTATCCCTCGGCGGCGGGCGTCGTTCCGTCGGAGCGGTAGGCCAGGTTGTGCGATCCGGTGACGGAACCTCCCGAACCGACGTAGACCACGTCTCCAATTTTGTTGTAGATGATGTTGTCTTCGGCGACCACGCCCGGCGCGCCCACATCCCAAATTCCGGCGGGGTAATAGGCGGGGTTCTGGTTCAATTGCCCGATGATGTCGTTGTTGTAAATGGCAACGCCGCCATTTCCCACTTCGCCTTTGCCGCCGATGAAGAAGCCGATGAACGTGTTGATGATGTTGTTTCGGATGGTGATCAGTCCGGCGTTTTTCTGGATAGTGAAGCCGGCGCTTCCTTCGCCGACCGAGTGAGCGAGATCTGGCAGGGAACATAGATTTTGCTCGATGACGATGTTTTGCGCCGCCGGGTGATTCGTGTCGGCCCATGTCTGGAAGCAGTCGATGTGCGGGCTTTTGTTCTCCGGCTGGGCGTAGTTGATGTCGTGGATGGAATTCTGCCGGATATCGTTGTTGCTCCCAAAGAAGTGAATTCCGTCGGCGTCCACGTACGAGGGCGGGTTGTTCATCCAGGAAGGATATTGCATAACGTACGAGATGTCGTTTTGCTGAACGAGCTCGTTGTGGCCGCGCACGTCGATTCCCACCTCGCCGACTTGTGTGATCGTGTTGCCCTCTACGATGTTGTAGGACGAAATGGAGGCGTTGGCCGTGTTATCGAAGAGGATCACGCCGCCCCAGGTGGAGTGGTAGATGTAATTGCTCGCTACCACATTGTGTGTACCTTTGATGTAGACGCCCCACCCGTCCGTTGTATCCTGCGAGGTGGACGAGATGCGGAAGCCCTGAAGGGTGATGTAACTGGCGGTGACAGTAAAGCCCTGCATTTCGACCGTTCCCTGGGTCTCGAAGGTGATGGGGGCCCCGGCAGCGCCTGAGCGGGTGACTTTTACACGCTCAGGATAGCTTCCGGCCATCACGATCACGGTTCCGCCGGCGGGGAGCGAGTTGGCCGCTTTTTGGATGGTGCGCCAGGCTTGCGCAGACGAGGTGCCCGCATTGGAATCATTCCCGCTGGTGGATACGTAATATGTGTGTTGGTTTGGTTGCGTCGGCGCGGTTGTCGGTGTAGCTACTGGCGTCCTCGTACTCGTTGGTGTGAAGGTTGGGGTCGCCGTGTTCTTTGGCGCTGAGGCGATCGTTTGCGTTGCGGTTGGTGTTGCTATGCTTTGGGCTGGTTGTGTTGCCGTCTGCGTAGGCGTCGAGGTGGCCGTCTTCTTTGGCAGATTGGTTGGCGTAGAGGTTGGAACTGTCGTCCACGTAGGGGGCTGGACGACAGTTTGCGTCGCAGTGGGCGTTGCCGTGTTTTGCTGCGGCTGTGTGGCAGTGGGTTTGGAGGTTGGAACTGCCGTCCGCGTTGGATGCGGCGTGGATGTAGCGGCCCTCGTCGGCGTCGCTTTCGGTTTTGCTGTGGGGCGTGGCGTCGTTGTTGGGCGGTCTTCGTTATGGTAAGACAGCCGAATTGCCTCGTAGTCTATTTTTATCTCCCCTTTTGCGATGGTTGACGATAGCCGTACCTGGATCTGTCCTTGTGCATTGGTAAATCGACCGGCATTTTGGATTCGGAATTTTAACAATCTCCAGGTGTTTTCCCTGGGATCGTTATTGGTCCCAACTTTTTCCCAGGTGTGCTGAGTCGGGTCATACAGTGACCAGACCCATTTTTGCCTGGAATCCGTTGTGCCTTTGTAATTCACCAATAGTTCCATCTCGTTTACGGATAAGTTGGGAGCATTTTCCCGAAGGGTGAAGTTTTGAATCCCCTGGTAGTCGACTCCGGATGCCTGGAACAGGACATACTTCTTGGAATTGTCTGACTGCCCGAATTGGTCCCTTGTCGCCAGAGCGGCAACCGGCTGTTTGCTTGTGTTGCCAGACTGGGTCGAGTAGGAGACGGGTGTCAGAGTCCTGCTGACAGGGCCGAACCAGTTTGTCGCTGGGCGCGGCCCAATCAGGTTGGCGAGCATCAAGAAAACCGACAACACGCTGAACGTTATTTGCGTTTGCATGAGGAGCTCCTTTCACTCTCGCTCCCCATCTTATCTATCCCCCTTTGTCTTAGGGTAAGGAAAAAAGTACTGTTTGCAATCCTGTAGGTGCGGCTTAAGCTTCGCTTTAACTGGCGTCTGTTTCTAGGAGCGTATATCTGGAGAAAAAGTAGAGGAAGAGCCTGTTCTATCCAGATATAGCGTTTGCGCGTAGATGTAGGCGCTTATAGCGGCTACATCGACAAAAGATTGTCGATAAGACTACACGGCAAGGCCGAGAGTTTGGAGGAGGTTGTGCATTTCGGTTTGGAGATTGGCATAGTGGATATCGGCCTGACTTTGAT
>JBJKRF010000073.1:0-39672 GCA_046704785.1 Anaerolineales bacterium | reverse complement strand
GTTCATTCTGCCTTTGAAGAAAACAAAAATCTGCACGAAAAGTTCTAAATAGTTGTCAAAAAGACTGTTTTTCACGCATACACAGTATTCCCAATTTGTCAAACACCAGTTAGCGGAAAGTAAAGTTTAAATATCGCAATAAAACAAAAATAGACCCATAATATTAGTAAATATTATGGGTACTGGAGTGTTTTCCGATGACAAAAGAAATGAAAAAAAAGCGGTTCCGCTGGCAGCCACCCCCGACGATACAAACGCAACCGTCGGCCAACGCGTGCGCGAAATCCGTACACTGCGTGGCCTGTCGATGAAATTGCTGGCAAAGCAGAGCGGGCTCAACGTCAATACGCTCAGCCTGATCGAAAACGAACAGACTTCCCCCAGTGTGAGCACGCTGCAACAACTGGCACAAAGCCTGCAAGTTCCCATCACTGAATTCTTCGAAGCGCAGCGCGGCGTCAAGGAACTTGTCTATCAGAAACACGGACAGCATCCGCGCATGGCTTTCAAACAAAGCAGCATCGAGAATCTGGCTGCCGGGATGTCCCGTTTTGGCGCGGAACCCATGATCGTGACGCTGGACCCCGGCGCCGATAGCGGCCAGAGTCCCATCGTGCACACCGGACGCGAGTTCGCCTACTGTCTCGAAGGCCAAATCATCTACTCCATCGACGAGCAGAAATTTCAGCTCGGCCCCGACGATAGCTTGTTCTTCGAGGCCTACCTGCCGCACCGCTGGAAAAACGTCTCTAGCCTCCCATCCCGTGTTCTGTTGGTGCTTTGCCCCATCGACGTACGCGATAGCCCAACAGAGCGTCATTTTGGCTGAAGGCAACGGTCAGCAAGACCTACAAGTCATGTAATCGATATTAGTCGCGGAGGTCGCTTCCGGGACGTAGGAGGCAAGTCGATGGAATTCACCATGCACCCGATCGGCGTGATCCATTCACCGTTCAACGAGAAGGACGAAACTCCCATCCAGGCTTCGCGCTCCCAGGCTATTGGCTCGGTGGAAGTTGATCCAGCCTTCAGCGATGGGCTACAAGACATCGACGGGTTTTCACACATCATTCTCTTATACGCGTTCCACCGCTCATCGGGGTTCTCATTACACGTCAAGCCTTTTCTGGACGACCAGGAACGCGGCCTGTTCGCCACACGCCATCCCTGCCGCCCCAATCCGCTCGGACTGTCGGTTGTCCGTCTGGGTGCCCGTCAGGGCAACATACTCACTATCGAAGGGGTGGATGTCCTCGACGGTACGCCCCTACTCGATATCAAGCCCTACGTGCCGGACTTCGACGTGCGGGTGGACGTTCGCACCGGCTGGTACGAAATGCGGAGCAACCCATGAATTATCGTCGCCTGGTTTCTACTTTGCTGCTTCTGACAGGGTTTTTCTTTTTCTCCGCCAACCTTTCCGTTGCCCACGCACAGGTCACTCCCCCGACAGTACATGCTGTCCTGTTTTATATGCCGGGATGCCCTCATTGCCAAGCCATTATTTTTCAAACCCTGCCTCCCTTATTCCAGAAGTATGGCAGCCAACTTGAGATCGCCAAGGTCGATATAACGCAACCAGATGGATATACCCTTTACAAGAACACCTTGCAGAAATTCGGTCTGAACACAGGGGGTGTTCCCTTCCTGGTGATCGATGATACCTACCTGATCGGCGACGTTGATATTCCGGGTAAATTTCCCAGCATGATCGACCGGCATCTTGCAGAGGGTGGAGTGGATTGGCCGGACATCCCCGGTTTGCCTGAGATGCTGTCGCAAACATCAGATTCAAGCACCGAAGGTTCTGAGGTTGCCTCCTCGTTCCTGCCGGCGACAAATCCATCGCCGGGGCGCAGGACGCGCCCGTAGGGGCCGGTCGGTGCCAGCAGGCGTTCCATCATCAGCGGATCAATTACGTTGCGCAGCGCCCCCGCGCCATATTCCTTCTTGGATCCGACCGGCGTCAGGTCGAAGCCGGTTGCCATGACCACCGCCGCCGCTGTGAGCTGGAACGTTTCCGGCTGCTGGGTAAAATCTACCGCATCCACCGGGCAGACCTGCTCACACTTACCGCACCACAGGCAGTATTCCGGGCCGAGCACGGCCTTCTGCGAAACCGCGGTGGAGAATGGCACGCGGATGGCGCGATAGGCGCCCAGTCCACGGTCGAACGGGCTGGGGGCCGTGATGGGGCATTCATATTCGCAGTCGCGGCAGCCGGTACACTTGGAAACATCCACATAGCGCGGTTTTTGCAGGATGCTGGCCGCGAACCCGCCCCCTTGCGCCTGCACGGACTGCACCTCGCAGTAGGTGAACAGGCGGATGTTGGGATGGTGGGCCACCGCCGACATCTTGGGCGTGGTGATGCAGCTACAGCAATCCAGCGTGGGGAAGACTTTGCTGAGCGTGATCATGCGCCCGCCGATGCTGGCTTCGCGCTCGATCAGCGCCACCTGAAAGCCCTGGTCGGCCAGGTCGAGGCAGGCTTGCATCCCGGCGATGCCGCCGCCGATGACCAATGCGTCCACGCGCAGGTTATCCATGAGCGCCCTCCGCCGCCGATGCGGCGAGTTCGTCCCTGGCAAAGCCCAGGCTCTTGAGCAGGTCGTTCATCTGGTTGACTTCTTTCAGGAAAGGCTTGACACAGACCGTACAGATGGCAGCCAAGCGCAGGCGGCGGATGTCGAGGCCGCGTCCCTTCATCAGGGCGTAGGCGCGATTGATCAGTTTGGCCGTCCCATCGGCTTCGACCTTGTAGGGGCTGTCGGTGCCGCTGTACATGACGATGATCCCGTCAATGCCACGCTCAAAGGCCCGCAGATAAAATTCTGGCGGGAACATGACCGGCGACATCACCGGCAGGATGTAGGTGTTGGCCGGATACTCAAGATGACTCTGCCCGGTCGAATCGGCGCCGGCATAGCCACCCGAAAGCGTGCCCAGAATCAGGATTCTGGGCTGTTGGGTCTGCGCGTTCATCGCGGTCTTATTTCAGCCGACGGATGAATAAACGCTCGTAACCGTCGCCTTGCAAGACGCCCAGAAACTCGTGCCCGACCTTTTCGCACCAACGCGGCATGTCGTTCTTGGTGTTGCTGTCGCCGGACCAAATTTCCAGCACTTCACCAATCTTCACAGCGGCAATACCTTTCTTGGCTTCGAGCAGCGGGCCCGGGCAGGACATGGCGCGGGCATCGACAACTCTGGCAGCCTGCAATGTAGAAATATCCAAGGTAGTCATAGGGTTCTCCTTCGTATGGATCAGGGTAATTTCACTTCCATCAACTTGTCTTTGGGTCGGTTCGCCAAAATAGCACAATTTTCCAAAAGTCCGTTATCGGCAACGCGATAGTAAATGTTGTGGCCTTCCCGCCTGGATTCGATGACGTTGCTTAATTCCATCAGCCGCAGGTGTTGCGAAGCGCCCGGCAGCGAGGCGCCTAATGCCAGGGCAATCTCGGTCACCGTCCGTTCGCCATCTGCCAGTAGCCACAAAATCAGAATCCGCTGCGGATTGCTGAAAATCCGGCAGAGAGCGGACCGGCACTGGGATAATTCCTGGGCCTCGTCAGAAATAGTTGAGCGTGTCTGCATCAATATTCAGGTCTCCGGGAACCAGGACGATAAAATAGTTCGGCCCAAAATGGGCAAGGCAAACATCGCTTCTCTCCTGCATCTCCGCCACGAAAGAATTCCAAAGAGTCAGTCATTCCACAACTTGCTTAATTCATGTATAGATTAAGTTCGATCACAAAGTTTCACAAGTGATGGTTACCACAAACGGCTTCCGACTTATTGATAGCTGGCGATAGAAAAAATTGATAGCGCGACTCCCCCATCGTGTCTGGAAAACAGTTCTGAGTAAATTTTGCGAGCGTTTTGCCCGCACTTCACATTTGCATCCCTAATCACGGAAAATCCAAAAGAACCTGGCTCCTCTATTGAAAGTGTGCATGTCATTGCGAACGAGCGTTCTTCGCGAGTGGAGCAATCTAACCTTTTGATGAAGGAGACTGCTTCATCGCCAAAGTGCGGCTTCTCGCAGTGACATTCCTCGCACACTTTTCATACAGAACCAAGAATCTTCAAGAAAAACTTTTCCTTCTCGACCAAACGTTATTTTTCCAGGCGCCATGCCAGGGCAGTAAAACGTCGCGCTACGTTGTTGTTTCGCACGGCCCGATTGATAGCTTGCCGGCTGCCTGCCAGGACGCATAGACGACGCGCGCGGCTGATGGCGGTGTAAAGCAGATTGCGTTGGAGCATCATGTAGTGCTGGGTCACAACCGGCAGCACCACAACCAGAAATTCCGACCCCTGCGCTTTGTGGACGGAAATGGCGTAAGCCAGGGTCAATTCATCTGCCTCGTTCCAGTCATAGACCACCGCCCGGCCATCGAAGTCCACCGCCAGGGCGTGCTCGATGAGATTAATGGAACGAATAAAACCAATATCCCCGTTGAAAACATCTTTATCGTAATTGTTCAAGGTCTGCATCACCTTGTCGCCCACACGAAAAGTGACGCCGAACAACCGGCGTTCGCTCTTAGTGGATGCCGCCGGATTGAGCTTCTCCTGCAAACGCTCGTTGAGCAGGTTGACGCCCGCCGGCCCCCGATAAACAGGGGACAGCGTTTGAATATCGCGGATGGGGTCGTAGCCGAACTTCTGGGGAATCCTTTCAGTGACGACTTCCACCACCCAGTCTGCGGCCGCTGCCGCATCGTCAGCCGGGAAGAGAAAGAAGTCACCGCTTTCCTTGGCGAATACCGGCATGCGGCCCTGATTAACAAGATGAGCGTTGGTGATGATCTGTGAATCGGCAGCTTGGCGAAAGATCGTCGTCAGACGGGTGACAGGCGCAATTTTGCTGGAAATCAGGTCGCGCAGCACATCCCCTGCCCCAACCGACGGCAACTGGTCCACGTCGCCCACGAACAGAACATGCGTACCAGGCCGCACGGCTTTGAGCAGATGGTTGGCTAACAGAATATCCAGCATGGAGGCCTCGTCAATCACCAAAAAATCAACGTCCAGTGGATTCTCCTCATTCTGTTTGAAACCGTCCAGCGGGGAAAATTCGAGCAGACGATGGATGGTACTGGCCGGGCGGCCGGTGGCCTCGGACAGGCGCTTGGCGGCCCGTCCGGTGGGAGAAGCCAGGGCATAGCGTTTGTGCTGCGCCTCGAGCACACCGATCAGCGCTTTCAGGCAGGTGGTCTTTCCGGTTCCCGGCCCGCCAGTCAGAATGCTGACCGGTTGAGTCAACGCCACGTGCAGGGCGCTGCGCTGCTCCTCCGACAACTCCGCGCCGGGGAGCGAGAGCAGAACGCGTTCTCCGCTTGATTCCGTCTGGTAGGCCAGGAGGTTCAAGCGCTCGGCCACCCCTTTTTCGCCGAAGTAGAGCGGGGTCAGATAAATGACCGGGGTGCCGTATCCGGCCTGGGATTCGGCGACTCCCAGCGGGGCCGACTCGTCCATCCTGTTGGGAAACGGGATCAATTCCGGGCGGATTCGCTGATCCTGGGCCAGGCGTTCCAGCGCCGGGGCGATCAGGTCTGGAGAGACGCCCAGCAAATCGAGGGCCCGTTGCGCCAGCAAGTCTCGCGGCGCATAGACGTGGCCGTCGTCGATCAGTTCGTTCAACGCGAAGACGATGCCGGCTTCGACACGTGAAGGATGGTCGGGAGCCAGGCCAAGCGCCTGGGCGATGCGGTCGGCGGTCTTGAACCCCACCCCGTAGATGTCGCGCTCGAGCTGGTAAGGGTCCTGTTGGACGGTTTCAAGCGCCCGGTCGCCGTAGGTTTTGTAGATTTTGACAGCCAGGTTGGTGCTGACGCCGTGGCTGTGCAGGAAAAGCATAATCTCCTTCACATGCTTCTGTTCTTGCCAGGCAGCGGTGATCTTCGCAGTGCGGTCCGGGCCAATGCCGGGCACTTCCAGCAGGCGCACCGGGGCGCTTTCGATAATCTCAAAGGTCTCTTCGTTGAAACGCGCCACGATACGTTCGGCCAGCTTCGGCCCGATGCCTTTGACCATCCCAGAGCCGAGATAACTTTCGATACCCGCCACGTTGGCCGGCAGGGTCTGTTCACAGACTTCGACCTTGAACTGCGTGCCGTGTTTGGGATGAGTATCCCAGCGCCCTTGCAGGCGCAGATGTTCGCCGGGCGAGAGTTCCGGCAGGGCGCCGACCACGGTGACCAGGCCGTCGTAGCTTAAGCCGGGAATACGACCTCCCCTGGATACTTCGGGGCGCAGCCGTAGAACGGTATATCCATTTTCGGGATTGTAGTAGGTGATGCGTTCGACGGAACCGGAGAGATTGTCCACAGCGCAAGTATATACAGGGAGCAGTCAAAATTGCAATGCTTTATGGGAAGCTACCCAATCTCCATTCAAAGTTCAAAGCGTCAAAATTAATTGGGCATCGCCGGGTAACATGATATATTGAGCAGGCTGGAAATATGTTCAGAAAGGCCCCATGACCAATGAAATCATATCGTAAAGAACTGTGGTTCAACCTGCCGTCACGGCGCGGATTCGTAAATATCACCTCGCAAGTGGAAACCTGCCTGCACGAAAGCGGCATTCAGGAGGGCCTGGCCCTGGTCTCTGCCATGCATATCACCGCATCGGTCTTCATCAACGACGACGAAAGCGGGCTGCACCATGACTATGAAGTCTGGTTGGAGGGACTCGCCCCGCACGAACCCCTCGGGCAGTACTGGCATAACCGTACCGGCGAAGACAACGCGGATGCCCACTTAAAGCGTCAGGTGATGGGGCGAGAAGTCGTCGTGGCGGTGACAAAAGGCCGGCTGGATTTCGGCCCCTGGGAACAAATCTTCTACGGCGAGTTCGACGGACGGCGCAATAAGCGCGTCCTCGTGAAAATCATCGGGGAATGAACATTCGTTCGCCGGGAACACTTTCAGCGGGAAAGCTATGAGGCTGCTTTTTGTCCGCGAATCAGCCCGTACTCGCACAATCCCTTGCGGAAAGCTTCGTCGTAGCGCAGGATGGTGTAAGCGTCGCGCAGCATAATCCACTGTTTTTTGGGATTAAAGGTGATGATCCCGCGCGGGTCTTTAAAAGGGCCAAAGACCGATTCGCGCCAGGTGGGCTGGGTATGTGGAGCCCAGTTTTCGGCGCTGACATTCGTCAGGCCGCTTTGTTGATAAATCTCGATGTAATCGGGAATGCTGGTGAACTCAGCATGATTCCATTCGTCTACCAACAGGCGGAGGTGCGCGGCTTCGTCTTTAGAGAGCGGGACGTTACGCGTATCACGCACGTTCCAGCAGGCCATCACCAACATCCCGCCGAGTTTTCCCGATTTGGGATCAGGGCTTCGCAGCACCCGCACCAAGTCGCGGACGAAGGCTTTCTTATCGGGCATGTGCATTTCTGACTCGATGGCCCAAATCACATCGAAAGAATTATCGGCAAAGGCCATGTCGAGGGCGTTGCATTCCATGAAGATGGCGTTTTTCACGCCCTGGGTCCGGTTCAACTCGGCCGCGCGTCTGAGTTGTTCTTTGGAGATGGTAATGCCGGTGACGAGGGCGGTATCCGGCCAGCGTTTGGCTACATAGCGCGCGCTGCCTCCGATTCCGCAGCCAACGTCCAGCATGGTGACCGGCCCCTCGCCAGAATCTGGTGCGGGGTTTTCCAGACGCTGCCGGATGGTCGGGTTCGGCCCAAATACGCCCCACTCCAGCATGGCGTCTACAAAATCCACTTTGGCCTGAATAAAATCTTTTTTGACGGGCGGGTTGCCGTAGTATCCGGCGTGCAGGTGCTCGCCCCAGTAATATTCCAGTCGCGGCTCGTTCGTCCAAAGATCATAGACTTCAGAAACCGAGCCGGACCCCCGATAACGGCGGATGGGGGTGCGCAGGTGGGCGCGCAGGAGCAGAGCGGCCACAATGACCAAAAGCAAGACAAAAAAGCTCAAAAAGAGAATGCTGCTCACAGGTTCTGTTCCTTATCAGATTTTTTAGAGTGGGGGAGATTATTTCAGGCGTGTCGTGCTTGTGAAGGACGATCTTTGACGAAAACTTTCCGTACCCACATGGCAGGTTTGTTGCGGATCAGCCGTTTAAGAAAGAGTGGCACAATGCGATAGTGCATAAAGCCTTTGTTCCAGTGCATGATGTTGAAAGGCAGGTTGTATACCACGCGGTCGCGCAGGCTTTGTGGGGCAAAGATGCCGGTAAAGTTGTCGCGCATCTCGTCCAATGGGCGGGAGGCCGTATCGGTGCCGAACATGCCCGATTCGGCCCATTTCTCCGGGTCGAGCGTCATGCGCCAGGCGTTGATCCAGGGAGGTTCCTTGAGCAGCGCGTTTTCGGGGTAGCACTCTTCCAGTGCCTGCCAGAACAGAACCTGGGCCAGTTCTTCAAAATGGTCGAGGTTCTGGCCAATGATCTCGATCGTTTGCCGTTCGTCGCGGCGCACGGCCAGTTCAAGATGCAAGAGTTGCAGAAAGTGCATGCGAGTCATATCGCCGCGCAAATACAGGTCACGCGGCGAGGCTTTGTCGGACCAATCGGCGAAGAGCTGCTGGACGCGCGCGTTCAGGGCACGGTAACGCGCGCCCAACGCCAGCATCTCTTCGGTCGGGTGTTGGAGCAGACCCTGGAGATAGAGCTGATCCGTAAATGCCCAATGGATGGCTGTATCCCAGGCCAGTTTGGGCGTAAAGATTTGCGCGTGGCCGAAACTGCGGTATGTGTCGCGGTAAAAATCCAGGCAGATTTCGGAACAGATTTCGAGGACGAGCTTGTTGAACGTCGCGACATCCGCTTTGGTCAGTTTCCCGGCCCGGTCGCGGCGGATCATCTCGACTGTGACTGCGTTCGTGGTCGCGATGAAATCCGTCCCGACGCTGTAGAGCGGGTCGAGGAAAAAACCCGATTCCCCGACGCAGCTCCAGCGCCGATGAGAGAAGACTTGCGCCGAGGTGTAGCTGTAGTTTTTGAGGCTGAGGAAATCCAATGGCTCCCGGTCTTTCAGGAACTGCCAGACGCCGGGTTCGTGTTCGCACAGCCATTCGAGCGCCTGAGGGTACGATTGGCCGTAGGTGTGCTGTGGGTGAATGGTCTCATCGGTGACGATGCCAACGCTGGTCGCGCCGGTACCGAGCGGGATAAACCAAACCCAATAGCCCCTGTCCATCAGGTGATTGGTGGAGTAATAACGCTTCTCGATGCTGTCATTGAGCCAGCGCTGCGAGGTTTTCGCGGCCATGTCATCCACGTCCACGCGGCCTTTGTAACGCCACCAGGCGGCGCTGGCCTGATGGCCGTGTTCACGTTTCAGGCCAAGCTGGGTCTGCAGGAGCCGCCGCCGGCCCAAGGCATCGACCACCCAGCGGCCCGTCAGCGAGAATTTGTGTTGGTCATCTTTGTGCAGACATTTGACCGTGTGGTTTTCGTCGCCTTCGGCCAGAAGGATGTCTTCGACAACGGTTCCTTCAAAGAGCGCCACACCCATTTTTTCGACGATGTCGCGCAGGTCATTTTCCAGGCGTCCCCGATCAATCTGGTACGAGGGAACAAGGGGAAAGATGCTCGTGCCGGTTTCGGAACGTTCCTCGATGGGGCATTTGGATTTGCCCACGAAAAAACGTAGTCCCAGTTTAAACAGGTGGCGTTCTTTGAAGTAGGACTCTAATTGCAAAACCTGGCCGAGGTAATACGTGCCCAACTCGACGGACGATTCACCTACTTTGAAGGCGGCTTCAGGCAGCGGGCGTGTGAGCCGGTCTATGACTGCCACCGAAAGATCGGGAAGTTCGAGCCGCAACTGGCGCGCCAACGTCAGGCCGGCCAGCCCGCCGCCGCAGATGATTACGTCAAATCCGGTTTGGTCGAGCATAATCGTTCCCAGTTTACAAGGTGATGCCGCCGTCCACCTGGATGATCTGGCCGGTAATGTAAGAAGCCTTGTCGGAGAGCAGGAAGCAGACCAGCGGGGCCACATCGTCCACATTGCCAAGACGGCGCAGGTTGATGCGGTCGCGGACGTAGTCGAGCGTGTCGTTATCGAGCATGGACATCATGTCGGTATGGATATAGCCGGGTGCGACGGCGTTGACACGCACATTGTGCTGGGCCACTTCGGCGGAAAGCGCTTTGGTAAAGCCCATCATGCCGGCCTTGGCTGCGGCGTAGTTACTTTGCCCGCTGTTGCCGTACAGGCCAACCACCGAACTCATATTGAGGATGACGCCACCGCGCTGCTTGACCATTTGCAGCAGCAGCGGCTTGGTGGCGTTGAACATGCTGCCCAGATTGGTGTTAATGACGCTGTCCCACTGCGCCCGGTTCATACGGGCCAGGACGGCGTCGCGGGTGATACCGGCATTATTGACCAGGCCGTCGATATGTTCAAGTTCGCCGATCAAGGATTTGATCAATTTTTCCATCTCTTCTGTATCGGCCACATCGCACTGATGGGCAGTGCAACGCTGGTTGGGATATTTGGCCGACATTTCCTTCACGATGGCTTCGGCTTCCTCTATACTGTTCAAAAAGGTGAAGGCCACGTTTGCGCCTTCTTCCATCGCCGTTCGGACGATACCAGCGCCGATGCCCCGGCTGCCCCCGGTTACTAAAATATTTTTATTGGCTAGAATGCTCACGTTTGATTTGCTCCTCAGTTGGAATGTTACGCGCTATGCGCTACGTATTCTGTATTTTTTATTTCCGTTTGCCCACGATGCGAATAGGAATGCCCTTTTGCGGTCCGCAGGCGACGTTCAAGCGCACGTCCCGGTCATCGCCGGCGGATTCGAAATCCCATCTCATGGCGATTTCGGCCAGGGCGATGCGCATGGAATATTCGGCCAGTCCCGCGCCCAGGCAACGACGGTGTCCGCCGCCGAAGGGTAAGAATTCAAAGATGTCGTATTCGCGTTCCAGGAAGCGCTCCGGGCGGAAAAGGTTCGGTTCAGGATAAAGATTGGGATCGTGATGGATTCCGGTGATCGAGATGATCATGGCCTGGTTTGCCGCGATGTAGTGGCCGAGCACTTGCATGGGTTCGATGGCAATGCGCGCACACTCTGAGAGGATTACGTGCAGGCGCACCGTTTCCTTGCAGACAACGTCCAGGTAAGGCAGGCTCAAAGCCATTGCCGGGTCGAAGTCTGGGCCAAGAGGAGCCAGTTCGGCGCGCAGTTTTTCCAGGACACGGGGATTGCGCGCCAGTTCGTAGATCGCCCAACTCAACGCAACGGCGGTCGTTTCGTGTCCGGCGGTCAGGATGGCGTTCAATTCGTGACGAATGTGCTGGTCGCTGACGGGTTGACCGTTCTCGTCCCGCGAGTTCATCAAAGCGCCGAGCACATCGTTATCGTCCGCATTACGAGCGCGGCGGACGACGAAAAAGCGATCCATCCAATCGAAGACCGAGGCTTTGACTTTTAGGTAATGTCGCCACATCGGGAACCAGGGTTTCTGCAATTCAGGGAAAAATACAATCAGCGGGTGCGCGGCCAGGCGAATGTCTTCAAAAACCTTGCGGCCTTCCTCCAGATATTCGGCTTCTTCCACACCAAAAACCAGGCGCATGATGACATCCAACGAGATGAGCAAGGTCGTATCGATGGCCTTGATTTTTTGACCGGGCTGCCATTTACCGATATTCTCGCGGACGATCTCTCGGATGACCGCGCCATATCCGCGAAAATGGTTGGCATGCACCGCCGGGGCAAACAGGTTACGCTCCTTGCGATGTTTTTCGCCAATCAGCACCCAGACTTGTTCCTCGCCGATCAGGTTGGTAAAGGATTCGCGCCAGAAGACTTCGTAGTTATCGGGATTAGCGGTAAACACAGCGCGGGCAGCTTGCGGGCTGAGCACGGCAGTAGAATCGCGTCCATTGAAGTGCAGGACGACCATATCGCCATAACGTTCTCGCGCCCAATCGTGCATGGTTCGCGGGTCTCTAAAATATTTCCACTGTTGAAGAGGATTTAATCGAACAGGCTTCGAAACAGAGGGGGATACCGCTGTCGTTGCCATCGTATGTTTTGCCTTTCTCGTAACTCCTCAGCCATGTCATTGCGAGGGCCGTTTTTGGGCCCGAAGCAATTTCGTGTTTTCATGCAGCCAATCGCTTGCAGGCTAGGCGGGATTGCTTCACTCGCTATTTTAGTGTTGAGTAGTCACCCTTTCTCAAAAGATTAATGGTTTGAATTTATGAAGGCAAAGCCGGTTCCCTACGTTCTTTGATGTGCAAGCGCACACCATGTTTTGGCCCCATGGCGATATTGCGGCGGATGTCATAGTCTTTGCCGGCGGGTTCATAGTCCCACATGGGGGCCAGCTCGGCCAGCGCCAGGCGCATGGTGTACGAGGCCAACCCCGCGCCCATGCAGCGACGGTGTCCGCCGCCAAAAGGCAGAAACTCGTAGACGCTGTATTCACGCTCCAGGAAGCGTTCGGGGCGGAAGACGTTTGGTTCCGGGTAAAGTTCGGGGTCATGGTGGATGCCAACGATGGAGATGACCAGCGCGCGCCCGGCGGGGACGTGGCGTCCGATGACTTCCATGGGCTGCATCGGGATGCGCGCGCATTCGGCCAGAATCGGGTGGAAGCGGATGGTCTCTTTGCAGACTGCATCCAAATACGGCAGGGTCAGGATCACGCCGGGGTCGGGGTTGGGGCCGGCGGCGGCCAGTTCGGCGCGTAGTTTTTCCATAATTTCCGGGTGGCGTCCCAGTTCGTAGAGCGCCCAGGCCAGGGCCACAGCGGTGGTCTCGTGTCCGGCGCTGAGCACCGAGTTCAGTTCGGTATGGATGTAGTCGGCGTCCACGGGGTTTCCATCATCATCGCGGGCGTTCATCAGCACGCCCAAAACGTCCTGGACATCCCGCCCGGCGGCGCGGCGCGCGGCGACCAACCGGTCGGCCCAGGCATACATCTTGGCACGGGCCTTGTCGTAGCGTCGCCAGAGCGGAAACCAGGGCTTTTGGAACATCGGGAAGAAGACGATCAACGGGTGGATATGCCCGGTGGATTCGCTCAACACCCGGCGGCCTTCTTCCATTTCGGCATCGTCCTCGACGCCGAAGACCAGGCGCATGATCACGTCCAGCGCGATGCCCAGGGTGGTATCCAGCGCGCGGACAGTCTGCCCCGGCTGCCACTTGTTGAAGTACTCGCGGGCGATCTCGCGGATGGTCTCACCGTGCGGGCGGAAGTGGTTGGCGTGGACGGCGGGTGAGAAGCGCAGGCGTTCCTTGCGGTGTTTTTCACCGACCAGCACCCAGACCGATTCGTCACCCATCAGCCCGGTGAATGAGTCTTTCCAAAAGACTTCGTAGCCGTTGGGATCGGCAGAGAAAATCTGTCGGGCGGCCTCCGACGACATCACGCCAATGTACTCGCGCCCCCGAAATGTTACCGGGACGAAATCGCCGTGCTGTTTACGAATCCGATCGGCCGTGCTCATGGGCTGGCTGAAATAGCGCAGTTGTTCTAGCGGGTTGAGGGGAATAATTTTCGAACTGGCTGTAGCAAGAGACATGGTTATACCTTTCGACTTTTTACGAAATACGCAATACGTGCTACGTAGGGCGTAATGCATATTTTAGTTTCGTCTCCCAATAATGCGCAATGGTACCCCATGTTTCGGCCCCATGGCGATATCACGACGGACTTCGCGTTCCACCGCAGCCGGTTCAAAGTTCCAATCTTTGACGATGCGGGCCAGACTGACGCGCATCTCATACTCTGACAGCCCCGCTCCGAGACAGCGCCGGTGACCACCGCCAAAAGGTAAAAATTCAAAGGGGCCGTAGGAACGCTCGATAAAACGTTCAGGGATGAACGAGTCAGGGTTGGGATAGAGTGCAGGGTCGTGATGGATTGCCATGATCAAGATAATCACAGAAACGCCGGGCTGCAGGGTATGTCCAAATAACTTTAACGACGAGGTGAGCACGCGGCCCATCTCTGCCAAAATGGTGTGCAAGCGTAGCGTCTCGTTGCATACCGCTGAGAGATAGGGCAGTTTTACCACCGCGTTTAAATCGGGGGCCGGCCCGAGGGCGTCCAACTCGGCGCGCAGTTTTGCCAGGGCTGCGGGATGCCGTCCCAGCTCGTAGAGCGCCCAAGCCATGGCCGTGGCCGTAGTGTTGTGCCCGGCAAGCAGGATGGTGAGCAGTTCATCGCGGATGTCTTCATCTCGCATGACGCTACCGTCTTCATAATGGGCGGCGAGCATGTGCGCCAGGGCGTCGTCTGACTCTCCGCCCTGGCTGCGGCGCAGGGCCAGGTAGCGATCCAGCCAGTTTGAGAATTCCGCCTTGGCGCGTGTGTGCTGTCGCCAGAGCGGGAACCAGGGTCTTTGTAACGCGGGCAAAAAGACGAGCAAGGGATGGATGGTCTTCAGCAAGGCCGAGATGACCCGGCGGCCCTCTTGCGCCAGCCCGTCATCTTCCACCGCACCCAAGACCACGCGCATAATCACATCCAGCGAGATGGACAAGGTGGCGTCGATGGCCTTGCGCGTTTCGCCAGGCTGCCATTTTTCAATATGTCGTTGGACGATGTCATCAATGATTTTGCCATATCCGTGGAAATGGCTGGCATGGAAGGCAGGAGAAAGCAGCAATCGTTCTTTGCGGTGCTTCTCCCCAACCAGCACAAAGAGCGAACCCTCGCCGTGCAGACCAGTGAAAGATTCTTTCCAGTAAACATCGTAACCGAGCGGATCGGCTGAAAATACCTGTCGCACGCCCTCAGGGGTCAAGATGGCGATGTAATCGTCGCCAACCAGGCGCAGCAGCGCCAGGTCCCCTGATCGTTTGCGCAGCCAGTCGTGCATATAGGTTGGCTCTCTGAAGTAGCGCAACTGTTGTAGCGTACTTAGATGCATCACGCGAAGCGGGGTCTCAGAAACGGACATGGCTTATCCTGTTTTATCTCGCCGACCGATGATGCGTAGTGGCACGCCATACTTCGGCCCCATGGCAACGTCGTGGCGCGTATCACATTCAACTTTTGTCGGTTCGAATTCCCAGTGTAGTACCATTTCGGCCAAGGCAATGCGCGTTTCGTATTCTGAGAGCGCTGCCCCCAGGCAACGTCGATGTGCGCCGCCAAAGGGCAGGAATTCGTAGCGATCATAGATATGTTCGATAAAACGTTCGGGAATGAACTTGTCTGGTTCAGGATAAATTTCAGGGTTGTGATGGATCGAGACAATGGAGATAACCAGCGCTTGACCGGGAAGCACTTGATGGCCCAAAATTTCCATCGGCACCATCGGCACGCGCGCACATTCGGCCAGGATCGGGTGGAAGCGCACGGTTTCGTCGCAGACTGCCGAAAGGTAAGGCAATTTTGCAGCCACGCTGGGGTCCAGGTCCGGCGGGTTACTTTCCAGTTCAGCGCGCAATTTTGCCAATACATGTGGATGTTGGCCCAATTCATATAAGGCCCAGGCCAAAACGGTGGCTGTGGTTTCATGCCCGCCCTGCATGATCGTCATCAGTTCGTCGCGGATTTCATTGTCCTGCATCGGGCTGCCATCTTCATAGCGAGCAGCCAGCATACTGCTGACCACATCGCCTGCATCGACGCCCGAGGCACGACGTGCTGCCAAAACACGCTCCACCCACTCTGTAAAGCGCTTTTTCGAGCGGATAAAACGTCGCCAGGGTGGATACCAGCGCTTTTGTAGTGCGGGGACAAACGTAATCAAGGGATTCAGCGAGACTCTGAGTTCGTCCAGGATTGCCTGGCCTTCTTTCATCAATTCGCCTTCTTCGACTCCAAACACCAACCGCATAATCACGTCCCGCGAAATCGCCATGGTGGTGTCAACGGCCTTTACCGTTCGACCCGGCTGCCATTTATCAAGATGCTGACGGGTAATTTCAAGGACTGTGTTTCCATGTTCACGGACATGGTTGGCACGCACTGCCGGGGCAAACAGTTTGCGCTCACGCCGGTGCTCCGCACCTGCCAGGACCCACAAAGAGGCAGGGCCTGCGATGCTGGTAAAACCCTCTTTGAAGAAAGGAGCATAATCATCTGGGTTGTGTGTGAAAATCTGACGTGCGCCTTCAACCGATGTAATGCCGATATATTCGCGTCCATGAAAACGAACGGGGACAAAATCTCCATAATGTTCGCGAATCCAATTCCCCATGGTCATTGGCTCGTTATAGTAGCGCAATTGCTGCAGCAAATTGAGCGGAATGGCTTTCTTCGGATGAGAAGATATAGCGGACATCGCGACGCCTTTCTCGGGCCAATTCATGCCTGTTAGGAAATTGTAGCTGGCGCACGCCGCCCGATGATATGCAGCGGCACGCCATGCTTCGGCCCCATAGCCAGGTCGTGACGGATATCTTTGTCTACACCGACAGTCTCGAAATCCCAACGGGTGATGACATCGGCCAGCGCCAGGCGGATGGTATATTCGGCCAGACCCGCCCCCATACAGCGGCGATGCCCACCGCCGAAGGGCAGGAACTCGTAGATATTGTATTTGCGCTCGAGGAAACGCTCCGGCTGGAACGCATCCGGATTGGGGTAGGTGTTCGGATCATGGTGGATGCTGACAATCGAGACGACCAGCGCCTGTCCCGGCTGGACCGTGCGCCCACGGATTTGCACCGGCTCCATCGGGATACGCGCACACTCCGACAGGATCGGGTGCAGACGGACGGTTTCCTTAAAAACGGCTTCCAGGTAGGGTAGAGTTAGCACCTGGCCGGGGTCCGGGTCGGGCCCCAGAGACTCCAACTCGGCTCGCAGCTTGGCGACCACTTCGGGATGGCGACCCAACTCGTAAAGTCCCCAGGCGGTTGCGACGGCGGTGGTCATCTGGCCGGCGGTCAGCACCGAGAGTAATTCGTTGCAAATGTGCTCGTCGCTGACGGGGTTGCCCTGTTCGTCGGTGGCTTTCATCAACACGCCCATCACATCGTCCACTTCCACATGGTTGGCGCGACGGTAGGCCAATAACTCTTCCATCCAGGCGTAGAGATTTTTCTTGGCGTTGACGTAGGGCCACCACAGTGGGAACCAGGGACGTTGCAGCTTGGGGTAGAAGACGATCAACGGATGGGCGGTGTGCGTCAGGGTGTGGACGAGCTTGCGCCCACGCTCCATGACTTCACCCTCTTCGACTCCGAAGACCAGGCGCATGATCACATCCAGGGAAATCATCATGGTCGTGTCGACGGCCTTGACGTTTGTTCCCGGCTGCCACTGGTCGAACCGGGTGCGGGCGATCTGACGGATGGCGCTGCCATAGCTGCGGTAGTGGTTGGCATGGACGGCGGGTGCGAACAGGTTGCGTTCCTTACGATGGCGTTCGCCGATCAGCACCCAGAGCGAATTCTGGCCATTCATCCCCGCAAAGGATTCCTTCCAGAAGGCGTCGTACATATCCGGGTCTTGGGTGAAGACTTCACGGGCCGATTCGGGCGTCAGCACCATGATATGGTCGCGCCCCTGAAAGTGCATGGCTGTCAGGTCGCCGTAGGTGGCGCGTAACCAGTCGTGCATGTCACGCGGCTCGGCAAAGTTGTGCCATTGCTGCCAGGGATTCAGGCGTAAGATTTTGATTTTCTGTGGGAGTGCGGCAGCCAGTGTCATAGATCACCATTTTTTCTACACCAATTCGGTGCCATCGACCAAATTTTTAATGAAAACAATTTATGGAATGCAGGCAGCAAGTTTCGGCGCACCATTGTGCAGTTCTTCAACTGCCATTACACCGCCCACCTTCCACTTTATTCTATCCCTCAATAATGAATCTCTCAGGTCTACGTCAATAATGCATCTGGTTGAGGAATAAAACCAATCTCCTGAAGGTAATGTAGATATGTCGAGAATAGTTTTTCGTCAGCCGGCGCGCAAAAAATGCCCGAACCTTCCAGTTCACGCTGCGCATCGCGTGTGTTATAGGTTGGAAGTTGCATACTGATTTCGTTCATTTCGTCCAGGGCCGCCTGATAGGCAAACAGGGCATTGCCGGCAAAATCGCGGCTGTCCACCAGGCTGTCACGTAGTTCAACAAAAGGAAGTTCCTTGAACTGATAGCCTAGCGAACGCAAGAACAGGTACGCATCTTTCATGCGCACACGGGTGGGGTTCGTCAGATGGAAAGCCCGGCCCAGTGGATTCCTGTGGAAAGCCATGTAGACCATGGCCTTTGCCACATAGTCCACGGGAGCCACATCCACCTCCACATCCAGATCGGGGAAAGCCCCATACTGGAGAAAACCTTTGAAGCAGGCGATGATGAAATGGTCGGTGACGCAATGCCCCGTCACGCTATCGCCGCCGACTTCGCCCGGTCGGTAACGCGCCACCGGCAGGCCCCGTTCCGCCGCATGGAGCAGGCATTTTTCACCCACCCATTTGGCTTCATCATAGCCGAGATTCAGAATTCCGTTATGATCGATCGGATCTTTCTCGTAATATGTATACTGGGCGCCCATCGGCCAGATCGCCGCCGTCGAAAGGTGGTGAACGGGTTTGATGCGCAAATGGAAGGCAAACTGAATCACCTCGTGCAGACCAAGCACATTGGTAGCCCGTAAGGCTTCATACGGATAAATAAAATTGACGTGCGCCGCGCCGTTGAAAATTGCGTCCACTTTTTCGGCCAGGGTCTCATACATCACGTCTTGCATACCCATACGCGGCAGGGTCACGTCGCCCTCGACCACATGCAAACGATTTTCCCAGGCAGACTGCCAGGCTTCGTCCGTTCCCCAAACTTCATAATGCCGCATCTGACGCGCGATACGCTCCTTGCCATCCTCGCCGCGCCGTGGGCGCACCAGGCAATACAACTCGGCCTGGGTCGTATTCAGGATTTCAGCGATGACATACGCGCCCAGAAAGCCCGTTCCACCCGTCAAAAACACCGTGCGGATCTCGTCTGCGGGCTGGAAGACCAACCCACGCGCCGGGGCAATATAGTGAGGCAACTGTGCTTCGCGTTGCAGGAAAGCCATGCGCTGGCGGGCCCATTCCGCATTGCGAGACGGCTGAGACGACGGTCCTTCACTCGACTCTTCTGCACGTTGCTGCTTGCGGCGCTCGTCGATCAGGGCCGCAAACTTGCTGAGCGTGGCGGCGTCGAAAAACTCGCGCAGGCGAAAACTGACCTGAAAGAGTTTGCGGACTTCCACCATCAGCAGAGTCATCAACAACGAGTGACCGCCCAACTCCATGAAATCAGAGTCGCGCCCGATAAGATTGACATCGATTCCCAAGATGGTCGCCCACACCCCGGCCATCGTCCGCTCGGTGTCAGTTTTCGGTACTTCGCGCACCTTTGCGTCAGCCTGCATGGAAGCCTGGTCGGGAGTAGGTAGCGCCGCGCGCTGCACTTTACCGTTGGCGGTTTGGGGAAAAGCCTCCGCAAACAGGACGTATGGCGGGATCATCACTTCCGGCAGGCGTTCGCGCAACTGAGTGCGAAGTTGCGTGGCTGTTAGCCCGTCACGTTCGACGGGGATTACGTGCCCCACGAGTTGTTTATCGCCATGCGAATCGACCCAGGAGGTGACCACCGCATCGCGCACGCCCGCCATACTACGCAGCGCGCTTTCGATTTCTCCCAATTCGATGCGTACTCCGTGGATTTTCACCTGATCATCAAGCCGCCCCAGACAGATAATCTGACCATCCGGCTGGTAGCGGGCGAGGTCACCCGTCCAGTACATGCGCTCGCCCGGCTGGAACGGATTGGCGACGAAACGCTCATTGGATAATTCGGGCCTCTGCCAATAACCAACGGCCAGACCATCTCCGCTGATGTATAGATCGCCAACGGCCCCGATGGGAACGGGTTGGAATTGCTTATCGAGGATGTAGATTTGGGTGTTGGGGAACGGACGCCCGATCAGCATGGGTTTTTCGGGTGCAGATTCCACCTGATAGGCCAGGGAGTAAACCGTCGTCTCAGTGGGGCCATAGAAATTCCAGAGCACACGGCATTTTGGCAGCAACTGTTCGGCCAGGTCACGGCTGATGGCTTCACCGGCAGAGAGCAGGCCGATCTCCGAATTTCCCTGCCAGCCGGCCGTCAGAATCGATTTGAACGTAGAGGGTGTCACCTGGATGTAATCCGGCTTGAGCGCTTCTAGCCGCTCCACCAATTGAAAGCCGTCCGCCACCAGGCCATCCTCACCGACCGTCACCCGCCCGCCGACCATCAGCGGCATGAACAACTCGTTGGTGGCAATATCGAACGAAATGGTCGTCAACGCCAACATGGACTGCTCCGGCATCAATCCAACGTAATCTTTGGTCGCCAGCAAAACATTGACCAAGGCACTATGACGGATTTCGACTCCCTTGGGTTTGCCCGTCGATCCAGACGTGTAAATGACGTAGGCGCTGTCGGCCCCCGTTGCCGGAGGCACCGACTCGATGGAGGCGGTCTCTCCCTTGATGTCTTCCACACACAGCGCCTTGGCTGATAGGTCTTCATCCCACAAACCGAGGAGTTCCCAGTTGGTGAGCAACACGCCAACGTTAGAGTCCGTCAGCATGTAAACCAGACGGCTCTTCGGAAAGCTCACGTCCATGGGGACGTACAGCGCCCCCAGACGCCATGCAGCAAGCAAGGCGGGAATCAGGTCGAGGGAACGTTTGAGCAGGATTCCCACCCGGTCGCCGCGCCCGACGCCCCGGGCGTGGAGCGCCGCTGCGATCTCCTCCGCGCGTTCGAGCATCTGGCCGTAGCTCAGAGTTGCCTCTCCAAAACGGACAGCGGCGCGGTCGGGGTGAGCATGCGCCTGTTCCATAAGCAGGTCGAGGACGGTTCCTTCGCGTGGATACGCTTTCGCCGTCTGGTTCCATCCAACCAGGAGTTGCTCACGTTCGCTCGCCGGCATCATTGGCAACAGGCCACAGGCCTGGCCGGCCTGGAGCAGGCCGGAATCCAGCAAAGCCAGCATGCCCTGCAACCAGCGGGAAATCGTCTCGGCCTCGAAAAGTTCGGTGCTGTAGTCGCAGACCAGGGTGGTGCTCTTTTCGGTCGAAACAACGATTAATTCAACGTCATAACGAGCGCCGGCGCTGGGCGGCAGAAGATAGGCCGCAGTCAGGCCGGCGAAGGCCGGGACGTGCGTCTGCTGCCAGGAGCGGAAAGCAACCGTGAAGAGCGCCGAACGGCTCTGGTCGCGCGGCACATCGAGAAGCTGGATTAGCTCGGCCAGCGAAAGGTTGCGATGTCGGTCGGCCTCGGTCAGCGCATCGGCCAGGGCATCGATATAGTTTTCAAAGTTCTCTTGCGGGCGAAAAGTCGTCCAGACGGGGAGCATGTTCCGCGTGTGGGCCACAGCCTGCATATCCGTCTCGAGGTAAAGCGGCTCACTCTCCACGCCAACCACCAGGCTCTCCACCATCGATAACCTTTGCAGGAAGATTGTAAAAGCGGCCAGCAAGACTGCCTTTTTGCTTTTGCCTCGTCTGGCCGCCCAGTTCTCCAGGCGCTGTTTCAGCTTTCCATCGAGTGGAACAGAGACGCGGGCGCCGTCATACTTTTTGACAGGCGGGCGAGGCTGGTCGGAAGGAAATTCCATGGAGGGCACACCGGCTGTGAAAGCCTTCTTCCAATATTCTTCGGCAAGCTGGTGCAACTTTTTGGCCTCGGCGGTTTCTCCCATCGCCAGGTAATCAGCCCACTGCAACAACGGCGGCACAGGCGGCGCAGCCTCGTCTCGTGAGAAAACCCCATAAAGCTGCGCCAGATCGCGTAGGACGATATCCAGGGCCTGACGTTCGAGCACGAGCGAATGTCCAACCAACGCCAGAACGTGTTCCGTATCCGACAGGCGCAACAACTCCGCGCGGAACAATGGTTTGCCGGGCTCGAAAGGCCGGGAAACGATTTCCGTCAACCTTTGTTGTAAATCTTCGGCGGAGGCTGGCGAGCCGAGCAATTCTTGCGGGTCTCCACTGCCGATATTGAGCGCGTTGGCTTCCGGGTCGAGCGCTGTGCGCAACGCTTCATAGCGGTTACAGACTTCCTCAATCGCCGCCTGGAGCGCAGGGCCGTCCAGCGGACCTGTTAAACGAAGAAGCAGCGCCTCGTTGAAGGCGGCTCCTGCTTCGTTCGAATAGCGGCTCAAAAAGCCAATATGCTGCTGGGAGGGCGCCATCGGAACCTGGCGTTGCACTTTCCAGGGGTTGGAGGCCGCTCGTGAATTTGTCCTACGCGACTGCGGGGCGTTTAATTCCTGCTCGATGTAGAGCGCCAACCCGCCAAGTGTGACCTGCCCCTCGATGATTCGACGGATCGAGACCAACACGCCAAAGCGATCATAGACCCGCCGCATCCCTTCCACCAGCGCCAAAGAGCCGATGCCAAGGTCGAGAATTGGAATGTCGTCAGGTAGAACAGGCAGATCATCACCGAACGCATCGATGATGATCTGCTGCAACTCAGCTTGAATTTGGGAAATGTCAAATTTATCGTCAGAATGGGACATCATCCGGCTTACCCATCATCTATTTTCATAAAAAGAGGGCTCTTGGGAGACAAGTGGGGTGAAGTAGATTTGTGGAGGTGTGTCTCCACATCTACCCATCAACCCCACTTCTTCCCAAAGAACCAAAAGAGTTCGATAACGAAACTGTGGAAATCAGGGCGCCTTTGCCATACGGCGCCCTATCCGGTTCGTAAGGAAAGGCTAGAAATTATGTAAAGATTTCCTGGCCTTGTACTTCGGCAACCATCTTTTCACGCAGGTAATGATAACGCTTTTCCGCCAGCAGTGTCTGGATCATCGGCGTATAGAATGGGCCGTCGTTGACAAGCTTGATCTTTTCTGGTGTGACCTCGATAAATTCGTATTCTTCGAGCGCCTTCCAAACACCGTTGAACAAATCATAAGCGTCGTCTTCAAAGGCCTTGTAGAATTTCTCGCGGTCGATTTCCAGGCCAAAGAGATTGCGCCACACCAAAGAGATCATGAAATCTTCACGTTCATGGCGGAAACCACGCTCCACAGGGAATCTTCCATCGTCGATGGCCGCCTTGTATTCCTTCAGATCGCGCCAACTAATGAAGGACCATGAATGCCCATCTTCAAGAGTCACATCATTAAAAAAGGTGAGCGCGGCATAACCCAGGCCCAAGGTATCCATGCTGTCGAAGCGGCGCGTCACGCCTTCCTCGTACGTGCGGCTGTTCGGATCGCCAGGTTTGCGCCAGTTATAGGCGGTGACCTGTTCGAAACCGTGGCTCGTCAACAGATCGCGCGAGGCCCGGTACATTTCCAGGTTGCTCAAGGTGCTGGGGAGTTCATGATAACGGTTGAGCGCAAAGTCCGTCGGACCGCCGACATTCAGTTCATAGTGAGTAATATCGTACACGCCCCACGAGATGGCCGTCTCCAGGTCTTCGACCATGGTTTCCACAGTCTGTTGCGGCCAGCCAAAGATCAAATCGATATTGGCGGCCAGGCCAAATTCGCGCGCCCATTCCAACGCCTGGATGGTATGTTGCGTGGTCTGTTTGCGCCCACTGAGCTTATTCAGCCGTTCATTCACCTGCTGGACGCCCATGCTGATGCGGTTCATACCAGCGTCGCGGATAGCTTTCATCTTTTCGCGGGTAAAGAGTTGCGGAATGCCCTCCAGCGTGACGTCCACGTACGGAGGAATATTGGGGAACAAGTCGCGCACCAGATTCATCAACTCGATATATTTATCGGCCTTGTAGAGGTTCGATGTTCCGCCGCCGAAGAAGACCGCCCCCAGGGGAATTCCCTCGAGTGCCTCCTTGTACATGGCAGCTTCCCTCTTGAGATAGTCAAAATAGGTTTCGAGATCAACATTCCCCGTAAAAGCCTCCACCGGGAAAAGGCAGTAACCGCATTTTCCAGGATTGGTCTGAATGCAATAAGGGACACCCACGTACAGGTTGACAGGAGAACCAAGCCCCATGTCATGGAGCTTTCGGCGGTCCGCCAGCGTTTGGCTCACAGGCACATCGGTCTCGCTCCAAAAACGCGGGGATGGAAACGCGTGCTGTATCTTGTTAACCTGGCGTTTGTCAAGATGATTCTCAATATAATTCAGTGCAAAATCTACATCTACAGAAAGTGAGTCGGTCATTTTACTCTCCTCATAGCGCAGAACAGTCAAGTGTGATCAGGCATGGACGGAGTCTCCTCCATCCAACAGGATGGTTAATTCTCTACTTCAGGCTCCGGTACGGCGGCTTCCACTAAATCGGCGGATAGCACATCGTCGAGGATAAATTCCGCCAGCGACTCGATCGACTGGTAGTCCAAGCCCTGCATTGGTTTAAAGCGGAATTCCAAGCGCTCCTGGATGCGACGCTGTAGTTCGGTAACCAGCAGGGAGTCCAGTCCAATTTCAAGAAACGCCGTAGACGGTGGAAGCTTTTCGATGCTCAGCCCATCAGCCGCCTGACCCATCGTATCGATGATTTCGGCAGCCATCCATTTCGATAGCAGCGCTACGCGCTCTTTTCTGGACATGGGGCGCAAGAGTTCGATCAAATGCTCCCGCGATTTGAAGAATTTGTTCACGGGCAGTTTGGCTTTTCCGTTCCCAGAAGCGCCCTGTGCGCTAGCAGACATCGACAGGGTATGGCGGAGTTCAAGCCCGTTGAATTCGACGAGCAAGTCACCCTCCTCATTCACCACACGGACGTTTGCCAGCGCGGCCCGTTTGTTTCCATTCGAATTCAGCTTGACGTGACTCCACATCTCGGAGGGTAGTTCGCGTTGCAAAGTCACGGACTGAATGGAGGCAGGAACAAAGACACCCGCCTGGTTGATATCGTCGAGTAGCCCAAGCGCAGCGCCGAAGACCTGTAAACAGCCGTCCAGCAGGACTGCATTCTTGAACGGATCGTGGCCGTTCGCAGAAGCCAAGGGGGAATCGGCCACACGCCCAACGGCTTCACCGGAGCCGGCCTCCCCTTGCCAGACTTCACGCACGTTGGCAAATTTGGCGCCATACTCCAAGCCTCGATTGCGTAGTTCGCCGTAGAACGGACCTGTTTGCAACTCCGACTTGCGGGCGCCTAATTCTTCGTCCAGGCTCACCTGTTCCTGCTTTTCCTTCGAAGCCATGATGCGGCCTCGGCAGTAGACGACACCACTGTCATCGCCTGCGCCGATGGTAAATTTAGTGCTTCCCTTCCCGCTGACTGCTTGTTCCAGAGTCAGATGCACCTTCTTTTCCTGACGGTAAGAGAGCAACAGTGGTCGCTCGTAGGCTACTTCTTTCAGGGTAACAGCGCACCAATCCTGCCCCGAAATCGCTGAAAAGCCGCGCAGGGCCATCTCGATGTAGGCCGTACCGGGGAAGACCGTAGCGCCCAAAACGCGGTGATCCGTCCACGGGATGCTGGTCTTGAGTCCGATTTCGAAGACGGTCTTCCGCGCTGTATGGGTCACCACCGTACCCAGCAAAGGATGGAGCGGTTCGGGAAGCGCGGGAAGTTCATCCTGTTCTTCCTCCCCAGACGCACCCACCGGCCCACTCAAAGGAAAAGCTTCGGGCGGCAGGTCGATGACGCCTTCCATACTCAATGAATATCGGTCGCCGCCGAAGGGATACAACGGAAGCGATATGCGATGGTAAGTGGGATTCCAGAAGAGGCGCTCAAACTTTAGCGGCGCGCCGTTCGCGTAAAGCGACGCCAGACTGCCAAGGAGATTGAGCACGTCTTTCTTATCGTGTCGTAACGTTGGCAACACCTGGATGCCGGCAGCGTCGAAGGCCGTCACCACCGCAGGCGTCAGCGCCGGGTGGGGCCCGATTTCGACCACGACCGAGCAGCCTGCATCGACGATTTTTTCCATGCCTTGATGGAAGAGAACCGCGTGTCGCACATGGCTACTCCAATATTCGGGGTTGATCTCATCGCCGTGGAAATCGCCGGTCGTGTTCGACACGATGGGAATGCGCGCCGGGTGGATGCGCATCGAACCGGCCACCTGGGTGAGTTCGTCCAGGATGGGATCCATCAACGGGGAGTGGAAGGCATGGGAAACTTCGAGTTCCTTGGTGCGACGACCAGCCGCCTGCGCCATTTCGTCGATCTCTGCCACGGCCTCGGCGCTGCCGGAGACCACCACAGCATGCGGGCCGTTCACCGTCGCAATTGCAACCTGCGATTCCCGACCCTGAACCCAACGTTGAACCTGTTCGACGGAGGCGGCGATGGCGAGCATCTTTCCGCCTGCGGGCAATCCGCCCATCAAACGGCCGCGGGCAACTACAAAACGGGCCGCATCTTCCAGGTCCAGAACGCCTGCCACGCAGGCTGCCACGATCTCACCAACGCTATGACCGATGACGTAAGCCGGCTCGACGCCCCAATCTTGCAGCAAATCTGCCAAGGCATATTCAACGGCAAACATGGCCGGTTGGACGTAACGTGTATTTTCCAGGTAGGTCGCCGATTTTTCGCCGAACAGGACCTCGTGCAGCGGAACGCCCAACTCATCGTCCATAGCCGCCGCCACACGATCGATGGCCTCGGCGAAACGGGCTTCGCTCTCGTAGAGTTCGCGCCCCATATCGGCGTACTGCGCTCCCTGACCGGTAAACATGAAAGCGATTTTCGGTTTGATCTTGACAAAGACCTGACCGGAGGCCATTCCCTTGGGAGTACGACCGTCGCGCCACGAGAGGAGTTTTTGCTTGATCTCCTCCTTTTCGCTACCGATAATTGCCAATCGATGGCCAAGCTGTGTACGACCCAACGCCGCCGTAAAAGCGATGTTATCCAACGAAGCGGCTTTATCCTTCTCCAGGAAGTCGATCCAGCGGTCGACCAGTTCACCCAACGAGGCCGTCGACTTGGCCGAGATAACCACCAGGTTACTTCCGTGCTCGACCAAGCTCGATTTCTGGGCCGCCGCAACATGGCCGTTCGTCACAGCCGGTGCTTCCTGCAAAATCACGTGAGCGTTCGTGCCGCTATAGCCAAACGAATTGATGCCGGCCAACCGCGGTGCATCGGAACGCGGCCACGGCGTTCTCTTCGTCGCCACATGAACGGGAGCATAGCCAAGGTCGATGTTGGGGTTGAGTTGAGTAAAGTGGATGCTGGGGAAGATCTCCTCCTGTTCCAGCGACAAAGCGGTTTTGACCAGTCCCAACAAACCGGCGCCCGCTTCGATGTGTCCAAAATTGCTTTTGACGGAACCAACGTACAGCGGCTGATCATCGGTGCGGCCCGGCCCAAAGACATTCACGATCGCACTCATCTCGATGGGATCGCCGACGGGAGTGCCGGTGCCATGCGCTTCCACATAGCCTACCTCGCCTGGGCTAACGCCAACGCGCGCCAGCGCGCTGCGAATCACTTTTTCCTGCGAACGCCCGTTCGGAGCGGTAAGGGCCGGAGTATGCCCATCTTGATTGACCGCCGTACCGACGATGCTGGCGATGATCCGGTCGCCTTTTTCGACAGCCTGGGATTGGCGACGCAAAACTACCGCCACGCAACCCTCGCCGCGGACATATCCATCCGCCGAAGAGTCGAAGGTGGCACAACGCCCGGCGCGGGACATAAGCCCTACCTTCGAAAAGGCAATGTGGATGGCGGGATGCAAGATGGCGTTCACGCCTGCAACGATGGCCAGGTCGCAATCGCCCGAAAGGATACTCTGGCGCGCCAAATGCAAGGCAACCAAGGAACTGGAGCAAGCCGTGTCAAGCGTCAGACAGGGGCCTTCCAGCCCGAGGAAATGGGAGATGCGTCCGGCAGAGATGCTCATAGCGTCTCCCATGGCATCGTAAGCGGTGATTCCCATGGGGCCTTCGAACACACCTTTAAGATGGGAGTATCCGTTGGTGTTCATCATTGCCAGGAACACACCCGTATTACTGTGCATCAGTTCTTCTGCCGACTGGCCGGCATCTTCCAAGGCATGCCAGACAGCTTCAAGAACCATGCGTTGCTGCGGGTCCATACGTGCAGCTTCCGCATCCGAGATCCCGAAGAAACCGGCGTCGAAGCGGTAAATGTCTTCGACAAAGCTTCCCTTGCGCACATAAGTCTTGCCCGGTGCAAGCGGATCGGGGTCGTAATAGGCATTCACGTCCCAACGATCAGGCGGTATTTCGGTAATCAGGTCACGGCCATCACGCAGGGCCTTAAGTAGCTCTCCTGTAGTAAGGATATTTCCAGGAAGCTTGCACCCGACACCAATCAGAGCGATTGGGTCTGGTGTATCCATTGAGTGGTCTTGCCGAGAAGGGGTCATTTTTATACTCCGCTCTTGATTAAAAACTGGCCACCTGGCGTTTCGAATTTTGGTGTTGAGTAACGCCGAATATGTTGAGGAACAAATACCTGAATCACATTCCTGGCATAAATGCCGGAAAGGACCTGTATTCCTCGTCATTGTCACTATTCCATACCTTCCGTATCGCAGGAACAGTGCAATATTAAATATTACCAATGAACGACATTCCAGGTGTTTTGAGTTGGTCTCAATTGTAACGAGAAGATGTCATTTCCCCCCGCAAATCACAAGTTGAACATCATCTATATTTTTTTTACAACAACACAGATGAAGCCAACCAATGGTCTACGATATTCAGCAAATATGTTTCGATCTTTACCGGTGGTTTCCTGACATCACATTGCGCTATAATATCAAAGTCAATAGGCTTGTCATTTCAACAACTGGACATATTTACCGACATTTTCTCGCCTGGTTCCAGATTTTTACTTAAAGTTCATCATAAAATAAACAAATAAGGTAAAATACGTCAGGCAACATCGAACTTGAGACCATCATATATCTAAACATTAGCTGTTGTCAATCCCATTAGTACTTACGTCGGATTAGGAAACTACGGCTTGAAGTGTAGGATTTTGTAGGCACTACAGCATTCCGGGCACTTCCTAGAGAAGCTTCATCACCAAGTGTCCGGTTCATCTCCCCTAACTCTTTGTGTACACCCTGAAATCGCTCATCACAATGTTTTGAGCCATCCGGGTATCGTTTCTCAAACTCATGTTTTTTAGAGGAAAGCGAGGAAATTATGGTGGAAAAAACCGCAGAAGCAGAAGCTGTAGAAACATCGACAGAGATGACCCAGCCCGTTATTGTTGATTTGGGCAAAAAGAAAGCCAGTACCATTAAAGACCTAAAAAATGGCGAAGGCAAATTGTGGGATGAAGTCCTTGACGTCATTGATGAGGTCAAAGACATGTTGGGAGAAGATGCCAACGGGAAGGTGTTAGTTCCTGTCGTCATGGTCTACGAAAAATCCAGGCGTCGACGACTGGACCTGGAAAGGATGATCCTGCCCCTGTTGGATGATTACGACGACGATGATGACGATGAGGAGGACGATTAACCATGACCACCCTTCAGAATAAAAAAGTCCGTTTATTGCACCACTCACACGGTGAACTACACCCGAAAATCCAACCGATCGTTCTGGAATACAAAAGCCGAAAAAAGGACAAAAACAGCGAGGACGATGGAGAGGAGCGATACTCCGAAGGCCTCGAAGATGTCCAACGCCTGGAAGGGGATATGGTTCACATGACGCAAAAGGCTGCAAAGGCTTTCTCGAAAGGGATTGATGCTTACGAGAACGAACGCCAGAAATCCGCAAAGGCAAAGAAAGATGGAGCCGCCGAGGATTTTGTGCACAACTCCGCCAAAGCAACTTCCGCCTTTATAAAAGAAGCCAGCGATATTCCCGTAGATGTGGCAGAGTCCGTTAGCAGGATCGCATCCCCCAAGAGATTACGCAAAAACTTGCGGCGTATTTCCAAACAGATCGGTATGTGGCCTCTCTAGCACCGCGACTTCCTTAAAAAAGAAAAGTTGTAGGGTTGCATTCTGAATTTCTTCCCCAAAAAATAGGCCTTGCGCTCTCTACTTTCATACAAAGTTGCAGCACTAGTCGCCATATACAAATACCGTTTCCATTCCCATACCGTTTCCATGGGTTCCTTTCTCCGGAATTGACGAGTACACATACAGGTGTGGGCAGCGCAGAACGCCGTCCACACCTGCACAAATCTGCTTTGTACTGCACCATTCTCAGAGAGTCAAAATCCATCGATGACAGTAGGAATCATAGTTGAGCGTTACGAGAGAAAAACTTTGAAAGATCACAAATTAATGGGAGCCTGGACAGCAATTGGTGTGGGTGTCGGTGCTGCAATCGGCGTCGCTGCACATTCGATTGTGCTTTGGGTTCCCATCGGTGTAGTGGTGGGCGCTGTCATCGGATTTGTACTTGACAGGCAGCCGAGCGGCAAAATCTGGTAAGCGCATATTAAACGCCATCAGATCACAGACTCACTGTCCAAAAAAGGTCGTGGCCCAAATAAGCACGGGCATTATTCATGGGGCAGGAATATCCGCGTATCGGCTCCGTCCACGGTGGACGGCTGTAAGGAAGGCTCCTGAGCAAGTTGTCCACAACTTTCATAGGCCAGCAGCCAACGCAAGTACTACAGCAAATCGAGAAAGAGTTGCAACTTCTTATTACATGAGACATAATTTTGGATTAAATAGCGACCCAACGTTCAATAGAATTTTCACCTAGACAATCGACCAATCTAAAGATGACGTGTCCAATTTCACGAAACAGCCACCCATTATGCATACCCCTACCGTTCCCGTAGCCGGCAGTGAACATCCGGGAATTCTCGCTGAACTGCCTCGCCGGAAATTTCTGGAGGTCTCATCTGATGACTCCCTACCGCAGATGCGGTTTGTTTCTTTCGAGGTCAATCACCTTCGTTCACTGAGCCGTCTCTTCCGTTGGTACCAATTAATCCTCTATTTCTCCGTCAATACATTGATTGATATCCTCCTGGGTCGTGATACGCCCAGGAGGCGCGCTTTACGGCTGCGCCGGGCTTTCGAACGCAGCGGTGGCGCTTTCATCAAGTTGGGCCTTCACATCTCCATGCGTGTTGATCTTGTGCCCTGGGTATACAGCAATGAACTATCCGGGATGATCGACAGGATGGAGCCCTTCCCGGTTGATCAGGCCATTGCAATCGTCGAAAAGTCCACCGGGAAACCGCTTTCTGCGACTTTTGAACGTTTCGACCCCGATCCGATCGTTTCCACATCGGTCAGTTGCCTCTACCAGGCGTTGTTACACAGCGGAGAGAAGGTAGTAGTCAAAGTGCGTCGACCGGGCATCGGCGAGCAGTTCATGTCCGACCTGGAAGCGTTCGACTGGATGCTGTTGATCGCGGAGTTCCTGACGATTTTTCGTCCAGGCTTCACACGGGGAGTCCGCGACGAGTTCCGCAGCCTGCTGCTCGAAGAATTGGATTTTGTGCAAGAGGCGCGCCGCCAGGACGCCTTCCGCCGGGCCGCGGCCAAATCGGGCGAATCTTTCTTTTCTGCACCGCGTATCCACCTGGAATTGTCGGGAGAAGATGTTGTCGTCAACGAGTTCGCCAGCGGCATGTGGCTGTGGGAGTTGCTTTCCGCCATGGAGCAAGGCAACCAGGACGTCCTTGCGCAGGCGCGCGAAAGAAACATCGACCCCAAGAAAGTGGCCAAACGATTGCTATGGGTAAACTACTGGGCTCGTGAAGAAAACCTTTTCTTCCATGCCGACCCCAACCCCGATAACGTCATTATCGGGAAAAATAGCACGCTATACTTCGTCAACTTTGCCACCACCGGAACACTCAGCCGCACGAAGCGACAGGCCGTGCGACAAAACTTGTATTACGCCTGGCAGCGCGACCCCCAAAACATGGCCCGTTCCACACTCATCCTGATGGAGCCTTTGCCGCCGGTCGATATCATCGAACTGACCCAGGAGTTGGAAACCTACAACTGGCAGGTTCTGTATGCCTTGGAAGCTACGCCCGAAAGTATTCCCTGGCAGGAGCGCACTTCTGCCGTTCAGTGGATGGGGATGATCGAAGTCGCCCATAAATACGGGATGACGATCGATATCCAGGTCTTGCGGCTTCTTCGATCGACGCTATTATTCGAGTCGATGGCTGTTCGGTTGGATCACGAAATCGACTTCGTCGAGGAATATCGAGACTTCGACAGCTACAAGGCAGAACAGGCCCGCCGGCGTGTGACCGACACCATCCTCGACCAGTTGGACGGCAAGTCGAACGAACAGCTCATCATCCGCATCGACCGCATTGCCCAAACCCTGGAAGGTTTCTACATGCGTACGATCCACCTATTCTCGCTGCCATCCGTCAACTTCAATGCCTTGATGAGCAAATGGTCTTTCGCCGTGTACACGTTGGTCCAGTTTTCAGCGCAGGCGCTGTTCACAACGTTGATCGCCGCCATTTTGGTTGCTTTCCAGCTTGGCATCGGCCAAGCCCTTGACGTATATAAAGTCCTGCAAGCGGTAGTGACAAACCCTCTTTACCAGATCGCCATCCTGGTATTAATTGTTGTAAACAGTAGAACCGTTTTGTTCCGCATGGATGACAAAGATGTATAGCGACCCAATGGACACGCAAGCCGACCTGAAACCCCTCCACATTCGACAGTCCGTCTTCGATGCCGTGCAGGAGTGGCGCCGCAACCAGGAAATCGCCAAGGAAGAGCCTGCCAAAGTGACCAAGCAGCCTCCCGCCGAGGCGATCTTGCAGAGCATTCCCCGGCGTGAGCAGTTGATCGCGCCGGACGAGAGGCGGCATTGGTTGCCTTCTCTGGAGTCACCGGTTTTCAAGAGCTCCGTCTGGCGTAGCCTGAGTCGCCTATTGACCTGGATCAATCTACTGGCAACAATCGTCTTTGGCAACCTGATCGATCAACTGCTGCATCGGGATAGCGTCGAGAGACGAGCCGTCCGTCTGCGCCGCGCCTTGGAACGAGCCGGCGGCACTTTCGTCAAATTAGGCCAACAGGTCGCCATGCGCATCGACCTGGTTCCCTGGGCCTACTGCATCGAGTTGTCGAAGATGTTGGACCGTATGCCGCCTTTCTCCACAGAGCAGGCTTTGGAAGCCATCGAACACGCTATCCAACGCCCTTGGCAGGAGGTTTTTTCCGTCTTCGACCCGAAACCGGTAGGATCAGCCTCTATGGCCTGTGTGTACCAAGCCATCTTACGGGATGGTACCAAGGTGGTCGTCAAGATACGCCGGCCCGGCATCGCAGAATTGTTCATGGCCGACTTGCAGGTGCTGGACTGGATTTTAAAGACCGCCGAGTTCTTGACCTTCGTGCGCCCCGGTTATACGCGCAACCTGCGGATTCAGTTGCACGAGATTCTGACGGAGGAACTCGATTTTCGGCGCGAGGGTCGTTTCCAGGACATTTTCCGCCGAAACGCCAAGAAGTCGGGAAAGCATTTTTTCACCGCTCCACGCGTTTACTTCGAACTGTCAGGCGACGAGGTACTGGTTCAGGAGTTCGTCTCGGGGTTATGGCTCTGGGAGGTCATCTCAGCCGTCGAGCAGAATGATCCCAAAGGGCGTACGTTGCTACGCGAGTTGAACATCGATCCCGGCCTGGTGGCGCGACGTATTCTCTGGGTAAATTTCTGGTGCTGCGACGAGCACATCTTCTTCCATGCCGACCCCCACCCAGCCAATATCCTCATCCGCCCGAACAGCGAAGTGACATTCGTCGATTTCGGCAGTTGTGGTAGCTTCAACAACCAGCAACTGATCGCCCTGGAGCAAATGGTCTTGAGCATGGCAAACCAGGATGTGGAAACCATGGCGCGTGCGGCCATCAGTTTAATGGAACCGCTGCCGCCAGTAGACCTCCCGGCGCTGATCAAAGAGATCCAGGACGAATACATGCGTGTGCTGCATACTTTTAACACGCCAGCCAAATACACACATTACTGGGAACGAACCTCGGCGCGGCAATGGCTGGTCATGATGCAAATCGGCCAGAAATTCAACATACCGATGAATTTGCACATGCTGCGCATGATTCGCGCAACCCTGCTTTACGATTCAATCGTTCTACGCCTGGACCATGAGTTAGATCGTTATTACGAATACATGCAATTCATGAAGGACCGCGCGCAACTCATCAAGAAGAAATGGCGGCAACGGCTCAAAGACAATGCAGGTGACGGCTTCTTCTTGAACATTGATGATGTCAGCAAGGCACTTAACGACCTGATGATACGAGCCCAAACCACCCTGTCCAGTCCACTGGTCAATTTTGGCTCAACAGTCGATAAATGGGTCTTTACCGCCAGCGTATTGAGCCGCATGATGGGCCGCATTTTGTTCGTCACCATCTTGGCGATAGGGGGGGTCCATCTCTGGCGTTACCTGGTAGGTGGAAACGTCTCGTTCTTGAGCGACTTGAGATTGGTCGCGCAGAGCTGGCTGTACCAATTATTTCTGGCCTCTGCGGTGGTGGTCAACACACGGCATATCTTGTTCCGGCTGAGAGACCGGGATGCCCGAAGAAATCGTTGACCCTTGAAGAATAAAGGCATAGGAATTAGGATTCACACCTTGACGGAATCATCACGGGCCTTGGGAAACTACGCGGTGAGATGATCCTGCCCTCACAGGGCAGCCGCCGCCAGACGCCCAAAGCGCTGATTATTATTTTTGGAGGTATTCATGGATAATGCACAGGACTACCTGGTCATCACGAAAGGACCACGAAAGGACGAGAGAATCGACCTTTCCGACAAGCCATTGACGATTGGCCGCGTAGGGCCTGCCGACGTCGTCATCAACCAGGCCAATGTCTCACGAAAACATGCCCGCATCTCACGGACAGACTCTGGATACACCATTGAAGACTTGGGCAGCAGCAACGGCACCTTCGTCAACGGCGAACGCATTCAGGGATTACGACCGCTCTCGAACGGTGACACGATCAGGCTGGGTGACCAGGTCGAACTGCGTCTGACAATCGTTATGCAGAAGCCGGAGGCCGCTGGCGGAACCGTTGTAATCAAACCCGACGCGCTCAACCAGACGATGATGAACGCCCCAGATGCTTCAAACAAGACAATGATGATGAACGAACCGGGCAGTTCTGATCAGACACCCGGGCAAGGGTCGGATGCATCGAACAAGACCATGATGCAAGGAGCCGACATGGCGAGCATGAACGGGATGCCTGGTCAGAGTGATTCGGGCAAGACGGTCATGATGAAACCCCCGTCCGGGTCGGGCCCGGCAGGTCCGGCACCGGCTCCGGTGCCAGCCAGTCCGCCACAGTTGGTCGTCAATGAATCGGGCCAGGAGACAAAGATTTACACCCTCACTGCGCCGCGCATCCGCATCGGGCGCCAGGCCGACAATGACATCGTGCTCAATAATCGTTTTGTTTCACGCTCACACGCCGAGTTGGAAAAGCGTGGAAACGATTATTACCTGGTCCCTGCGCCCAATCTGAGTAATGCGCTCATGCTGGACGGAAAGCCCGTGATGGAACCCGTCCGCATGTACCACGGGGCAAAGATACGCATCGGCGGCTACGCACCCGGCGAAATGGTTACGCTGGACTATCTGGCGCCGCTGGCCGAGGCGGCTACGCCGCAGCGTTCCATCCAGTTCACCGAGAACCGCTTGATGCGGATAGGCCGCAACAAAGACAACGATATCGTGATTCCCGCTCCGACGGTTTCCCAATATCATGCCGAAGTGGAAAAGATCGGCAAACGCTTCCGGCTACGAGACCTGCGCAGCAGCAACGGGACATTCGTCAACGGGAAGAACGTCACCGAAACCTGGGTACAGCCGGGGGACGCCATCCAGATCGGGCCTTACCGCTTTGTGGTGGATGAAAATGAGTTCACTCAATCCGACCAGTCTGAAGGCGGCGTGCGTGTTGATGTGCTCGGCTTGAACAAATGGGTCAACAAAGACCTGAATATCCTTCAAGACATTTCGTTGGTCATTCAGCCAAAGGAGTTCGTCGTCGTCGTGGGCCAAAGCGGCGGCGGCAAGTCCACCCTGGTGGACGCTATTGCCGGCTACCGGCCCGCAACCCACGGACAGGTGATCGTAAATGGCACGATCGACGTTTACAAGGAGTTCGACGCAATCCGCTCCACGATCGGATACGTGCCACAGAAAGACATCATCCACATGGAATTGACGGTCTTCCAGGCCCTGGATTACGCGGCCCGCCTGCGCATGCCCGCAGACACAACCGAGGCGGAACGTCACCAGCGCATCCAGGAAGTTATGGAAGACCTCGACCTGGCCCACCGCCGGGACACCCAGATCAGCAGCCTGAGCGGCGGACAGCAGAAACGCGTCTCAATCGGCGTCGAATTGATCACCAAGCCGGGCCTGTTCTTCCTGGATGAACCCACCTCCGGTCTGGACCCCGGCATGGAGACGGAGTTGATGCGCCTGATGCGCCGCCTGGCTGACCAGGGCCGCACCATCGTGATGATCACGCACGCCACCAAGAACGTCATGCTGGCCGATAAGGTGGTATTCCTGGCCCGTGGCGGTTACCTGACCTGGTTCGGGCCGCCGGAGGAAGCGCTGACGTACTTCGACCAGTACCGTAGCGAACGGGAACGCCGCGCCAGCGCAATGGAATTCGACAACATCTATACCCTGCTAGACCAGGAAGAACTGGCCAACGGCACCGAATGGGCAAATCGTTACAAGAAAGACGCAGCCTACAAAAAATACATCACGGAGCCCCTGATGGGACGCGCACCCAGCAAGCCGAAAACCGCCGCAACAGCGGCCAAGGGCAAACAGGCCTCCGTGATTCGTCAGTTTATCATTCTGTCTGAACGCAACGTCAAGATTATGACGCGTGATAAGTTCAGCCTGATCTTGCTGATTCTGATCGCGCCTATGATGGCCTCGCTCGATTTCGTCCTGGCGTCCGGCGTCGGGCAGGCCCCAACCAGCTTTGCCAGCGGCGCCTTCAACGATTTCGTGGTAACGCTCATTTCCCTTACCAACACATCGGTGTTGGTGGGCGGCCTGGCCATGATGCGCGAATTGGTCAAGGAACGCGAGATCTACAAGCGGGAGAGAATGGTCAACCTGCAGCTCTCCTCCTACATTTTGTCCAAGACTTGGATCGCCATCGTTCTGGCAGTCTACCAAGCGTTGTGCTTCACTGTGATCCGTTACATGGCCTTCCAAATGCCTGGCGGAAATGAAGAGAAGATATTCTTCTTCATTACAGAATTTCTTTTGGTTCTGTCTGGGACGATGGTCGGGCTCTTCTGTTCGGCCCTTGCGCCCAATGCCAACGCTGCGCCGTTGTTGTTGATCCTGTTCATCATTCCACAGATGGTGTTGAGCGGTGCGCTCATCCAACTCCCAGACGCTATCACCGCAGTGGCTCCCATGCGCTGGGCCTTTCAGGCTTATGTTGGCATCAGCGGGGTAGGCTCCGATGTAGCAGGAGACGCGTGTTGGTCTCTTCCAAAAGCACAACGAGATGCGCTCACACTGGATCAGAAAAATGCGCAATGCACCTGTATGGGTCAAAATGCCCTCTACATCGACAGTTGCAACTTCCCAGGCCTCGGTAAATATTACACCGATGCCCTCGACAAGCCGGATCCTGCCTCGCCAGTGGACCCAGGGCCGCAGCCTGAAGAGCCCCACCTGCCGCGTGCACCAGAAGCGCCTACCGGCACCGCGTTGCAAAGCGTCCCAGAGTTGCAAACATACATCAGCAACCTGACCAGCTACAACAATGATGCCACACAACTACAGGACATCTATAAGGACGAAATCAATGCATGGCAAAACAAGCAGGAAGACTACAAAGATGCCCTGAAAAAATACCAGGTAGACATTACCGATTTGAAGACCAAACGGGCAACTGCAGTCGGGTCGGCAGAGTCAACCATCAGCCAGTACAAGGACCAATATGGCTGGACCTTTGTTGACAAAACTGACCGATCGGCCTATTTGCGCATGCTTATTACCACCTGGTCCGCACAGATTATCATTTGCCTCGTTTTGTTCGGCGGCACCGTCATCATGCAGAAGCGCAGAGAAGTATCCTAGCGCATGAACGCATTGACCCGGTGAAAATCACCTGGAGAAATATTTGATGAAACAGAATCGATTTCCCATACTCTTTTTGCTCGTGTGCCTGTTGCTTGTCAGTATGGCTTGTTCGGTCTCCACAAGCAGCAGTGAGCAGACGAGGCATATCCATGCCACTTCGACCACTACGCCCGATGTCAACGCGACGCCCACGCACGATCCCAACGCGCCGGCGCTGCCAGCAACCACTTCGCCCGATGGGTCGGGAATCGCCTGCATTGGACTGCGCGACGGTGGCATCTCCTGCATCAACGGAGATGGCTGGAAGACCTATAACAAAGATACAGGCAACGCCAGCCTGTCCAGCAACTACGTCCCCAAGGGAACCGTTTGCCCCAAGGATCATCGCATTGTGGTCGCCGTCTCCGATGGAATCAACCTGTTCGACGGCGACAAGTGGGAGCATATCGACAAACCCTCGGATTACGACATCGTCAATGGAATTGCCTGTGGAGAAAATGGCGACATCTGGATCGCTCACTACAACGGCGTCAGCCATTACAGCGACGACAAATGGACCACCTATGACTCCAGTAAGCTGGCAACCGGCGACGACGCCAACGATCTGGTTCTGGATGTGGCCGTGGACACAGACAACAACCGGGTCTGGGCGTTGACGCCTCGCAGCGTCGCATTGTTCGAAGACGATAAATGGACGGTGTTCGAAAAAGGACAGGGCTTCAACGAAGATCTCTACTTCCAGGGGCTGGCGCTCGATTCGTCCGGACGCCCCTGGGTAGGCTATGGCCGAGGCGTCGCTGTCTACGACAACAACACCTGGAAACTGATCCCCAAATCGGGGTACGACTTTGTCCAGGGAATGAGCTTCGACTCGAGCGGTAATCTCTGGATGGCGACCCTCAACAACGGCGCAGTCATGTATAACGGCAATAGCTGGAAGTACTACAACGTCGATGGGAAGAACTTGTCCAGCGATCACGTCTATTCCGTGACAGGTGACAGCCGGGGACGGGTTTGGCTATCCACCTCCTACGGTCTGACGGTCATGGATAACAATCAGTGGAAGACCTATCGCATGGACAACTCTGACATTGCAGACAATTACGTCGAGTTTGCCGCCGTTGTGAAGGACGGCCCAACCATCCCCGACCTGAACACCAAGATCAAGGCCTCCATCACCGGAATTCTTGAGGACGCCGATAACAATAAGCTCACGGACGCAAACGTGGAAATCTGTGTGGAACCCATCAGCGCCCGCTTCACCGGTGATACGCCCTGCTCTGACCAGCCGTACTTTATGTCGGTCAAGACAGACTCTGACGGCAAGTTTACCTTTAACGAAGTGCCTCCCGGCTATTACGTCCTCGTGGCTCAGACCAAGAGCGGCTGGGTAAAGTTGAACGACCAACTGGCAGATGGTTCGGAACGCACCCTGATCGAGTCTGGCAAACAATTCGATGCCGGAACCTTGAATGTAGGGAAAGAGGCCGCCATCATGCACTAGGAAGCGACGCAGCAACGGCCTTTGTTTCCCCAGGCCGTTGCTGCATTTTTGGATTCTTTGGGATTTCCCGTGGTAAAGGAGTAAATGTTGGGGTGTTGGCGGCGCGCACCGCCGCCCAAACCCCCACAAAAACCGTTTATACCCCACAATACCCCACAAACCATTTTTTTAAAAAATGCGAAAACAATACCCACCACCCTCCA